>NZ_JBITXV010000012.1:0-365134 GCF_044544845.1 Streptomyces sp. NPDC053474
GGCCCCGGTTCCCGGGCTCCTCGTGGCAGTCCCGCCCGCGCCCCGCGGCGCCGGCCCCCGGCCGGGGGGGGGCCGCGGCGCCCCGCGGGCGCGCGGCCCCCCCCCCCCCCCCCGGCCCGGGTGCGCCACCTGGGCCGGGCGAGGTGGGTCGCCGTCCGCGCCAGCCATTCCCGAGTACACGGTCGCGAACGCCCTCGGCATGAGCGATCAGCAGGTCCGGCCGCGCGTCAAACGGCTCGTCGGCGAGTGCGTGGATGCGTTGGCAAACACACAGGGGCGGGACGGCAAAGACGGAAGTCACTGCTCAAAAGGAGGGCGGCGGGCGTCGATCGCCGCCCCTCTTACCCGTTGCACATGATGCAACTCATGTTGCGACTATTGCCTGTTCAACGGACCAGGGTCCAAGGTGGCTGCCACATCGCCACGACCGTCACTTCTGACACACGAGGTGCAGCATGGACAGACGCCGGTTCATCGCTACGACACTCGCCGCGGCCGCGGCCGGGGCCGTCACCACCACGTCCGCCGGGGCCGCGCCCCTCCCCAGCAGCGGGAGCGGCGGGCGCCCCCTCTTCCTCGGCACCTACACCTCCGAGCCGGGCGGCGGCTCCGGCATCGGCCTGGCCACGTACGACGACACGACGGGCCGCATCACGGGTGCCGGGACGCTCACCGGGGTGCTCGACCCGTCCTATCTGGTGGCCCATCCCTCGGGGCGGACGCTGTACTGCGTCAACGAGCGGTCGCCGGGCGGCGTGACCGCCGTCGCGCTCTCCCCCGACGGCGCCCACCGGGTGCTCGGAACCCGCGACACCGGGGGCGACGGCCCCTGTCACCTGTCCGTGCACCCGAGCGGCCGCTGGCTGCTCAGCGCCAACTACTCCTCCGGCAGCGTGGCCGTGCACCCCATCGAGGACTCCGGCGCGCTCGGCGCACGCACCGGCCTCGTCCGGCACACCGAGCCGCAGCCGGGCCCCGGGCAGCAGGGCCCGCACGCCCACCAGGTCGTGACGTCCCCGGACGGCCGCCACGTCCTGGCCGTCGACCTCGGGACCGACACCGTGTACACGTACCGCCTCGACACGGAGGCGGGCACGCTGCGCCCGGTCACCCGGGTCACGCTGCGGGCGGGCGCGGGACCTCGGCACCTCGCGTTCCACCCCTCGGGGCGCTTCGCGTACGTGGCCAACGAGCTCGACAACACGGTCGTGGTCTGCGCCTACGACCCCACGACGGGGCGTGTGACCCCCGGTGAGCCGCAGTCCACGGGCACGCCGTCCGGCCTCACGAACTATCCGGCGCAGCCTCTCGTGACCCGCGACGGCTGCTTCGCGTACGTCGCCAACCGGGGGCACAACTCCCTGGCGCGGTACGCCGTCGAGCAGAGCGGGGCCCGGCTCCGCCTCCTCGGCACGACGCCCGCGGGCGGGGACTTCCCCCGGCACCTCGCCTTCTCCCCCTCCCAGCGGCTGCTGTTCGCCAGCAACCAGCGCTCCGGCTCGGTGAGCGTCTTCCGCGTCGACGCGGGCACGGGGGAACTCACTTTGACCGGAGAGCCGTTCGCGGCACCCATGGCGGTGTGCGCGCTGCCCCTGTGAGGGGGTGAGCGCCCGGCCCGCGGCGGCGGCATAGGGTGTCCTGATCCGGGCCGTGGCCGCCCGGTGTGACGACCGGCAGTACAAGGGGGTTCTCCATGGTGGGGAAGGCAGCGGCGGAACAGGTGCGCGTCGCGGTGATCGGTACCGGCGGGATCGGCGGGTACTTCGGCGGGCGGCTCGCCGCCGCCGGGCACGACGTGCGCTTCGTGGCGCGGGGCGCCCATCTGGAGGCCCTGCGGCGCGACGGCCTGCGCGTGGACAGCACGGCCGGGAGCTTCGCCGTGGCGCCGGTGCGGGCGACCGACGACACCCGCGACATCGGCGAGGTCGACTACGTCCTGCTGTGCGTCAAGACCTGGCAACTGCCCTCCGCCATCGCCGCGCTGAAGCCGCTCGTCGGCTCCGACACGGCCGTCGTGACGTTCCAGAACGGCGTGGAGGCCCCCGAGCAGGTGGCTCAGGAGGTCGGCCGCGGCGCGGTCCTGCCCGGCACCGCGAAGATCATCGCGCATCTCGACGGGCCGGGGCGCGTGCGCCACGTGGGCGGGCCCGCGGCGCTGGCGTTCGCGGAGTGGGACAACGGCGTGTCCGAGCGCGTGACGCGCCTGGTGTCCGCGCTCACGGGCGCGTCCGTGGCCGCCGCCGTGCCGGACGACATCTGGGCGGAACTGTGGGCCAAGTTCCTGTTCGTGGTGCCGTTCGGCGGGCTCGGCACGGTGACGGACGCGCCGTTCGGCGTGCTGCGCTCCCGGCCCGGGACGCGGCGGCTGCTGGTCGAGGGCATGACCGAGATCCAGCGGTTGGCCGCGGCCCACGACGTGCCGCTGCCGGAGGACATCGTGGCGAGGACGCTGGACTTCATCGACCAGCAGCCCGCAGAGGGCACCTCGTCGCTCCAGCGCGACATCCTGTCCGGCCGTCCGTCCGAACTGGACGCCTGGAACGGCTCGGTGGTCCGGCTCGGCGAGCGCACCGGGACGCCGACCCCGGTCAACCGCTATCTGTACGAGGTGGCCGGGGTCCTCGCGGCGCGGGCCGGTTCGACCGGCGAGTGACACGCGCCGCCCCCTCGGCGCCCGCTGTCCGCCCGCCCGCCGCACGGGCGGGCGGACAGCCCCTCGCATGGGCGCGCCTCAGGACGCGGTGAAGCTCACGTCATCGGCGCTCGCCACGACCTCGACCTCGTCGCCGAGGGCCCACTCGGCGACGCGCGACACCGTCGCCGCCGGTACGGCGTCGCTGATGCCCTCGGCCGCCGGGATGTCGTACGTCCCGTGGGCGTCGTGCGGCATGACCACGCGGAAGTCCAGGTCGAGCGCGGTGCGCGCGGTGGCACTGACGCACATCTCCGACATGACGCCGCAGATGGCCAGTGAGGTGACACCCTCCTCGCGCAGGAGTTCCTCCAGTTCGGTCTCCTCGAAGCCGTCGTCGTACTCCTTGCGGATCACGACCTCGCCGCGGTCGGCGTCCACGGGCAGGTGGAGCCGCCAGCCGGGCGTGCCCGGCTCGTCGGTGGCGCCTTCCGGGCCGTCGTTCTGGAGCTGGACGACGAGGGCGTCGGCCGCGCGGGCCTTGGCGATGAGCTGTTCGGTGCGCTGGAGCACACGCTCGACGTGAGGGATGGCGTCGTCGCCGGAGACGAAGGCGGACTGCATGTCGACGACGATCAGGGCCTGAACCGGTTCCACCGGATCGTTGGGCAAAGACTTACTCTGCGCGCTCATGGTGCCCATCATGCCTGGATCACTCCGGCGAACGGTAACCGCCCCTGGCTCGACGACAACCTCATCTCCCCCACGGGGAACAGCGGTTCGGCCGCCGACGGCCCTCAGGACTCCGGCGGCGCCGGGCGCAGTGCGGGGCGGCGCAGCAGGCGCGCCTTCGTGAGCAGGGCGTGCATCCGCTCGGTGACCTGGCCCAGGTCCTCGACGGGCGCATGGAAGGGCAGGCGCACGTCGGCCTGACTGCTGACGCGTTCGAGGCGCAGGGTGAGGCCGTAGCGGTCGACGGCCACCGGTTTGACGTTCACGACGCCGCTCAGGCTCTCCGCGGCGATGAGCCGGGTGAGCTGCTCGACGGCGTCGGGGTGGGAGTCCGCGAGATGGGTGAGCAGCCGGGACTCGGCGTGGGCGAGTGGGTCGGGGTCGGCGAGCGCGAACTCTTCGAGGTCGATGCCGGTGCGGCCGTGGCCGTCGTGCAGGACGACGCTGGTCGGCTCGAAGAGGAGCTCGTCGCGCGTGGCCGTGAGCGAGCCCGAGAGCCACAGCCTGCTGCGCACCCGGTCCCGCACCGGCACCGGCGAGACGTCCGCGAACTCCAGGAGGGTGGACGGCGCGCCGCGCGGCGCGCAGATGAGGGCGGCCGCGAGGGCGCTGTCCTCCGGGGGATCGAGGCGTACGGCGCCCCGCTCGGTGACGCTGTGGGCGCCGAGGAGTTCGTCGCTGCCGATCTCCGTGGTCACCGCGCAGGACCAGGCGGTGGCGAGCACGGAGCGGGCGCGCGCCGCCGCCGCGGGCATGGTCGTGCTGATGTGTCGGACACCCATCCTCAACCTCCATTAGGTAAGCCTTGCCTAACTTATCGGAGATCGGGGAGGGCTGCCAGCACGCGTGACCTGCGACGCGCCGCCCTCATGCGTCCCGTCAGGTCCAGCGGTGCATCCCGATGGAGGCGGGCGCCGTGTCGCGGAAGCCGAACTTCTCGTACAGGAAGCGCGCGTCGCCGTCCGCGATGAGCGAGACGTACGCCCCCTCGGGCGCGCGGCGCTCCAGTGCGTCGACGAGCGCGGCCATGATCTGCTTGCCAAGACCCCGCCCCTGATGCGCGGGCAGGACGGCCATGTCGACGATCTGGAAGACGCACCCGCCGTCGCCGACGACGCGCCCCATGCCGACCGGCTCGTCCCCGGCGTACGCGGTGACCGCGTGCCAGGTGTGGGGCAGTCCGGCCGCGGCCTGCTCGACCGTGCGGGGGCTCAGCCCGGAGGCGGCGCGCAGCTGGAGGTAGGTCTCGACGGAGGGCGTCTCGGCACGCACGGCGTAAGGGTCAGTATGTGTGTTCACCTACTACAGGTTAGCAGCGTGGAAAAGCCACCCGCGGGGATGTCCGCAGGTGGCTTTCCCGGGGGATCCGTCCGCTCAGTGGCCGCGCGCGATCCACTCCTGAACGTGACCGGACTCCGCGCCGATCGTCGTGTTGTCGCCGTGGCCGGTGCGCACCACCGTCTCCGGCGGCAGCGTCAGGAGCCGCTCACGGATCGACTCGACGATCGTCGGGAAGTCGCTGAAGGACCGCCCTGTGGCGCCCGGACCGCCCGCGAACAGCGTGTCCCCGGTGAACACCGTGCCCAGCTCGGGCGCGTGCAGACTGACCGCGCCCCGGCAGTGGCCCGGGGTGTGCAGGACCGTCAGGGTCGTGCCGGCCACGTCCAGTTCCTGGCGGTCGGAGAGGTCACCGTCCGGCGCCCGGTCCGGGTGGGTCAGCTTCCACAGCTCCAGGTCGTCCGGGTGCAGCAGGACCGGCGCGCCGGTGCGCTCGGCGAGCGCGGGGGCGGCGTCGACGTGGTCGTCGTGGGCGTGGGTGCACACGATGGCGACGACGCGCCGGTCGCCCACGGCCTCGGCGATGGCATCGGCGTCGTGTGCGGCGTCGATGACCAGGACCTCACGGTCGTCACCGACGATCCAGACGTTGTTGTCCACGTCCCACGTGCCGCCGTCGAGGGAGAACGTGCCGGAGGTGACGAGGTGTTCGACGCGGACGGGGCCCGCGGTCGCGGGGGCCATCAGAAGACCACCACCGAGCGCAACACGTCGCCGTGGTGCATCCGCTCGAAGGCCTTCTCCACCTCGTCGAGCGCGATCGTCTCGGTCACGAACGCGTCGAGGTCGAGCCGCCCCTGCCGGTAGAGGTCGATGAGCATGGGGAAGTCCCGCGAGGGCAGGCAGTCGCCGTACCAGCTCGACTTGAGCGCGCCGCCGCGCCCGAAGACGTCGAGCAGCGGCAGGTCGAGGCGCATGTCCGGGGTCGGCACGCCCACCAGGACGACCGTGCCCGCGAGGTCACGGGCGTAGAAGGCCTGCTCGTACGTCTCCGGGCGGCCGACGGCGTCGATGACGACGTCGGCGCCGAAGCCGCCGGTCAGCTCCCGGACCGCCTCGACGGGGTCGGCCGAGCGGGAGTTGACGGTGTCGGTCGCACCGAGGCCGCGGGCGGTCTCCAGCTTCCGGTCGTCGATGTCGACCGCGATGATCTTCGCGGCGCCGGCGAGCCGGGCCCCGACGACCGCCGCGTTGCCGACGCCGCCGCAGCCGATGACGGCCACCGAGTCGCCGCGGGTCACCCCGCCGGTGTTGATGGCCGCGCCGAGCCCGGCCATCACACCGCAGCCGAGCAGCCCCGCGGCGGCCGGGGACGCGGCCGGGTCGACCTTGGTGCACTGCCCGGCCGCGACGAGGGTCTTCTCCGCGAACGCGCCGATGCCGAGCGCGGGCGAGAGCTCGGTGCCGTCGGCGAGGGTCATCTTCTGCCGCGCGTTGTGCGTGTTGAAGCAGTACTGGGAGCGGCCCCGCTGACAGGCGCGGCACTGGCCGCACACCGCGCGCCAGTTGAGGATCACGAAGTCGCCCGGCGCGACCTCGGTGACGCCCTCGCCCACCGACTCCACGACGCCCGCCGCCTCATGGCCGAGCAGGAACGGGAAGTCGTCGTTGATGCCGCCTTCGCGATAGTGCAGGTCGGTGTGGCAGACCCCGCACGCCTGGACCTGCACCACGGCTTCCCCAGGCCCCGGATCCGGCACGGTGATCGTCTCGATCCGTACCGGCTCGCCCTTCGCGCGTGCGATCACGCCCCGCACTTGCTGCGCCATGACTGGTCGCCCTTCTGTCGCTGCGTACGTCCGTCCGGCGCATTCGGGCCCACTCTGGGGCGAACGCGTCGGTAGGAAGGAGCCTACGGCCCCCGCGCCTAGGGTGGGTCCGTGCGTGTACTCGCTGCTCAGACGCTGCTGCCCGCCAATGTGACCCTCGGTGTCGTCCTGCTGGTCCTGCTCCTCGCGGCGGCCGCGGTGGCGGCGGTGTTTCGGCTCTCGCCGGACGGGTCGCGCGGCCGGGCCCGGGAGGTCGCCGTGGCCGGTGTGCGGGCGACGGCCCAACTGACCGCGGTCTCCTTGCTCATCGGCTGGGTGGTCCACCACACGGCGGCCCTGTTCGCGTTTCTGCTGCTCATGCTCGCCGTGGCCACGCGCACGGCGGGGCGCCGCGTCACCCCGAACGGCACCTGGTGGTGGGCGGCCGTGCCCCTGGCGACGCCCGTCGTACCGGTCGTCTGCGTGCTCACCCTGACCGGGCTCGTCCCGGTGCGGGGCATCGCCATGATCCCGGTCACGGGCATCCTCATCGGCGGCGCGCTCACGGCCACGGTGCTCGCCGGGCGCCGCGCCCTGGACGAACTTCACACCCGCTTCGGCGAGTTCGAGGCGGGTCTGGCCCTCGGTCTGCTCCCGCACGACGCGCGTCTGGAGGTCTGCCGCCCGGCCGCGTCCGACGCCCTGCTGCCCGGGCTCGACCAGACCCGCACGGTCGGCCTGGTCACGCTTCCCGGCGCGTTCGTCGGCATGCTGCTCGGCGGCGCCTCACCCGTGCAAGCGGGCGCGGTGCAGCTGTTCGTCCTCATCGCCCTGATGGCGGTGCAGGCCATCGCCACGGCCGTCGCCATCGAGCTGGTCGCCCGCGGCAGGCTGCACCGCGACGAGCCGCCGCGGGCCGCCCGGCCCGGCTCCGCGCCGGGCACGGCCGGAGCGTAGGCTCCGCAGCATGTCTGTCTACGACGCAGTAGAGATCGAGAGCCTCCAGGGCGGCCCCGCGGACCTGTCCCAGTACCTGGGCAAGGCCGTCCTCATCGTCAACGTCGCCTCCAAGTGCGGCCTCACCCCGCAGTACGCGGGCCTGGAGCGGCTGCACGAGCAGTACGCCGCCCGGGGCTTCACCGTCCTCGGGGTGCCGTGCAACCAGTTCATGGGCCAGGAGCCCGGCACGTCCGAGGAGATCGCCGAGTTCTGCTCGGCGACGTACGGCGTGACGTTCCCCATGACGGAGAAGGTCGACGTCAACGGCGCGCAGCGGCACCCGCTGTACCAGCACCTGGTCACGGCGGCGGACGCCGAGGGCCACACCGGCGACATCCGCTGGAACTTCGAGAAGTTCCTGATCGGCGCCGACGGCACGGTCGTCGCGCGCTTCGCCCCGCAGACCGAGCCCGACGCGGCCGAGGTCGTGGCCGCCGTCGAGGCGGCACTGCCCGCCTGACGGTCCGGCCGCCGCGGCCGGTGGGAGGCGGATGTCCACCGGCCGTGGTGCGGGGGCCGCGTCACGCGGTCACTGGCCGACCCGTCCGTCCACGCACTCGCGCAGCAGGTCGGCGTGTCCGCAGTGGCGGGCGTACTCCTCCACGCGGTGCACCAGCAGCTCCCGTATCGAGACGTTGTCCTTGCCCACGCGCTCGCCCAGGTCCTCGTACGCGGCCAGCGCGGCGTCGGTCTTCGCCTGCTCGCGCTCCAGGTCGGCGTACGAGGCGTCGACGACGGCCTGGTCGGCGACCGCGCCGTCGAAGTCCCCGTCCCGCACGCCGTACAGCTTCGGCGGCGGGTCGCCCGCGCCGAGCCAGCCGCGCCAGTCCCGCTCCACCTCGGCGAGGTGGCGCACCAGGCCGAGCAGCGACATCGTCGACGGCGGCACCGACCGGCGGGCCAGCTGCTCCGCGTCCAGGCCCTCGCACTTCATCCGCAGGGTGTGGCGGTAGTTCGTGAGGAAGTCCCGCAGCGTCGCGAGTTCGCCCTCCGGCATGGCTCCTTCACGGGGGTCGTCGCCCGGGTCCGTCCACATGTCGGGATGGACGGTGGCCTGGCTCCAGCGTGCGGGGTGATCGCTCATGTGCTCGATGATCGTCCGTGACGGCCCGCACGCGCCAGCGGGTTTCGGCCGAGGCCTGGTGTCGCCCTCAGAGCCCGGCGCGGGCCTCGCTGATCGCCTGGTCGAGGATCGTCAGGCCGAGGGACAGCTCGTCCTCGGTGGCGGTCAGCGGCGGCGCCATCCGCAGGACGCCGCCCATGCCCGGCAGCTGGACGATGTTCATGTGCAGGCCCAGTTCGAGGCAGCGCCGGGTGACGCGTGCGCCCAGCTCGCTGGAGCTCCGCCCGCTCTCCGGGTCGACGGCGAACTCAAGCCCGGCCAGCAGGCCCCGGCCCCGGATGTCACCGACGACCTCGTGCCGTTCGGCGATGTCCGTGAGGCCCTGGCGGAGGAAGGCGCCGAGGGACCGTGCCCGCTCGTCGAGCCGGTCGCGGACCAGGACGTCCAGGACGGTGTTGCCGACCGCGGCCACCAGCGGGTCGGCCACGTGCGTGGTGAAGAACAGGTACCCGCGCTCGTACGCCTCCTGCTCGATCTCGGCGCTGGTGACCACGGCCGCGAGGGGAAGCCCGGCGCCGAGCGTCTTGGAGAGCGTGAGCATGTCGGGCACGACGCCGTCGCGCTCGAAGGCGTACCAGGTCCCGGTGCGGCACAGGCCGGTCTGGGCCTCGTCGAGGATCAGCAGCATGCCGCGTTCCCGGCACTTGTCCCGCAGGGCCGCGACGTACCCGGGCGGCGGCTCGATGATGCCGCCGGAGCTGAGGATCGGCTCGACGAGGCACGCGGCGAGGCTGCCGGTCGACTGGGCGTCGATCAGCTCGAAGGCGAAGTCCAGCTGGCGGCGCCAGTCGAGGGCGCCGTCGGGCGTGGTGAAGTCGGGCCGGTAGGCGTTCGGCACGGGGATGGCGAAGTTGCCGGGCGCGCCCGGGCCGTAGCCCTTGCGGCCCGCGCTGTACGTGGCGGACGCCGCGGCCTGCGTCATGCCGTGCCAGGACCGCGCGAACGAGACGATCTCGTGTTTGCCGGTGACGAGCTTGGCCATCCGCACGGCCGCCTCGTTCGACTCGGCGCCGGTCGTCAGGAGCAGCGCCTTCTCCAGCGGCGCGGGCAGGGTCTCGGCGAGGCGCCGGGCGAGGTCGACGACCGGGCGGCTGAGCATGCCGCTGAAGAGGTGGTCGAGCGTCGCGATCCCGTGCTGGACGGTCGCGACGATCTCCGGGTGCGAGTGGCCGAGGATGGCGCTCATCTGGCCGGAGGTGAAGTCGAGGATCTTCCGGCCGTCCGCGGTGTACACGAAGCTGCCCGCGGCGCGGTCGATGATCTCGCGCGTGAACGCGCCGCCGTACCGGACGAGATGCCGCTCGGCGTCGGCCCAGAAGCCCTCCGAAGACGACGCTGACGACGGTGACGTCAGGCATGACAGTGCCGACGTGGCCGACGCGGGCGACGCAGGGGACGGCCCGGGGGCGGTGGTCGCCGGAGCGGCCGGGGACGGAGGGGTGGTCGAAGGAGCCATGCCACCGACGTTAGGCGGCGCCCGAGCGGCACGTCCATCTCACAATTCTGCCTTTCCTGTTCGGACGAACCGAACAATAATCGTGAGGTGATGAACCCCTGGAGACTGCGCCTGCTCACCCAGCTCGACACCCTCGGGACCGTCCGGGCGGTCGCCCAGGCCGCCAGCCTGAGCCCGTCGAGCGTGTCCCAGCAGCTCGCCGTGCTCGAATCCGAGACCCGCACCCAGCTGATCGAACGGACGGGGCGCCGGGTGCGCCTGACCTCGGCCGGACTGATCCTGGCGCGGCGGGCCCGGGCGATCCTCGACCACATGGACAGCGTCGAGGCCGAGCTGCGCGGGTTCGGCGAGGAACCGGCCGGGCTCGTGCGCCTCGGGGCGTTCCAGAGCGCGGTCCACACCATGGCCGTACCGGCGGTGACCCGGCTCGCGCGGGAGCATCCGCACCTTGAAGTCGAGGTGCTCCAGCTGGAGCCGCACGAGAGCATGCCCGCGCTGCGGGGCGGCGACGCGGACCTCATCATCACGACCACGGACTTCGACGAGCTGCCCCTGGGGCCCGACCTCGACCTCGTGCCGCTGGCCACGGACTCGATCCTGCTCGTGGTGCCCTGCGGGCATCCGGCGGCCGGGCGCGGCGCCGTGGAACTGGCGTCCCTCGCGGACGAGGCGTGGGCCTTCGACATGCCGCAGTCGTACATGGCGAACCTCGCGCTGCGCCTGTGCCGCCAGGCCCGGTTCGAGCCGCGGGTGGTGTGCCGGTTCAGCAACTACATGCTGGCCCTCCAGCACGTCGAGGCGGGTCTGTCGATCGCCCTGCTTCCCGGCCTGGCGGTGGACCGCCGCTATCGCGTCGCCACGAGCGAGCTCGCGACGCCCGTGACGCGCACCATCACGGCGGCGGTCCGGCGCGGCGCACCGCAGCGCGCCGCGGTGCGCGCCGTGCTGGACGCGCTGCGCGCGCCGGACCCGACCGCACCGGGCACAGAGTGTCGGGTCGGGCAGGGTGACTCCTCCCTAACGTGAGGGAGCGAAAGGGAAGGAGATCCGGGTGCTGGAGCGGCTCAACGAGGCCATGGAACACATCGAGGCACATCTCGGCGAGCCGATCGAGGTGAGCGAGCTCGCGCGCATCGCCATGACGTCGGAGTACCACTTCCGGCGGCTGTTCTCGGCGCTGGCGGGGGTCCCGCTGTCCGAGTACATCCGCCTGCGGCGGCTGTCCACGGCGGGCGCCGAGGTGCTCGCCGGTGAGCACACCCTGCTCGACATCGCGGTGCGCTACGGCTACGGCTCGGGCGAGGCCTTCGCGCGTGCCTTCCGCTCCGTCCACGGGGTGGGGCCGAGCGAGGCCCGCCGCACCGGTGCGGCGCTGCGCTCCCAGCCACGGATGTCCTTCCGCCTCATCGTCGAAGGGAGCAGCAGTATGCGATACCGGATCGTGGACAAGGACGAGTTCCGCGTGGTGGGCAAGAAGGCCCGCGTCCCGCTCGTCCACGAAGGGGCCAACCCCGCGATCGCCGAGTTCATCCGCGGCATCGACGCGGAGACCCTGCGGCGCGTCACCGCGCTGTCGGACCAGGAGCCGGCGGGGATCGTCGGGGTCAGCGACCAGCTCGACCCCAGCCGGGCCGAGGGGACCGAACTCGACTACTACCACGGCGTGGTGACGGGCGCCGAGGCGCCAAAGGACCTGGACGTCCTCACCGTTCCCCCGGGCGCGTGGGCCGTCTTCGAGAACTCCGGCCCGTTCCCGCAGGCGCTCCAGCACCTGTGGCGGGACGTGTTCACGCAGTGGTTCCCGTCGAACCCCTACCGGAGCAGGCCGGGCCCCGAGATCCTCCAGGTGGACGTCTCGGCGGACCAGGCGCGGGCGGACGCGAAGCTGTGGATTCCCGTGGAGCGGGCCGCCGCCTGAGCGGAGACCTCGTGAGGGTGTGGACAGGGGCCCGCCCACACCCTCACGAGTGACCACATCGGAGCCCGATTCCCGCCGGAAGCGGCGGCGTGCGGCTCACGGCCGGTAGATGCACGCCGCCAGCGGAGCGTTGAGCTTCCAGCCAAGGACCTCGTACAGGGCGCGGCCGTCGTCGGTCGCGCCCAGGACGCCGAGGCCCGCGCCGCGCGCGAGCGCCTCGTCGGCGAGGACGCGCATCACGTGACTGCCGAGGCCCCGACGGCGGTGCGCTTCCTCCGTGACGACGCGGTCCACGACGGCGGCCTCACCGAGGACGGCCATCTGCCCCCGGGCGGCGAGGGCACCCGCCCGGTCATGCAGGCACACGAAGGTGACACCGTCGCGCGTCCGCACCGACACGCTGTAGCCGTCCGGTACGGCTGGAGCCGTGGCCCGCAGGGTCACGGACATCAAGTAGCCGGACTCCTCCTTGTCGACCACCCAGCCCTCGGGCAGCCAGGGTTCGACGTCCTCCGGCTCCCCGGGCACCTTGAGCCAGGTGTCCGGCACGCTCACCGAGGCCGCCGCCGCGCGTACGACGGACTCGGTGGCGTACGGCAGCACGTGCCGCGCAACCTGACCGGCGACGCCCACGTCGAGGGAGAGCCCCCAGGGCCGCTCCACCGGCGGCGGCGTACTCCTCGACACCGCCCAGCCCAGCGCCCAGGTCCTGACAAGTTCCGGAACCACACTGTCCTCCCGAAGTCGTCGCTCCTCGGCCCCGCGTGTGCGTCCCACGCGAAGCTCGTACGTTAAATCGTATGCTAGAACAGAATATCGTTCGCCACGGGAATGCTGAAGTGCCTTACGGCATCAGCTGGTTCGGAAGCGGCCGGGCCCGCCGGGCCGCATGGGCCCACAACCCACGGCGTCTTCCCTGCACTTGACCGTCCGCGGTCTTGTCCTGGCGGCGGGATCCCTCAAGGATGCGCATGACAAAACCGAAGCACCTTCGGTCACACAGCCATCAGAGGGGACCCCCACATGAACAAGCCTCTCGTCGGTGCCGTCTTCACCGCGCTCCTGCTCGGCGCGACGGCACTGCCCGCGGCCGCCGTCAGCAACGAGGCGCCGACGGCCGACAAGCAGGTGGTACGGACGCAGCCCGCCGCCAAGACCAAGGTCAAGACCAAGGCCGTGACCTTCGCGGGCACCGTGGCGCTCAGCAACTGCTCCGGCTCCGTCGTGCGCGTGCCCAGCTCGCAGCCCACCGACCGCGCGCTCGTCCTGTCCAACGGCCACTGCCTGGAGACCGGCTTCCCCGGCCCGGGCCAGGTCATCGTCGACCGGCCGTCGACCCGCAGCTTCACGCTCCTCAATTCGAGCGGCGGCAACGCGGGCACCGTACGCGCCAGCAAAATCGCGTACGGCACGATGACCGACACGGACGTCTCGCTGTACGAACTCACCAGCACCTACCGCGACATAGAGACCCGCTACGGCATCAAGGCCCTCGACATCGATGCCGCGCACCCGCAGGCCGGTCGTGCCATCACCGTCGCGTCCGGCTACTGGAAGCGGATGTACAAGTGCAACGTCGACGGCTTCGCGTACCGCCTCAAAGAGGGGCGCTGGACCTGGAAGGACTCGCTGCGCTACACCCAGCCCTGCCAGGTCATCGGCGGCACCTCCGGCTCACCGGTGATCGACGACCAGACCGGCAAGGTCGTGGCCGTCAACAACACCATCAACGAGGACGGCCAGCGCTGCACCGACAACAACCCCTGTGAGGTCGACCAGAACGGCAACGTCACCGTTCGCCCCAACATCGGATACGCCCAGCAGACCTACATCGTCGTCCCCTGCGTCGGCACCGGCAACAAGATCGACCTGAACCGGCCGGGCTGCACCCTGCCCAAGCCCGCGGCGGCCGCACGCCGCTAGGTGAGCCTCAGGCGGGTCCGGGCGCACCGCGGCCCGGACCCGCCGCCTTCCCGGCCCGGCGCGCCCCGGCCCGGCGCGCCCCGGCCCGAGCGTCAGTACAGGCTGGAGAACAGCACCACGACCATCTGCGCGGGCTCGTCACCGTCGTTGCGGAAGGTGTGCGGACGGCCCGCGGCCCACTGGATGCAGTCCCCGGCGCGCAGGACGTGGTCGACGCCGTCGTAGCGGGCCACGAGCGTGCCGCGGGTGACCGTCACCAGGTCGGTGCCCTCGTGCTGGAGGTCCTCGACCAGGCCGCTGTGCGGTGCGAAGTCCCCCGTGACGACCTGGTAGCCGAGCTCGGGGGCGCGCAGCACGCGATAGACGACCCCCGGGGCGCGGTTCAGGGTCTCCTGTTCCTCCCTCGGGTACACCGAGGGCGTGGCGCGGCCCCGGGAGAAGCCGAGGAACGAGCCGACGTCGTGGCCGAAGACCTTGGCCAGGCGCCCGAGCCGCTCCAGGGCGATGTCGGTCTCGCCGCGCTCCAGGGAGGCGAGGAAGGACACGGACAGGCCGCACTCCGCGGCCACCTGACGCAGCGACATGCCCCGTTGGGTGCGCAGCCGGTGCAGCACGGCGCCGGGGGGTGGAAAACCGAGCTCCGGGTCCCTGGAGGACGTACGGGTCGAAGGGTCCGGATCAGCCATGACGGCATCCTAGAACCGCCGGTCGCGCCCCGGACCTCCGCCCCGCAGCCCGGGCGTCCCCGCCCCGGAAGGCCCCGGGGGCTAGCCGTCCTCGCCGGGCGGCGTCCCGCAGCTCGGGCCTCCGGGGCCGTCGAACTGCACCGAGCTGAAGAAGTCACGGTAGGCGGGGAAGAAGTTGCCCTTGCCGGTCGGGCCCGAGGAGGTCACGGCCGTGCAGCCGGAGTAGTTCGCTTCGGACCAGAGGTAGATGGTCGACGACGTCCGGTTCCAGTCCGACTTGGCGTGGTCGTCCATGCCGAGCGGGGCGAGGTCCGGGGTGTTTCCGCTGAGCTTGATCATCTCGCCGGTCCCGTCGAGCCCCGAGAACATGCAGTAGAAACCGGCGGGGCACCGGTCGTAGCCGTCGGCCGCGTGGGCCGTGGAGACCGGGGCCGCCGTGACAGCCGTGGCGGCCGCCGCGACGAACAGCGCGGAGAGCCTCGTCCTCATCGTCTTCACCTTGCGCATGCCGATCCTCCGTTCTGGAGCCCGCCCGTCCGCGGGCCGCAGCCAACGGAACGGTGGCACGCGGGCCGTGGTACCCCCAGGTTTGTTGATCCGCTCGGTGTGTCGCGATCCCCCACAAGCGGGGCGTACGGAGCAGCGCGCCGGTGCGCGCGGCTCAGGCGCGCCGCTGGTGGGTGCCCGGCGTATAGCCGAACGAGCGCCGGAAGACGTCGATGAACGCGCTCGTCGAGGACCAGCCGCAGCGGTGCGCGACGGCGGTGACGGGCAGGCCGTCGCCGAGCATCCGCAGCGCGTGGTACAGCCGCGACTGGGTGCGCCACTGCGGGAAGGTCATGCCGAGTTCGGCGCGGAAGAGACGGCTGAGGGTGCGCTCGCCGACCCCGGTCGCGGCGCCGAGCTCGGCGAGGGTGCGCGGATCGGCGGGGTCCCCGTGGACGAGCGCGCAGACCGCCACCAGGCGCGGGTCCGCGGGCGTGGGCAGCCGCACCGGCTGCTGCGGGGACGCGCGCAGCTGGTCGCGCAGGACCGCGCGCAGCCGACGGCGCTCCGCGCTGCCGTCCTTGGGCCCGCGGGCGTACTCGATGATCAGCTCGCGCAGCAGCGGGCTGACGGCGAGGACGGTCGGCTCGTCCAGGTGCAGCGGGTTGTCGTCGGCGGGCAGGCCGACGAAGTACATCTCCAGGTGGCCGTAGGCCCGGTGGGAGTGGACGGTGCCCGCGGGCACCCAGATGGCGCGGGTGCCGGGCGCGTACCACGTACCGGCGTCCGTGGTGACGGCGACGACCCCGGAGCCCGCGTAGGCGATCTGGTGGTCGTCGTGCCGGTGCGCGTCGATGCGGTCCCCCGGGGCGAGGACCCTGACGTGGGTCGGGGCCACGGGGGTGTAGCGGACGGGCTCCCGTTCCGGCAGGGCCTCACCTTCCGGCATGCGGGGAGCCTCTCCGTACGGCGTTCGCCAGGGTGGCGGAAAATCGGCAGACCTTGGCATTTTATCGGAAGCCCGACAGGGCGCGGCGGGGCGACGATCGGTCCGTGTCCAAGCCCTCACCTCGCAACAGGCCCCTGACCCTGATGTCCTTCGGCCACACCTGTGTGGATGTCTACCAGGGAGCCGTGGCCGCCCTGGTCCCGTACTTCGTGTCCGAGCGGGCGTATACCTACGCCGCCGCCTCCGGCATCGTCCTGGCCGCGTCGCTCCTGTCGTCGGTGGTGCAGCCGCTGTTCGGGGCGCTCACCGACCGGTGGGCGATGCCGTGGCTGCTGCCGGTGAGCACGGTCGTCGGCGGTGCCGGTGTCGCGCTCAGCGGCGTCTTCGACTCCTACGCCCTCACGCTGGTGGTGGTCGCCGTGTCCGGTGTCGGTGTCGCCGCCTACCACCCCGAGGCCGCGCGGGTGGCGCGCGTCGCCAGCCGCGGCAGCCACACGGGGATGGGCTGGTTCTCCCTCGGCGGCAACATCGGCTTCGCCACGGCCCCGCTGCTCGTCGCCGCTGTCATCGCCACCGGCGGGCTGCGGGCCTCGCCGCTCCTGGTCGTCCCCGCGCTCGCCGGTGCGGTCCTGTGCGCGGCGGCGCTGCGCGAGGTCAAGGCGCCCCTCGCGGCCACGGCGGCGGCCGCCCGCGCGGCCAAGGGCACCGGCGCCGACGACTGGGCCTCGTTCCTGCGCCTCTCCGGCGCGATCGTGTGCCGCTCGATCGTGTTCGTCGGGTTGAGCGCGTTCATCGCGCTGTACGTGCGCGAGCGCGTCGGCGGCGGTGAAGTCGCCGGTACGGCGGGTCTGTTCGTGCTCTACATCGGCGGCGCCGTCGGCACGGTGATCGGCGGTCGCCTCGCCACCCGCTACAGCCGCGTCACGGTGGTGCGGTGGTCGTACGCCGTGAGCGTGCTCGCCGTCGCCGGTGTCGTCCTGGTCCCTGGACCGCTGCTCTACGGGTGCGTGGCGCTCACGTCGGCGGGCCTGTACGTGCCCTTCTCCCTGCACGTCACCCTCGGCCAGGACTATCTGCCGAGCCGCGTCGGCACCGCGAGCGGGGTCACGCTGGGCCTGACCGTCAGCATCGGCGGCGTCGCCAGCCCGCTCATCGGCACCCTCGCCGACGCCACGTCCCTGCGCACCGCCCTGGCGCCGCTGATCGTGCTGCCCGCCATCGGCTGGCTGCTCCTGCGCCCCCTGCGCGAACCCGCTCAGCCGCGGCCTCCCGCCCCGGCACCGGCCACCGAGTCCCCTTGCTATGATCACCCGGCGCGCGCGGCCTCCGCGCCCGCCCACGACTGCCGTTCCAACGAGGGAGGTTGATGACTATGGCCTGCCAGGCCCGTCATCGGCATGCCCAAGTCCGGGCCGCGCAAGGACAGTGAGCGGCCCGGTCGTCCGAACGACCAGGAGTCCCACGTGTCTTTCTCCTCTTTCCCGCTCTCCCCTGATGTCCCTGCGGCTTCTCCCTCCCCCGCCTTCGCGTCCTTCTCGCTGACGGGGGCGGACCTGGCCACGGACCGGCTCGTGCTGCGCACGTGGTCGTCCGCCGAGCTCGCCGCCGTCGTGGCCGACACACGGCTTGCGGACTGGGCGGAGGACTTCCCCGCCGACGGCGACGGCGTCATCGCGGGGTTCCTCGCCGACCACCCCGAGGGCCTGCACGCGTACGGCCACCGGTTGGTCGTCGAGCGCGGCAGCGGTCTCGTCGTCGGCTCGATCGGCCTGTTCTGGCCGCCCGCCGAGGGCGTCCTGGAGGTGGGTTACGGCGTCGTGCCGTCCCGCCGGGGCCGGGGCTACGCCTCTGAAGCCACCCGCGCCGTCGTCGAGTTCGCCCTGAGCTCCCCCGACGTCCACGCCGTGTACGCGACCGTGGAGCTGTCCAACCCGGCGTCGGTCCGCGTCCTGGAGAAGGCCGGGCTGCGCCGCTGCGACGGGGACGCGACCACCGCCCGCTTCCGGGCCGCGGTCGGCGGCTGACAGCGGGCGAGGGCCCCGGCGACGTGCCGACCGGGGCCCTCGCGCCGCACGGCGTAATTGGCGATATTCCGTCAGATCCGGGCTTTCCTGCGGGTGTCACCATGGCCCCTATGGGAAACCCCGGGGACACGGCAGGGTCGGCGGCGCTCGTCACGGTGGGGGTCGAGGAGGAGTACCTGCTGGTCGATCCGGTCACCCGGGAGCTGAGCCCCAGTGCCGACAAGGTCGTGGCCGACGCCGCCGGGGAGCTGGGGGACCGGGTCACCACGGAGATCACGCGCTATCAGGTCGAGGGGCGCACCGACCCGCACACCGAGCTGGCGGAGCTGGCCGACCAGCTCCGGGCCACGCGCGGCGGCATCGCACGGGCCGCGGCCCGGCAGGGGCTGCGGCTCATCTCCAGCGGCACCCCGGTCCTCGGGCACCCCGTGCCACCGGCGTTCACCAGCACGCCGCGCTACGTGAAGAGCCTCGCGCGGTTCCGTGCCCTGGACTACGAGCAGAGCACCTGCGCCTGCCACATCCACGTGGGGATTCCGGATCTGCCCACCGCGCTGCGCGTGAGCAACCATCTGCGTCCGTGGCTCCCCGCGCTCGTGGCGCTTGCGGCCAACTCCCCTTACTGGTACGGGGAGGACACCGGCTACGCCAGCTGGCGCACCTTGGTCTGGGGGCGCTGGCCGGTGTCGGGGCCGCCGCCGTACTTCGAGTCCCAGAGCCACTTCGAGGACCTCGTGGACGATCTGGTGGCCACCGACACGCTCCTGGACCGGGGCGGCCTGTACTGGGACATCCGGCCCTCGCACCACGTGCCCACGGTGGAGGTCCGGGTCGCGGACGCGGCGTCCACGGTGAGCGACGTGGTCCTGCTGGCCGGTGTCGTCCGGGCGCTGGCCTGCGACGCGCTGCGGGCCATCGAGGCCGGGGCGCCCCCGTTCCGCCCGCCGCCGGAGCTGCTGCGGGCCGCCTGCTGGCGGGCCGCGCGCGACGGGCTCGGCGGCGCGGGCATCGACCTGTCCACCAGGCGCCTGGCCCCCGCGGCCACCCAGGCCGCGCGCCTGTTGAGCCGGGCGCGGCCCGCCCTCGAACGCCACGGTGACCTTCCGCTGGTGCACGCCGCCTGGTCCCGGCTCCAGGCCGACGGCAGCGGCGCCGACCGTCAGCGCGCCGCGTACCGGCGGCGCGAGAACCCCGTGGACGTCATCGACCACCTCATCGCCAGCGTCGAGGCCTGACCTCCTCCCCGGCCCCCGGACGCCGTCGTCGACTTCCGGCCGCGCCGCCGCCGGGCGCGCGGGCCGTGCGCACCGCCCGACTGGCGGAGTGCGGCCGCCCGATGCCCCCGGCCGGGCCAAGCCGATCTGCGCCGTCCGGAGCCCGCTCCTACGGTGGCTGAATGACCATCAGATTTCTGTCGGCCGCCCTGCGCCGCTCGCTCCTTCGCACGTCGGCCCTCACCACCGGGGCGTTGGTCTGCCTCACCGGCACCGCCGCGTGTGCCGAGCCCACGCCGCCCGTGCGGCAGCCCGTGTACACCTCCTCGCTCCTGGACCGGCCCGGCACGCAGGTGCGGCCGGGATCGGCGGCACCGCCGCTGCCCGCCGGGGTCTCGGCCCTGTCCTGGGTGGTGGCCGACGCGCGCACCGGCGAGGTGCTCGCTGCCCGCGACGCGCACCGCCGCCTGCCGCCCGCCTCCACGCTCAAGTCGCTGTTCGCCCTCGCGGCCCTGCCCCGGCTGCACCCGGACACGCGGCACACGGTCACCGAGGCCGAACTCGCCCGCGTCGGCGGCGGCAGCAGTCTGGTGGGCGTCTCGGCGGGCCGCAGCTACCGCGTGGCCGACCTGTGGCGCGGCGTGTTCCTCAGCTCCGGCAACGACGCCGTGCACGTGCTCGCCGCGATGAACGGCGGCATGGACCGCACGATCCGGCAGATGCGCGCCAAGGCCCGGGCGCTCGGCGCCCGCGACACACAGGTGGTCTCGCCGGACGGCTACGACGCCACGGGCCAGGTCTCCTCGGCGTACGACCTGGCGGTGTTCGGCCGGGCGGGCCTCGCGGACCCGCAGTTCGCCCGCTACTGCTCGACGGCGGTCGCCTCCTTCCCCGCGGGCGGCTGGTCGTACCCCATCCAGAACACCAACCGGCTGCTCACCGGCGCGGACGGCGTCACCCGCTACCCCGGTCTGATCGGCGTCAAGAACGGCTACACCAGCCGGGCCGGGAACACCCTCATCGCCGCCGCCCACCGGGGCGCGCGCACGCTCGTGGTGACGGTGATGAACCCCCAGAACGGCGGCTACGCCGTGTACGAGGAGGCCAGGCGGCTGCTCGACTGGGGCTTCGCGGCGGCGGGCCGGGTGCGGCCGGTCGGCTCGCTGCTGCCCGCGAAGCCCCGTACGGCGCCGGACCGGGCCCGGCACGCCGCCGCCGCGGCGCCCGCGTTCGCGCCGGAGCCGGACGCGGATGCCGACGACGGCTCCGCCTGGCCCGCCCTCGTCCTGGTCGGGGCGGGCGCGGCGGTGCTCGTCGCCGGGTGCGTGGTGATCGTGCGGCGGCGTGCGGCTACGGTGGCCCGACGGCCGGGCGCGGGAGGGGAGTTCGTGGAGTGAGCGAGCCGCTGGGGGTGGCCGTCCTGGGCGCGGGCCACATGGGCGCCGACCACGTGCGCCGTCTCGCGCGGACGGCCGGGGCACGCGTGGTGGCGGTCGCGGACCCGGACACGGGGCGGGCCGAGCAGGCCGCGGCCGGGATCGCGGGCGCGGACGTGCACGCCGACGCCCTCGACGCCCTCCACCGGCCGGACGTGCGGGCCGTGGTGGTGGCGTCCCCGGACGCCGCGCACGAACAGGCGCTGCTCGCCGCCGTCGCGCGGGGCCTGCCGGTGCTGTGCGAGAAGCCCCTCGCGCCGGATCCGCGGGCGGCGCTGCGGATCGTCGAGGCGGAGGCACGGGCCGGGCGCCCCCTGATCCAGGTGGGGTTCATGCGCCGCTACGACGCCGCGTACCGGCGGCTCAAGGCGCTGCTGGACGCCGATGACCTGGGCAGGCCGTTGATGCTGCACTGCCGCCACCGCAACGTGTCCTCTCCCCCGCACTTCACGTCCGCGATGCTCATCGGCAGTTCGGTGGCGCACGAGATCGACGCGGCGCGCTGGCTGCTCGGCCAGGAGATCACGGCGGTGACCGTGGTCCGGCCCCGGCCGTCGTCGGGGGCGCCCGCCGGGCTGCTCGACCCCCAGTTGGTGCTCTTCGAGACGGACGGCGGCGCCCTGGTCGACGTGGAGGTCTTCGTCAACTGCGGCTTCGGCTACGAGGTGACGTGCGAGGCGGTGTGCGAGCACGGCACCGCCCGCGTCGGCGACGAGCACGCGATGGTCGTGCGGTCCCGGGGCGGCGCGCGCCAGGACATCGCGCAGGACTATCTGGTGCGCTTCGCCGACGCCTACGACCGCGAGGTCAGGGCCTGGGTGCGGGCGGCGGCCGAGGGGCGGTCGGCGGGCCCGGGCGCCTGGGACGGATACGCGGCGGCGGCCGTCGCCGACGCGGGCGTACGGGCGCTGGACTCCGGGCGGCGGGTCGCCGTGGAGCTGGCCGAGCGGCCCTGAGCGCCCGCGCGGCGCCGGACTTCCCGGCCGTCAGCCGCGCCCCGGCCGCCAGTAGCCGAGCGCGTGGACGCGGTTCTTGGGCAGCGCCAGTTCCTTGCGTACGTACGCCGCGAGCGTGCGGGTGGTCGTCGTGTCGCAGGTGATCCACACATAGGTGTCGGCGGTGCTCTCGACGGCTTCGGCGAGACCCGCCTTGGCCTGCCGCACCAGTTCGGCGCCGGAGGTCTGCCGGTCGATCCAGTGCACGTCGTGGAGTGCCGGGTCGACACCCAGGGGCAGTTCGCGGTCCGAGGCGTGCTGCGTCTCGAACCAGATCGTCGCGGGGATGCCCGGCATCGCTTCGATGAGGGAGTTCACCGCGGGCAGCGACGCCGCGTCGCCGATGACGAGCAGCCGCGACGGCTCGGGCTGTGGCAGGTCGAAGCCGGTGCCCTGCACGGTCGCCTCGATGGTGTCGCCGGGCCCGGCCTTGCGCGCCCACTCGCTCGCGCAGCCGTCGTGCAGCGCGAACTCCAGGCTGAACGTGCCCGCCTCGGGATCGGGGTCGACGAGGGTGTAGGCGCGCTGATGGGGTTTGCCCGCGTTGTCGAACCACAGCCGCACCCACATCGTCGGGTGCACCCCGGTCCGCGCGAGCATGCCGCCGTCGGTGACGTGCAGGCGACGGTAGTGTTCCGTCACGTCCTCGGCACCGGTCACCGTGAACCGGAAGTCCTTGCCTCGGAACAGCTTGAGGACGACGCCTTCCCAGCCGTGACCCACCCCGGTCTCCTCCCCTGAGATCCTGATCCGCCCGTTTCACGTTTCACGTGGAACACCGCGCGTACGCGATCGAGGTTAGGTAAGCCTAACCTATACCCAGACGGGCTCGTCGGCGTGCGGGGAGGGATCCGCCGGTTCAGACTCCACCGAGGAGCTTCGTCAGACCGCGGTCCAGGTCGAGCCCCACCTCCTCGCCGTCCGCACCCACCACGGCGTACGTACGCATCAGGAAGCGCCGCAGCGCACCCCGGTCGAACTGCACGAGCGCGAGGCCGTGCGGGGCGTGGAACTCCAGGACGGTACGCGCGCGCCCGCACGGCCAGACGTGCACGTCCCCCGTGCCCGCCGGGGCGCTCAGGCCGTCTTCCAGCAGGCGGCGGGCGAAGACCCAGGTGACCTCGGCGCCATCCAGGGACACCTCGGACGGAAAGGTCACCTGCACCGCCAGCGGATCGCTCGCCGCATAGCGCAGCGTCGCGGAGATCGGACGCTCACGGCCCTCGGGGGTGATCAGACGAGCGCGGGCGGACTGTTCGAGCGTGACGGCCATGGTCGAGCTCCACTTCTGCCGGTTCCTTACCCCTACGACCCGGTAGCGGGTGCCCGCATTACGGGAGTGCATGAAGAGTTCACTGTGACCTGCGTCACCTATCCCTGATATGTCCGATATTTCTCACCTAGTCTTTCGACCTCACCCACCACCCCCGCAGTGGGACAGGAGTGTCCTGTCATGTCCGACGTCCCGGCCGACGTCCCCCCTGAGGTTCCCGCCGACGGTCCGCCCGAGCTCGCCGCTGCCGCGTCCGGGGCGGCGACCGCCGCGTACGCGCGCGTCTACGAGGCCGAGCATCCGCGTCTCGTCGCGTACGCGCGCTCCCTGACCGGCAACGCCTGGGTCGCCGACGACCTGGTCGCCGAGGCGCACTTCCGCGTCTGGCGGCGCCTGGCCGCAGGGCACGAGATCGAGAACGTGGCGGCGTACCTCATGACGACCGTGCGGCACCTCGCGGTGTCGGTGGGCCGGGCCGCCGCGAAGGAGACGCCGCACGACCCGCAGGCCCCGTGGGCGCCCGAGGTCGTCGACGTCACCACCGTCGCCGACGGCGAGGGCGACCCGGCGGCGCGGGTGTCCTCCGTGGACCTGCTGACGCGGGTCCTCGGCCAACTGCCCGAGCGCTGGGTGAAGGCGCTGTGGCTCGCCGAGGCGGAGGGCCAGCCGCTCGACGCGATCGGCCGGAGCATCGGCGCGGGCCGCGGCGCCACGGCGGTGCTGCTTCACCGGGCCCGCGAGGGCATGCGCCAGGCCTTCCTGCGCGCCCACCCCGGTGCGCCCGAGAACCCGGCCTGCGAGACCCACTGGGACCGCATGCCCGCGCACATACGCGGCGAGGCCTCGCCCCGGCAGTCCGAGACGCTGGTCGCCCACCTCGGCGGCTGCCCCGACTGCCGGGGCCGCCTCGCCCTGCTGACCCGCGCCAACCACCGGCTGCCCGCCCTCGTGGGACCCGCCCTGCTGCTCTTCGTCCTCGGAGGCGCGGGCAAGTTCCTGGTGCCGCTCGCGGCCGGGGCGGGCGCCGGGGCCGGTGCCGCGGCCGCCGCGTCGTCCGGCGGGAGCGCGCCCGGTTCCGGCGGGCTGCTGCACGGCCTGCGCCACGCCCTCACGGCGGGCGGCAAGCTGCCCGTGGCCGTCGTCGGGGCCGTCGGCACGACAGTGGCCGGAGCCGCCGTCGCCGCGGGCCTCGTCCTGAGCGGCCCGGGTCACTCGGCGGCCCCCGCCCGCGCCGTGACGGCGGAGAGCGGCGCGGCGTCCCGTCCCGCGGACGCGCCGGGCGGGGAGCCGGAGAAGGCGTCCGACGGGGTGCCGGACGTCACCGTGCCCGCGCCCCGGCCGGGTACCGCGGCGAAGCCGAACGCGCCCGGGGGCGCGGCGCCGGGGCGGCCCGAGGCCCCGGTGCCTCCGCAGGCGCGGCCCGAGGGGCCCGCCGAGCAGCCTGCCGACCAGCCCCAGGCCCCGGCTCCGGCCCCGGCCGCGCGACCCGAGCAGACGCGGCCTGTCCCGCCTGTGACGCGACCGGAGCCGCCGCGCCCGCCGGAGTCGCCGCTGGCTCCGGCGCCCACACCCACACCGACGCCTCCGCCGACTCCGACTCCGACTCCGACTCCGACTCCGACTCCGACTCCGACTCCGACTCCGACTCCGACTCCGACTCCGACAGAGCCTGCCTCGCCGTCGCCTACGCCAACACCCACGCCGACGCCGCCCCCCACGCAACCCCCGGCACCCACACCCACCCCGACGCCCACGCCCACCTTGCCTCCGGATCCCACACCGACTCCGACGCCGACGCCGGTCGAACCCACCCCTCCCCCCGAGCCGACACCGCCGCCCACCACCGGCCCGGTCTGCGAGCACTGGGCGGGCCCCCTCTACATCTGCCACCGCCCCTAGACCAGTTGTAGACGGCCGCCCGGCAGGTCGGTGCTCGACGGGACGGGACGGCGCAGGGTAGGAGTACGAGGCGTGTCCTCACCTCATGCGCATCGTTCCGCCGACCGCGTCTCCGCACGCGAGGCCATCGCCGCCGTCACCGCCGACTTCACCGAACTCCCCGAGCCGCCGAGCGCGGTGCGGCCCGACGGACCGCTCTCCTGGTCCGGGTACGACGACGCGCGTGCGGCGGCGTACGAGCGCACCGGCGAGAGGGAGTCCGTGGTGTGCGGCACGGCCGTCGTCGAGGGGGTGCGTGCCGTTCTGGTCTCCTTCGAGTTCCGCTATCTGGGCGGTTCGCTCGGCGAGCGGACGGGCGACCGCTTGGAGGCGGCGTACGCGGCGGCCCGTACGCACCGGCTGCCGCTCGTCACGCTCGTCGCGACCGGGGGCAGCCGGATGCAGGAGGGCATGCGGGCCCTGTCCCAACTCCAGCGCGTGGCGGCCCAGGCGGCGCTCAACCGCGCGGCCGGGCTGCCGCAGATCGCCGTGGTGCGCGACCCGACGACAGGAGGCGGCTGGGCGACCCTGGGCGCGGGCGCCGACGTCGTGCTCGCGCTGCCGGGCGCGCAGGTGGGCTTCGCGGGCTCCCGGGTCCGGCCGCCGGACGCGGACCCAGCGGCGTACACCGCCGAGGCCCAGCTGGCGGCGGGCGCCGTCGACGCGGTCGTGCCGCAGGAGCGGCTGCGCGCCCGCCTCGGGCGCTGGCTGCGGTTGCTGACCTCGCCCGCGCGGGGGCCCGTCGCGCCGCCGCGCGCCCTCGGGCACCCGCAACCGTCCGGCACGGGCTGGGAGGCCGTGCTCCGGGCCCGCGCTCCGGAGCGGCCGCGCGCGGAGGCCTACCTCGACGCGTACTTCTCCGCGCGGGAGGAGATCAGCGGGGACCGGTGCGGCGGCACGGACGCGGGCCTGCTGTGCGGGTTCGGGCTGCGGGACGGCCGGACGGTCGCGTACGTGGCCCAGTGCGGCACCGCGACGCGCCCCGCCGGGTACCGTACGGCGGCCCGGCTCATCCGCCTCGCCGACCGCCTCGGCGTGCCCGCGCTCACCCTGATCGACACGCCCGGCGCCGCGAACGACGCCGAGGCGGAACGGGCGGGGGCGGGCGCCGCGATCGCGGACGTCTTCGCGGCGGTGGCCGCCGCGCGCACCCCCGTCACCAGCCTGGTCATCGGCGAGGGCGGCTCCGGCGGCGCCCTCGCCCTGGCCGCCCCCGGCCGCACCTGGGCGACCCCGGACAGCTATTTCTCCGTGATCGCGCCCGAGGCGGCGGCCGCCATCCTCAAGCGTCCGCGCGCGGAGGTGCCCGCTCTCGCGGACGAACTGCGGCTCCGCCCTCAGGACTTGGTCGACCTGGACGTGGTGCGCGGCATCGTCGAGCACTGAGTACGAGCACTGAGTAGAGGACCGAGCACAGCACTGCGCGCAGTGCCGGGCGCGTACCGCTACGGGCCACCCGCCCGGGGCGCGACGCCGTGCGGCCCGCCGTGCGGGATCAGACCTCGCGTTGCAGGATGGCCGCATGCTGTTCGCCAGGGTCGCGGAGGTGTCCAAGGAGGTGGCGGCGACGGCGGCGCGGTCGCGGAAGGTCGCCCTGCTGTCCGACCTGTTCCGGGCCGCCGAACCCGCCGACGTGCCGTTGGTCATCCCCTACCTGGCGGGACGGCTCCCCCAGGGGCGGATCGGGGTGGGCTGGAACGCGCTGAAGGATCCCGTCGCCCCGGCGGCCGAGCCGACGCTCGCGGTGGCGGACGTGGACGCGGCGCTCACCGTGCTGGCCGCCGTCGCGGGCGCCGGAGCGCAGGCGGAACGGCGACGCCTCGTCCAGGAGTTGCTGGGCGCGGCCACGGCGGACGAGCAGAAGCTGCTGTTCGGCCTGCTCACCGGCGAGGTACGCCAGGGAGCCCTCGACGCGGTCGCCGTGGAGGGGCTCGCGCGGGCCACCGGAGCCCCGGCGGCCGAGGTCCGGCGGGCCGTGATGCTGGCGGGCGACCTCACCCCCGTGGCCCGAGCGGTGCTCGAAGGCGGCGTGGCGGGCCTCGCGGACTTCCGGCTCACCGTCGGCCGCCCCGTCCAGCCGATGCTCGCGCACAGCGCGCCGTCCGTCGGCGAGGGGATCGACAAGCTCGGGCCGTGCGCGGTCGAGGAGAAGCTGGACGGCATCCGCGTCCAGGTGCACCGCGACGCCGACGACGTACGCGTCTACACGCGCACCCTGGACGACATCACGGACCGGCTGCCCGAGCTGACAGCCCTCGCGGGCGCGTTGCGGGGGGCGCGGTTCATTCTCGACGGCGAGGTCATCGCGCTCGACGCGGCCGGGCGGCCCCGGTCGTTCCAGGAGATCGCCGGGCGCGTCGGTTCCCGTCTCGACGTGGCCGCCGCGGCGGCGGAACTGCCCCTGTCCCCGGTCTTCTTCGACGCGCTGTCCGTCGACGGCCAGGACCTCCTCGAACTCCCGCTGCGGGAGCGGCACGAGGTGCTCGCCCGGCTCGTGCCCGCACCGATGCGGGTGCGCCGCCTCGTCGTCGAGGACCCGGCCGACGAGGCGGCCCGCCGCGCCGCCGACGACTTCTTCGCCGCGACCCTCGCGCGCGGCCACGAGGGCGTCGTCCTCAAGGGCCTTGACGCCGCCTACAGCGCGGGCCGCCGCGGCGCCTCGTGGCTGAAGGTCAAGCCCGTGCACACCCTCGACCTGGTGGTCCTGGCGGCCGAGTGGGGCCACGGGCGGCGCACCGGCAAGCTCTCCAACCTCCATCTGGGCGCCCGTCTCCCCGACGGTACGTTCGCGATGCTCGGCAAGACCTTCAAGGGCATGACGGACGCGATGCTCGCCTGGCAGACCGAGCGCCTGCGGGAACTGGCCGTCAGCGACGACGGCTTCGTCGTGACCGTCCGCCCCGAACTGGTCGTGGAGATCGCCTACGACGGCCTGCAGAAGTCCTCGCGCTATCCGGCCGGCGTCACGCTGCGGTTCGCCCGGGTCGTCCGGTACCGCGAGGACAAGCGGCCGACGGACGCGGACACCGTGGCCACGGCCCTGGAGCAGCACCAGGTGTGAGCGCCCTTTGGCCGAGGGCGGCCGCGACGCGCGTCAGCCCGCGTCGGTGGTCTTGCCGCGCCGGTTGGGGCGGCCGTGGTCGAGCCAGGCGCGCTCCCACTGGCGGGTCAGCACCGGATAGACGATGAGGTAGCGGAACGGGAGGATGCAGGCCATGTAGATCCGCCCGAACCGCCCGTTGGGCTTGACCAGGGCCGCCATGCGCAGTTCGTATTCGCCCTCGTCGGTCCGCACCCAGCCCACGTGCATGATGGCGTGGACGGTCTTGTTGCCCAGTTCACGGGCCGCCTCGTTGTCGAGCTGGTACACCTCGGAGAACGGGTCGGTGCAGGGGACGGCGTCGCTCGCGGTCCGGGCCAGGTCGGCCGGGAGGCGGTCGCGCAGCGAGGCGACCCGGCCGCCCAGGCCCGCCCGCTCGGAGTCCCAGCCGAGCAGGCCGCCGAGCTTCCAGCGCACCGCGAACAGGAACCGGACCGCGGCGGGTTCCTCGCGGATGTCGTACGCCGTCTTCAGCGCCTTGACCATCACGGGGAAGTCGTCGGGACCGGCGTCGGGGGCGCGGAAGGACCACACATCTTCGATCCGGAAGTCCTGGGTGAACTCGTGTATCCGCCACGGCTGTGCGATGTGGGCGGCTTTCGGGATGCGCATCGGTCATTCCTTCCAAGCCGGTGTGCCCGGTGTGCTCTGTCGGTGGCACGGGGGACGCGGCGACGGTGCCGTCGGTCATCCCGTACCAGGGAAATGGATCCGCCAGTTCCGGAACCACTGGTATCGTTACTTCTAGTTCCGTATGATGCGCTCATGTCCGCTCGAAAGCAAGCCCGCAACCCGGGGGGCCGCCCCCGGGACAGCCGCGTCGACGACGCCATCGCCCCCGCCGTCCTTCAACTCCTGGGCGAGGTGGGGTACACGCGGCTCACGATGGCCGAGGTGGCCGCGCGGGCCGGGGTGGGCAAGGCGGCGATCTACCGCCGCCACGCCACCAAACAAGAGATGATCTTCGACGTGCTGCTGCCGGACCAGTTCCTGGCCGTGGCACCCGACCTCGGTTCCCTCCGCGCCGACCTGGCCGCCGTGCTCGACGAGGTCGCGGACGCCATGACCGCTCCGCCGCCAGGGACGGTTCCCGGCCTGCTCGCCGACCTCCACGCCGACCCGGCCCTGCACGAGCGGTTCGACGAGAAGTACCTGGGAGCCCAGCGCCGGACCCTCACGGAGATCCTGGACCGCGCGGTCGCGCGCGGCGAACTCGCCGCCCGCCCCGACCTGGCCGCCCTCAACGCCCTCCTGGTCGGCCCCGTCTTCGCCTGGCTGTTCCTGCTGTCCGAGTCCCCCGACCGGCTCCCCACCCTGACCGCCGCCCTGCTCGACGCGGTCCTCGCCCTCGCCGCGGGGGCCAAGGCCGCGTGACGTGAAACGGCGCTTCCCCAGCGCTGACGGGGAGTTGAGGGGCGGCCCTGCGGAATTTCACATGCCTGTGACTGCTGTTGCGCGCGCGCTCGGCGCTGTACCGTCTCGGTCGAAGTCCGGTGGCGTGGAAGGGAGCGGCGCATGTCCGGCCCCCCGATCGGATGCACTCCAGACGGCGTCCGTCGCTGACCCACCCCTTGCCATCAACACCGCGTACAGCCTGTCCACACCCCCCACAGTTCCGGCTCCCGAGGGAGCCGGCCTCACGAATGAAGGGACAGCAATGCGGCATTACATACGGCTGGGAATAGCCGGTACCGCGGCGGCGGTCGTCCTCACGGCGTTACCGACGGCCCACGCTCTGGCCACCCCGGAGCCCGCCCGCACGAGCACGGCGTCCCTTGTGGTGACGCTCCGCTACGACGACACCCGGGCCGCGGGCTGGGAGGCCGCGATCACGGCCGGAGTCGCCTCCTGGAACTCCCACGTCGACAACGTCAAGCTGGTCAAGGCCGCGCCCGGCACCCGTGCCGAGATCCAGATCGTGGCCACCAGCGGCTGGCCGCAGGCCACCCTCGGCCCGGTCCGCCCCGGCGGCCGTGGCGTCGTCCAACTCGGCCAGGAAGCCGTCACCCAGGGCTACGACAAGACCCGCATCGCCGCCCATGAGATCGGCCACAACCTGGGCCTTCCCGACACCAAGCCCGGCCCGTGCTCGCAGTTGATGTCGGGCTCCACCGGCGGGGTCTCCTGCAAGAACGCGGTTCCCGACGAGGCCGAACAGGCCCGGGTCGAAGCCGCGTACCGCAGCGGCGCGGCAGCGCACACGCCCACCGACGGCCGCGTACTGGTCGACGCGCGATAGCTCCCGGCACGGTCCCGGCGCGACGATGCCCGACCGTGTCCCCCACGGTCGGGCATCAGGTCGCGCCTCTCGTCGTCACCTCGGGGTCATCGCCCCCGCGGCCCTCGCCGTCGAGGCATGTGTCCGTCCTTCACGCCGCCCCCCGCGTCCGGCGCGCAGCCGGTGCCGTCGCCGTCCTGCCGCCAGCTTGGCCAGCCCGTGTGCTGGAGCCATGACGTCCGCGTACGGGCTGTGCCACGGCTCGGCGGACAGGTGCGGGGAGCGGCTGAAGGGCAGCCGTCACGACAGGCCGAGCACCCGCAGGGCCAGGCCGATCGCCGGTTTCGGGCCGAACGACGTGGACTTGCGCGGCAGCAGCACCCCGGCCCGCGCCAACTCCCGCACCCGCTCCTCCCCGAGCGCGGGCAGCAGCACGGCGCTGCCCCGGCCCGGCGCGGCCACCGCCGCGACGGCCCCGGCCGCGTCGTGGTGGTGGCGTACGGCGCCGGGCAGCTCCGGCACCGACCACGCGGCGCCGATGAGCAGATGGTCGCTGACGGCCGAGGGCAGCGCGGCCCACTGCGGCGGCCGCCCGGCGAGGGCGTCGCGCAGGGCGCCGGGTTCCGGATCGCTGACGGTCCAGGCCCCGCCTCCGCCGACGAGGACCATCTCGTCGGGCCCGGGCGGGCGCGGCCCCTGCGGCAGCCGCCGGACGCGGGCGACCTGGGCGGCCACGGCCGCCGCCTTCTCCGGATCGAGCCCGGGGAGCACCCGGTGGATCGCGGCGAGCCGCGGCGGATACGCGACGGTGTCCACGAACAGGGCCAGACTGCTGGCCCAGGGGCTGCTCCGGTCCGCGCCCAGGCGCAGACAGGCGGCGTGGCGGTGGTGGCCGTCGGCGATGAGGGCCTGACCGGTCCCCACGCCCGCGCTCAGCAGGGCCGTCTCGGCCTCGTCGTGGCACGCCCACACCAGGTGGGTGGTGTCGCCGACGCGGGCCACGGCCGTCGGGGTGCGCCGGGTGATGTGGTGGGTGATCTGCGTGGCCGTCGACCGCGTGCCGCGGTACGTCAGGAGCAGCGGCTCCAGTTGGGCGCGCAGGCCCGCCATGTGCGCGGCCCGCTGGCGTACGACGTGGGCGGACACGTCCTCGTGCGGCAGCAGGTCCCGGGCGGTGCCCCGCGGGCGGGGGATCGGCAGTTCGCCGATCACTCCGCGCTGCAGGATCCGGGCGCCGCGTTGCTGCTGGTACACGTACAGGGCGGGGTGTTCGTCGCGCCGCAGTACGCCGCGTCGCAGCCAGCGCTGGAGCTGTCCCGCCGCGGCCTGCGGGTCGGACGCGTAGATCAGGCGGGCGATGTGGTGCGGGCGCACGCGCTGGGAACGCGCGTGCGCCGGTTCGAGGTCGTCGTGGGGCGGGGCCACGAGAGCGGACAGGTCACCGGCGCGGTCCTCGTCGTAGCGCACGGCCCGGAAGGGGCGCAGGCGCGGTGGAGTCGGGCCGGGCACGGTCGGGTCGGAGGTGGACATGGGGCACTCCTGTGGGATGGCGCGGCCTGCCGGGGGCAGGCGTCAGACGACGCCTGCCCCCGTCCGCCACGGGTCAGTGGGTCAGGCCGTCGCGGGCCGCGGCGCGGGCGGCGCCAATCGGCCAGTGCGGTGCAGGCCGTACAGCGCGCTCGCGCAGCCGAGGCCGAGTGCGAGCAGCGCGGCCCAGGGCAGCGCGGGGAGCCCCGCCTCGCGGGCGGCGTCCAGCGCGGCGCCGGTGAGGAGGTTCCCGAGCGTGATGCCCACTCCGCAGACCGTGTTGTAGAGGCCGTAGTGGGTGGCGACGAGGCGATCGCCGCAGAGGCGGACGATGGTGTCCATCTCGAAGGGGTAGGCGATCATCGTGCCCAGGGCCAGGAGCAGCGCCGCGAGCGCGGGCGGCACGGCGGCCAGGGCCCAGAGCCCGACGCGCGAGGTGGGCACGGGCAGCGCGGTGGCGAGGAGCAGCGGCACGAAGGCGACGCCCATCACCGCGAGTCCCCGCACCAGGGCCTCACCGGGTTCATAGCGGGCCTTGCACCAGGCGGTGACCTTGGTCTGGCCGACGATGGTGCTCAGTCCGCTGACGGCGAAGAGCGCGGCCACCGCCACGGTGCCGAACTGCCCGTCCCCGCCGAGCCTGCGCACGTCCAGGGGCAGCGCCAGATAGACCTGGAAGGACAGGACGTACGAGCCGATCATGGCGGTGGAGAACAGCAGGAACGGCCGGTTGGTGAGGATGCCCCGCCACTGGGTGAGCACGCGCTCTCCCGTGCCCTGGGCGCGCTGTCCGCCGCGGACCGGCAGGGCGCGGATCTGCACCACGGAGAGCAGGGCGAAGATCGCGGCCGCCACCAGGCAGGTGATGCGGAAGTCGACCCCGGTGAGGACCATGCCGACCAGCGGGCCCAGCAGGATCCCGGCCTGGTAGAAGACGTTGAACAGCGCGAACGCCTCGACCCTGCGCTCCCCCGCGTCCACCGCGAGGTAGGCGCGCACCGCCGGGTTGAACAGCGCGCCCGCGAGACCGGTGGCGGCCGACGCGGCGAGCAGCGCGGGCAGCGAGTCGACCAGGCCGAGCGTCGCGAAGCCCACCGTCCGCAGGACGCAGCCCGCGACGATCAGGGGTTTGTAGCCGAACCGGTCGGCGAGCGTGCCGCCGACCAGGAACATGCCCTGCTGGCTGAAGTTGCGTACGCCGAGGACCAGTCCGACGAGCCAGCCCGCCAGGCCCAGCGTGCCGGAGAGGTGGGCGGCCAGATAGGGCATCAGCATGTAGAAGCCGAGGTTGATGGTGAACTGATTCACCATCAGCAGCTGGACGCTGCGCTCGTAGGACCGCAGCTGGACGAGGGTGGCTTTCACCGGCTCGCCTCCGTCTTGGCGGTCAGGGTCAGCGGGTCGACGACCTCGGCGCACCGGGTCCAGCGGTGCACCTCCTTCTCGTCGGCGCGGCCGATGACCTCCGGTTCGGCGGGCGGCGGGCTGTCGAGAAGGCCGTGCCGCGCGCAGTAGTCGTCGTCGTAGACGGTGCTGAGGTAGCGCTGCGGTCCGTCGGGGAAGATCGCGGCGATGCGGGTGTCGGCGGGCAGGGTGCGGGCGAGCCAGCCCGCGACGAGCGCGACGGCGCCGACGCTCCAGCCGCCGGTGGCGTAGTGGGAGGCGGCGAGGCGGCGGCAGGTCCACACGGCCTCGTGCGGGGCGACCCAGTGGACCTCGCGGAAGGTGTCGTAGGCGACGTTGCGGGGGTAGATGCTGGAGCCGAGGCCGCGCATGACGCGGGTCCGGGCGGGCTGGCCGAAGATGGTCGAGCCGATGGTGTCGACGCCGACGATGTCGATGTCCGGGTACAGCTGGCGCAGGACCCGGCCGACTCCCGCGGAGTGGCCGCCGGTGCCGACGCTGCACACGAGGACGTCGATGTGGCCTAGCTGGGCGGCCAGTTCGAGGCCGAGCGGGGTGTACGCGCTGGTGTTGTCGGGGTTGTTGTACTGGTCGGGGCACCACGAGCCGGGGCGGGCGCGCAGCAGTTCGGTGACGCGGTCGCGGCGGGCCTGCTGCCAGCCGCCGGTGGGGTGCGGCTCCGCGACGATGTCGACGCTCGCTCCATAGGCGGTGAGCAGGCGCGTCATGGACGGTTCGAGGCCGGGGTCGGTGACGAGGGTGACGGGGTGGCCGTGGACCATTCCGGCCAGGGCGAGGCCCAGGCCGAGGGTGCCGCTGGTGGACTCGATGATCCGGCCGCCGGGGCGCAGTTCGCCCCGGGCGCGGGCCCGCTCCACCATGTGCAGGCCGGGCCGGTCCTTGATGCCTCCGGGGTTGAAGCCTTCCAGCTTCGCCCAGAAGCCGTGTCCTGCGGGCGTGAGGGGCTCGGACACGCGCAGCAGCGGTGTGTCCCCCACGAGGGCCGACAGGGCGGAACGGTCGGTTGTCCTGGCGATGTTCATCGGTGACTGCATCTCTTTCGCTCTCGCTCGACGAATGCGCGGTGCGTGTTCATCTCGCGTCGCGGTCTCGCGGCGGACGGGGGTCCGTGTCCGCGGGGCCGCGGGCGCGGCAGCCGGGGGCGCGGCTGCGGGCGAGCGGTCTAGATGCGCCACCGGGCCGTGCGGACGAGAGTCGTCCGGCCGGTTCGTGTTCGTCGCCGCCGGTGTGCCGCGCGGGGCCTCGGCGCTCCGAGCACCACGACGGCCGCCGCGGCGGTGAGGGCTCCCGCTCCGGCGGGCGGGGGGTCCGCCGCCGGGGCGGCGGGGGTGCGCAGGGGGCCGTCCGGGGCGCACTCCTCGGATCCGTGGTGCTGGTGGGGGCCGTGCGGGGCGGCGTCCTCCGCGCTGGGAACGGCGGTGGTGACCGCGACGGGCGGGCGCTGGGGCCCGTGGTACTCGTCGAGCGGTCCGTGGACGAGCGCGCACAGCACCATGACGGCGAGCAGGGTGCCGCGCACGAGCACGGCGATCCTGCGCCGCCACGGTGTGCGCCGCCCTCGGGGGCAGGCGGGCACGCGGGGGAATACGGACACGGGTCCTCCGGTCGTGCGCCTCCTCGACGGCGGCGGCCGTGAGGGGGGCGACGACGGATGTGAGTGGGGGGTGTGGGGAACGATCGGCCTCCGGCGACGGCCGCTCCCGCCGTCCACGGACAGCCGGGCGTGCGGGCGGACGGGCGGAGGGCGGGCCGGGGCCGGGCGTCGCGGGTTAGACCTGTTGGACCACGGATGACTTGAGGGCCACGGCGGGGGTCAGCGCGTAGGCGTACGCGCCGGAGGCGCGGCGTGCGGGCGGGCGCCCGGGAGCACCCTGCTGCCCGACCGACGCGGCCAGGCCGGGCGCGCCGAGGGCCGGTCCCTGTGCGGGCTGTCCGGAGGCGCACTGCTCGTCCGGGTGCACGGAGCCGTGCTCCCCGTGGCAGCCGTCGTCCGCGGCCAGGGCGGCCGCCTCGGACTCGCTCGCGGGCGCTTGTGCGGCGGTGCCCGTCACGGACACGGCGCTGGTGGCCAGGTGCGCCCCGGCGTTGTCGGGGCTCGCCCCGTGCGCGAGGGCCACGGCGAACAGCAGCGCGGCGAGCGCCAGGAGCCGCGGCAGCGAACCCGTCGTACCACGGGATTCCGCGCCAGCACGGCCCCGCGCCATGCGCCGGGGTGACCAAGCCGTAACCACGCCGTGATCCTAACCAGCTCTCGACGCCGCTCCGTCAACTCCCCCGAAACAACGTCATCGCGCCAGGCAAATGACCGAATCCCCTGCGGTCGCGGCCGGCCCCTCAGCGCAGGTCGAGCCGCATGACGACCCGGGGGTGCCCGGCGAGCACCGAGGTGGTGTCGGCGGCGTGGGTGAACCCGGCGCGTTCGAAGTTCCGGCGGATCCCCGCGTAGGCCATCGTGAGGTCGACCCGCGCGTCGCCGTTGTCGAGCGGATACGCCTCGATCGCCGGAGCTCCCTGGTCGCGGGCGAACGCGACGGCACCGGCGATCAGGGCGTGCGAGATGCCCTGCTTGCGGTGGCCGGGGCGGACGCGCAGGCACCACAGCGACCACACCGGCAGGTCGTCGACGTGCGGGATCTTCCGGCTGCGGGCGAACGAGGTGTCGGCGCGTGGTGCCACGGCGGCCCAGCCGACCGCCTCCTCGCCGTCGTAGGCGATCACCCCGGGCGGCGGGTCGGCGCGGCACAGCTCGGCGACGTACTCGCCCCGGGCGGGCCCGCGGAGTTCGTTGTTGAGCTTGGCCGGGATCCGATAGCTCAGGCACCAGCAGACGTTCGCCCCCGGCGCCTTCGGACCGACCAGCGTGCGGACGTCCTCGTACACGGACGCCGGACGCACCTTGATGACCATGGCACCACGATGTCATGGCATCGGCAGGCGGGCGCGATACGGGCGGACTCGGCGCCCGGAACGGGCACGGGACCGCTCCGGCACAGCTCCCGCCACCCCTCTGAACACCGGGGATGAGAGCGCTCTCCCAGTCAGAACCGGTCAGAGAAAGCCCCCTCGCGGGCACGGTCTCCTCCCTGCCGGGCCGGTAGAAAGGTATACGGCTGTCAGTTTCGAGTGGTTGCGGACGGCAGCACAGCCGCGCCGTCACCCCCGCTCGCCGCCACCGCGCTCGTGTGGCCCGGGTCGCCTACAGGTGCTGGGGCCCTGACCGCGCGAGGAAATGACGTCGGCGGCAGCGGACACGGCGTGCAGGGCGGTGACCGGGCGGCGCCCGGTCACCGCCGCATGCCGGGCTTGCCCGCTCCGGCCCGCCGCCGGAGTCCTCCCGGGGGCCTGCGGCGGCGTGCAGCGGAAGGACTGCGCCACGCTGGTCGCCGATGTCGGACGCGAACGTTCCTGACCCCGGATGCGTCACAGCGGTATCCGTCGTCGAAAGGGCCGACATGACCGTCGCGCGTCCTCGTGTTCCCGTCCGCTTCCTGGCTTCCGTCGTCCTGGTCGTGGGGGTGTCGGGCACGGCCGCCGCCTGTGGGGACGAACCCGCCGCGCTCGTCGAGAAGGCGGGGCCCGCGGGCGGCTGGCAGGAGCCGTCCTCGTACGCGTACACGCTGAGGTCGGGTGCGGGCGAGCGCGCGCTGATCGGGACCTTCCGTGTGACGGTGCGCGACGGGAAGGTGAGCGAGGCGGTCGGCCTGGACGACAGCGGGCGCCGCGTCGTCAAGGAGCTGCCCGGGCACGTGCCCACCATCGGCGAGCTGTTGGACGAGGTCGAGCAGGCCAGGCGCGAGAAGGCGCACACGGCCGAGACCGAGTACGCGGCCGACGGACACCCGGCGCGGATCACCCTGGACTGGGAGAAGGAGGCGATCGACGACGAGGCCCTGTACGTCATCAGCGCCTACGAGCCGCTCAGCGGCGGAACGGAGCCAAACGGGTGACGAACGGTCACCTTTCCGGCCGAGGAACGGTTACGGGTTGCGGCAGGGCGAGATGAGTGTCCGACCTCGACGCTCCGACGGCATGGCCGTCGCGTTCCGCAGGCCGCCCCTGCCGGGAAGGAAGAACGACCGTGAAGATCGCCAAGGCCGCCTTCGGTGTCGTCGGCGTCGCGATGGCCCTCGGGGCCGTCACTCCCGCCGTCGCCGCCGAACCGCTGGGCGGAGGACAGCAGTTGCTGGACACCGCCGTCACCGGGAACAAGACCCCGCTCGACGCCGTCGACGTGAAGAAGGTCGTCGGCACCGTGGACGAGACCGCGGGGAAGCTGAAGAAGGCCGACGCCACCAGGGCCGCAGGCAAGGTCGGCGAGGTAGCGAAGGGCGCGGGCGCCCTCTAGACCTCCCGCGCGTGACGACGCGGCGCCCCGGGGAACCGGGGCGCCGCGTCGTGCTGTGCCCAGCTTCGCCCGTCGCTGCCAGGTGACCAGCGTCATGTCACAACTCCCCGCTACAGCGCCACTGTTGAGCGTGCGGCGCCGCGCGGTGGCGGTGCGGAGACGAGAAGGGGCACGCGAGTGGATCCTGTGGTGGCCGGGACAGTGGCGACGGTGCTCGTCAGTGTCGTCAGCGGCGTGGTGAAGATAGTCCGCCAGTGGCTCGGCAGGGAGGTGGAGCTGGCACGCATCACCCACGAGGCCCTGACCGAGCGGGTGCGCTGCACCGCCCCGTGGGCGTCGCTGCGGGAGTCCCGCGACGGCCATCACGTCCAGGTCGTCGCCGCGGCGCGACGGGCACCCGGCCGCGCGGCGGCCCGCCCCGGCCTTCCCTCGGCCCCGGCGATCGGGGGTGGCCGTCGTGGAGGAAGCCGCCGGCGCTGAGCTGAGTCCGCCACGGCCGCTGGAGGCCGATACGGTCGCGCTGCCCGGCCGGGAGCTGGCCGAGGAGCTGCACGAGACCGAGTACCCGGCCCTGGTGCGGTTCCTGCTGTTCCACGGGGCTTCCTGGAGCGAGGCGCAGGACGCCGCGCAGGACGCGTTCACGCAGATGTGCGCGCCGGGCGTGGCCATCCGCTACCCCAAGGCCTGGCTGCGCACGGTGGCCTGGCGCTCGTGGGTGGCGCAGCAGGTCAGCCTGGAGGACAGCTGCGCGGAGCCGCCGGAGCCGCGCGTGCTCGTGCGGTGGCAGACGCCCGCGCACGCGGCGGAGCTCGGCGAGGAGGCCCGGCACGTCACCGCCCTCCTGCTCGGCCTGCCCGTCAAGCAGCGGGCCGCCATGGCCTGGCACCTCGACGGGTTCACCACGCAGGAGAGCGCTCGGGCGATGGGGACGACCCAGGCCGCCGTCCGGCAGAACCTCGCGCGGGCCAGGGCCGCGCTGCGGGTGGGCCTCGGCCTGGCGGGTCCCGGCGTGGGCGACGTGCACAAGGGGCAGCGATGAGCCACGACGGGGGTACGCCGAGCCGCGACCGGGAGTCCTCGCAAGGCCCCGGCCACGAGGACACGCGCGCGGCCGACCGCGCGCTCGACGCCCTGCTGGCCGCCGCGCACCGCCGCGTCGGCGTCGCCGTGCACGACCGGATCATGGGGCAGGGCGGCCCGCCCGAGCTCCGCGACCCCGACCTCGCCCTGGACCGGATGCTCGCCACCACGTACCGGCAGACCGAACTCGCCGTCACCACGCGGCTCGACCGGGAGAGCGAGGCCGCCGGGGAGCCGAGGGCGGCACAGGGGCCCCAGGCGCCCGCCGACCACGCGTTGCTGCGGCGACCCGCGGCGGTGCGCCTGAAGTACCGCCTGGAGGCGCTGCGCATCGCCCACTCCTTCGGCCCCGTGGGTCTCCTGGACTCCCTGCGGGCCGCGCTGCGCGAGGCACGGTGCCTCGCGGAGCTCCTGGAGGCGGACACGGCGCCCGCCGGGGCGCACGAGTCCGTCCGCCGCCTGGACGCGCGCCTGGCCCAGGTGCGGCTCCCGCCGACGCCCCGGCGCCGCGCCTCGCCCGTGATCGGCCGGAGCTATCTGGCCGCCGTGGAGGACTTCCTCGCGCCGGGGGCCGAACAACTCGTCCGGGCGGTACGGGAGGTACGGCTGCTGCTCGACGAGGAGCTCGCGCCCTGCCTCACGGACGGGCCGGAGGAGCGGGACGGGCCGGACGAAGGGGACAGGGCCGGTGAGCATGCCGCCGTACCCGGCTATCCACTCGGCGCCGACGTCGTGGCGCAGGACCTCGTGGACGACCTGGCCGACGCCCATGACCAGGCCGTGACCCTCTGCCGCGCGATCAGTGACGTGGAACGGGCCTGCACGGACTTCGTCGGGGCCGATCTGCGGGGCGCCCGGCTGGACGGCGTACAGCTGGAGGGCATCAAGTGGGACGCGGCCACCGTGTGGCCCTCGGAGTGGGAGCCGCTGATCCGGCGGGCGTCGCTGCCGGTCGGCGGGGAGCGGGGCGTGCTGGTGGTCGCGGCGGAGCCGTACGACAGCGTGGTATCCGCCGACGCGTAGGCGCCCGCCGGACGCCGACGCGTGGGGCGCTCACGGAAGGCCGGCGCGTGGGCGCCCACCGGAGGCCGGGGCCCCGGGGACCACGTGGCCCCACGCACCCGTGCCACCGCCCACAGCCTCTCTCCACGTACCACCAAGGACCGGCCAAGGATCGGCAAAATTCGGACCGATAGGGTGGCATGAACACGAAGTCACCCACCAGCGCCAAGGGAGAGCTGTGTCCGCTTCACGTTTGAGCCGCACCCCGTTGCCCGGCATCGGTACGCGCTACGACCTCGCCACGCGTGAGCAGCGACGGCTGTCCGTCGTGGCGCACCGGGACGGCGGGCGCACGCTCAGCGCCTACCGGTCCGACGACCCGGACGCCTGCGCGCTGTCGCTCCGGCTCACCGCGGGCGAGGCGGCGGCGCTCGGTGACGCGCTCCTTCCCGCGCCGCAGTGCTCCACGGTGCTGCACACCACCGACCTCGGCCTGGTCGCCGAGCGCGTCGAGATCGCGGGCAGCTCGCACTGGAACGGGCGGGTGCTCGGCGACACCCGGCTGCGCACCGCGACCGGCACGTCGGTCGTGGCGGTGCTGCGCCGGGCGGAGGCCATTCCGTCGCCCACGCCGGACTTCCGGCTCGCGGGCGGGGACACGCTCATCGTGATCGGCACCCGCGAGGGTGTGGAGAGCGCCGCGACGATACTCGGCAGGGAGTGAGCGCGTGCATTCTGCTGTCCTGCTGATCGAGTTCGGCGCCATCATCCTCGCGCTCGGCCTGCTCGGGCGGGTCGCCGGGCGGTTCCAGTTCTCCCCCATCCCGCTGTACCTCCTCGCCGGGCTCGCGTTCGGCACCGGCGGTGTGCTGCCGCTCGGCGCCAGCGAGGAGTTCGTCGCCATCGGCGCCGAGATCGGCGTCATCCTGCTGCTCCTGATGCTCGGCCTGGAGTACACGGCCAGCGATCTCGTCAGCAATCTCAAGACGCAGTACCCGGCCGGGATCGTCGACTGCGCGCTCAACGCGGTGCCGGGGGCGGCCGCCGCCCTCCTGATGGGGTGGGGTCCGGTCGCCGCGGTCGTCCTCGCCGGAGTCACCTGGATCTCGTCCTCGGGCGTCATCGCCAAGGTGCTCGGCGACCTGGGGCGCCTCGGCAACCGGGAGACCCCGGTGATCCTGAGCATCCTGGTCCTCGAAGACCTCGCCATGGCCGTCTATCTGCCCATCATCACGGCCCTGCTCGCCGGGGTCGGCTGGGCCGCGGGCAGTCTCACCCTCGCGATCGCCCTCGGCGCGGCGGGCGCCGTGCTCTTCGTCGCGGTGCGCTACGGCCGCCTCATCTCGCGCTTCGTCTCCAGCGACGACCCGGAGAAGCTGCTCCTTGTCGTCCTCGGTCTGACCATCCTCGTCGCGGGCATCGCACAGCAGTTGCAGGTGTCCGCCGCCGTCGGCGCGTTCCTCGTCGGCATCGCGCTGTCCGGCGAGGCCGCCGAGGGCGCGCACACTCTCCTCGCGCCGCTGCGCGACCTGTTCGCCGCCGTGTTCTTCGTCTTCTTCGGCCTGCACACCGATCCGGCGAGCATCCCTCCGGTGCTCCTTCCCGCGCTTGCGCTCGCTGTCGTCACCGCCTGTACGAAGATCGCCACGGGGTACTGGGCCGCGCGGCGCGCGGGCATCTCCGTCAAGGGACGCTGGCGGGCGGGCGGCGCGCTCGTGGCGCGCGGCGAGTTCTCCATCGTGATCGCGGGGCTCGCGGTCTCCGCGGGCATCGAGCCGTCGCTCGGCCCGCTGGCCACGGCGTACGTCCTGATCCTGGTGGTGGCGGGGCCGCTCACGGCCCGCTTCGTGGAGCCCATCGCCGCCTTCGCGGGCGGCCTGTCCCGGCGCCGGGACGACCAGGTGCGGGAGCGGGAGTGCGCCCCGGCCGAAAGGTCCGACGAGCGCGCCCCGGCGGCCGAGCCGCGCGCCTCCGAGGTCATCGACGTGGACTGAGCGCCGCTCGACGAGCCCGTCGCCGTGGCCGGGGCGTGTGCCGCCCCGGCCACGGCGGCGGTCCCGGCACGCCGCGCGGGCGCTCCCGGCCCCCTTCCCGCCCAGGTCGCGGCGCCCGCACGGGGCGCTTAGCGTGTGACGGGGGTGTCTTTCGAGGCGGGGGGTCTGGAGGCCACCATGGACCACACGCCCGGCCCCGAGCCCGCGCCGCGGGACACCCCGGACCCGATACCTCACGGGGCGGAGCCGATCGCCCACACGGCGGACCCGAGGCCGCAGGCGGCCGTCCCGCCCCCGGCGCACACCGCGTACCACACGGGCGGCAAGCACGAGCACCGGTGGCTGATCCTCGCGGTCATCGCCATCGCGCAGCTCATGGTGGTCCTGGACGCGACGATCGTGAACATCGCGCTGCCGTCCGCCCAGCGCGACCTGGGCTTCACCGACGGCAACCGGCAGTGGATCGTCACCGCCTACGCCCTCGCCTTCGGCAGCCTGCTGCTGCTCGGCGGGCGCATCGCGGACCTGGTGGGCCGCAAGGCCGTGTTCATCGCGGGGCTCGCCGGGTTCGCGCTCGCCTCCGCGCTCGGCGGCGCCGCGACCAGCTTCACCATGCTGGTGCTCGCCCGCGCCCTCCAGGGTGTCTTCGGCGCGCTGCTCGCGCCCGCCGCGCTCTCGCTGCTCACCACCACGTTCACGGACCCGCGCGAGCGCGCCAAGGCCTTCGGCATCTACGGCGCCGTCGCCGGGTCGGGCGCGGCGGTGGGGCTGCTGCTCGGCGGCGTCCTGACGGAGTACCTGGACTGGCGCTGGTGCCTGTACGTGAACCTGGCCTTCGCCGCGGTCGCCATCGTCGGCGGCGCCCGGCTGCTGCACCCGGGGGCGCCGCCGGACCGGCCGAAGCTGGACGTGCCCGGCACGCTGCTGGTCTCCGCGGGCCTGTTCTGCATCGTGTACGGCTTCTCCAACGCCGAGACGCACGCCTGGGGCGACTGGATGACCTGGGGCTTCCTCGTCATCGGCGCCGTCCTGGTCGCCGCGTTCGCCTGGTGGCAGACGCGGGCCGCGCATCCCCTGCTGCCGCTGCGGGTGGTGCTCGACCGGGACCGCGGCGCGTCGTTCCTCGCCATGTTCATCTCCGGCGCGGGCATGTTCGGCGTGTTCCTGTTCCTCACGTACTACATGCAGCAGATCCTCGGCTACACACCCATCAAGACCGGTCTCGCGTTCCTGCCGATGGTCGCGGTGATGGTCGTGGTGTCCGTCCTCACCACCAACGTCCTCGTGCCACGGTTCGGCGCCAAGCCCATCGTGCCGCTCGGCATGGGCCTCGCGGCGGCGAGCATGGTCTGGCTGACGGCGCTCGACACGACCAGTGGCTACGGCGCGCACGTGCTGCCGCCGCTCCTGGTCATGGGGCTCGGCCTCGGCCTCGTCTTCGCCCCGGCGATGAGCATGGCCACCTCCGGCGTCGCCGCGCACGACGCGGGCGTGGCCTCCGCGATGGTCAACACCACCCAGCAGGTGGGCGGCTCCATCGGCACCGCGCTGCTCAACACCCTCGCCACCAGCGCCGCGACCAACTATCTGACCGGCAGGAAGCCGACGCCCGCCGTCCAGGCCCAGGCGCAGATGCACAGCTACGAGACCGCGTACTGGTGGTCGGCCCTCTTCTTCGCCATCGGGCTGGTCGTTACGTTCGTCCTGTACCGCAGGGGCCGCCCCGCGGGCGGGCACCTGAGCGAAGGCGCGGTCCACATGTGAACGGGCACCGATGAGCGGAGTAAAGGGTGAGCGATGACGGCGTCCTCCTCCCGTGAGCCCTTCTCCCGTGAGCCTTCCTCCCGTGGGCCTTCCTCGCCCGGCCCCTCCGCGAGGCCGCCTGCCTCCGAGCCCTCCGCGGACGACAACGCCGGTGTGGCCCTGGCCTCGCCGCGCGGCCGCTGGGTCCTCGCGTGCGCGGTCCTTGCCTCCGGGATGGCGATGCTCGACGGCACGGTCGTCAACGTCGCCCTGCCCACCCTCGGCCGCGACCTGGACGCGTCGATCTCCAGCCTCCAGTGGGTGGTCAACGCCTACATGCTCACGCTGTCCGCGCTGCTGCTCCTCGGCGGCGCGCTCGGCGACCGCATCGGGCGCCGGCGCACGCTCGTCATCGGCGTGGTGTGGTTCGCGCTGGCCTCCGCGCTGTGCGGGCTCGCCCAGGACGCGGGCACGCTGATCGCCGCGCGCGCCCTGCAAGGCGTGGGCGGCGCCCTGCTCACTCCCGGCTCCCTCGCCCTGGTGCGCTCCTCGTTCCGGCCCGACGACCAGGCCAAGGCGGTGGGCGCCTGGTCGGGCCTCGGCGGCGTCGCCGGGGCGGTGGGCCCCTTCCTCGGCGGCTGGCTGATCGACGGGCCGGGCTGGCGCTGGATCTTCCTCATCAACATTCCCCTGGCCGTCGTGGTCCTCCTGGCGGCCCGGCACGTGCCGGAGAGCCGCGACGAGCACACCGCCACCCAGCGGTTCGACGTGCCGGGCGCCGTGCTCGCGGCGCTGTTCCTGGCGGGCGTGAGCTTCGCGCTCATCGGCGCGTCGGGCGACGCGTCGGTCGCCGCCACCGTCCTGCCGGGGATCGGCGGCCTGCTCGCGGGCGCCGCCTTCCTCGCCGTCGAGCACCGGCGCCGCGACCCGATGCTGCCGCTCGGCCTGTTCCGCTCCGGCCTGTTCTCGGCGGCGAACGTCATGACGCTGTGCCTGTACGCCGCCATCGGCGGCATCCTGTTCCTGCTGCCCGTCCAACTCCAGACGACGCTCGGCTACGACGCGTTGCAGGCGGGCACGGCGACGCTGCCCATCACCGTCCTGATGCTGCTCCTCTCGGCGTCGGCAGGCGACCTGGCCCGGCGCGTCGGACCGCGCCTGCCCCTCACCCTGGGCCCGCTCGTCGCGGCCGCCGGGGTCCTGCTGATGCTGCGGATCGGCCCCCACTCCTCGTACGCCACCGACGTGCTGCCCGCGGTCGTCGTCCTCGGCGTGGGCATGAGCGTGTTCGTGGCGCCCCTGACGGCGACGGTCCTCGCCTCGGTCGACGCCTCCCGGGCCGGGCTCGCCAGCGGCGTCAACAACACGGCCGCGCGCATCGCCCAACTCCTCGTGGTCGCGGCCCTGCCGCTCGCCGTGGGCCTGAGCGGCACGGCGTACACGGATCCCGACGCGCTGGACACGGCCTTCGGCAAGGCGGCGTGGGGCTGCGCGGGCCTCTTCGTCCTCGCGGCGCTCGCGGCGGTGGCCTTCGTCCGGCCGCGCCCCGCGGACTGGCACGCCGAGGCGGGCAACGCACCGCACTGCAAGGCCAATGTAGCGGTGTCGGCACCCCCGCTGGAGCCGGGCGTGTGCGGCGGCGAGGGCGACGGGCACGGCGCACGTGAGACGGGCGGCTGACACCGAACCGCGTACGGGATCCGGACAGAGATCGCGCGGGACGGCGAGGTCCCGGCCTTCCCCGACGGCGGGCGGAGGGGCCTCGCGGGCTTCCCTTGCCGACTTCCCTTATGACTACGGGGCCGAGCCACCGGCCTCCTTGGGGGCGTCGCGGGCCGCGTCCCCACGGCGCCGGACCTGTCCGCCACCTGGATGGTTCTTCGGCGCGGGGCCCGGCCCTCAAAGTGGCCGGGTCCGGGCGCCCGGCACCGCGAGAGCGGACGGTTCGCGTCCGTCAATCGCCAGGTGCCGTAGCCCAGTTAGATGACGCGCCGGTGCCGGGGGCGTGTCCACGAGGGCCTATCGTGTACGTCATGTCCGCTCCCGAGCTGATCCGCATCGTCTCCCGCTCCTCCCCCATGGCCCTGGCCCAGGTCGAGCGCGTACGCACCGAACTCGCCGCCCTGCACCCCGGAGTCCGTACCGAGGTCCTGCCCGTGACCACCTCCGGGGACCGCTGGATGGGCGACCTCGCACAGCTCGGCGGGAAGGGCGCGTTCACCAAGGAGGTCGACGCGGCGCTGCTTGCCGGTGAGGCGGACCTCGCCGTGCACTGTGTGAAGGACGTGCCCGCGGACCGGCCGCTGCCGCAGGGCACGACGTTCGCCGCGTTCCTCAAGCGCGACGACATCCGCGACGCGCTCATCCACCCGGACGGGCTCACGCTCGACCAACTGCCGCAGGGCAGCCGCATCGGCACGTCGTCGGTGCGCCGCATCGCCCAGCTCGCCGCGTCCCACCCGCATCTGACGTGCGTACCGATGCGCGGCAACGCGGGCCGTCGGCTGCAGAAGCTCGCGGCGGGCGAGGCCGACGCCCTGATGCTCGCCGTGTCCGGCCTGGAGCGGCTGGACTCGATGCACCTGGCGTCCGAGGTGCTGTCCGTGGAGACGATGTGCCCGCCGATCGGCGCCGGGATCCTCGCGCTCCAGTGCCGCGAGGACGACGTCGCGACCATCGACCTGGTGAGCGGGCTCGGGGACCGTGACGCCTGGCGCGAGGCCACGGCCGAGCGGATGTTCCTGCACGTCCTCCAGGGGCACTGCAACTCGCCGATCGCCGGATACGCCCGCTGCGACGCGGGAGGCGAACTGTCGCTGCGCGCACGGGTCTTCACCCCCGACGGCAAGCGGGTCCTCAACGCCCACGAGTGGGCGGGCCCCCTCGACCCCGCGACGCTCGGCACCTCGGTGGCCGTGACCCTGCTGCGGCAGGGGGCGCGAGAGCTGATCGACTCGATCGAGCACTGAGCTCAATCGAGCCCTGAGCCTGACCGAGCCCTGAGCCTGACCGAGCGCGGAGCCGCCGCCGGGCGCCCGCCTGCCTCAGCCCGTCGTCCAGGGCCGGAGCTTCTCGGGGTTCCGCACCGACCAGAAGCGCCGGATCCGGTCGCCCGCGAAGTCGAACGCCACCACCGACGCGACGGCGCCTTCGTGTTCGATGACCAGGCCGGGCTCGCCGTTGACCGTCCGCTCCAGGATCGTCAGGTCCGGCGCCCGGTTGATGATCATGACGAGCTGACGCGCGACGTGTTCGCTCCCCACGGTGAGCGGCAGGGCGCTGACCAGGCCTCCGCCGTCGGCGACACCCACGGCGTCGGGGTCAAGGAGCCCGACGAGGGCGCCGATGTCCTTGGCCTCCCAGGCTTCCTTGAAGCTCCTGACGACGGCCGCGCGTTGTGCGGCCGGGGTCGGCGTGGGCGCGTCCGCGGCGCGGATGCGGCGACGGGCCGACGAGGCCAGCTGGCGGCACGCCGCCGGTGTCCTGCCGACGATCTCGGAAACCTCGGCGAAGGAGTAGCGGAAGACGTCGTGCAGGATGAACGCCACGCGCTCGGCCGGAGTCATCGACTCCAGGACCACGAGGAACGCCATGTTCACCGACTCGTCGAGGGTGACCCGGTCGGCCGGATCGGCCGCCCTGCTGCCTGACCGCGCGTCCGCCCACTCCCTGTGGTCCGGCACCGGCTCCGGAAGCCACTGGCCCACATAGCTCTCGCGCCGGGCCCGCGCCGAGCCGAGCAGATCGAGGCAGATGCGGCTCGCGACCCTCGTCAGCCAGCCCCCGGGCGACGCGATCTCGTCCCGCTGCTCCCGTGACATCGCGTACCAGCGGGCGTACGTCTCCTGTACGACGTCCTCGGCGTCGGCGAGGGAGCCGAGCAACCGGTACGCGACATTGATCAGCTGACGCCGCTCGCTCATGATCGCGCTCAAGCCCGGGTCAAGCCGGTCGTCCTGGGACGCGTACGGGGTCCCCGTGGTGTCGCTGCTCTGGCTGCTCGGGGTGCTCATGGTGTCGCCGCTCCTTTGGCCGTCTCCGCTGTCATCCATACGACGAAACAGCACGTCGAAATGTGAGATCGGCTCGGGGCCTGACATTTCCAGGGGCTGCCTCGTCGGAGGTGTGGAGCGAGCACGGCTCGTCTCCGCGGGACGCGTTCGGTCCCGTGAGCTGCGGCTCATCGACTCAGCGCGGCCATGCCTCGGCCGCGCCTACCCAGGAGATCACCATGGAACCCCGTCTCAACTTCCTCACCAACCCGATCTCGGGCAAAGCCCTCAAGCACCTCTCCGCGGCGGGCAGGGCGCTCGCCGACTCGGCACTGCCCGCCGCGACCCGCGAGCTGGTGGCACTGCGCGCCAGCCAGATCAACGGCTGCGGCTTCTGCGCCGACATCCACACCAAGGAGGCCACGCACGCCGGGGAGACCCCCACGCGCCTCAACCTGCTCGCGACCTGGCGGGACGCCTCGGTGTACACCGAGGCTGAGCGTGCCGCCCTGGAGCTCGCGGAGCAGGGCACCCGCATCGCCGACGCGGCGGGCGGGGTCACCGACGAGGCCTGGGCCAACGCGGCCAAGCACTACGACGAGGACCAACTGGCCGCGCTGGTGGCGGAGATAGCCCTCATCAACGCCTTCAACCGCCTGAACGTCATCACCGCGAACCCTGGAGGTGACTACCAGGTCGGCCAGTTCGGCTGAGACAGCCCGGGCGGGCGCGGGGCCGCGGCTTTTGCCGTGCCCCGCGCCCGCCCGGTCCCGGCGTCAGCGGATCGGCCGGAACGAGTAGTAGTGGTGGGACGGGTCGTTCCAGGAGAAGCCCGGCTTGACCAGGGCGGTCGCGCTGCCGGAGCAGTTACTGGTGGGCCACAGGTGGACCGTGCGGTTGGTCTTGTTCGTCCCACGGACGGCGCCCGCCGAGGACGTGTTGTAGCAGGCACCGACCTCCGGGTCGAACTCGATGGTGCGCATGCCGTTGTCGTCGTAGTACTCGAAGTAGCAGCTTCCGCCGCCCGGCGGCGGACAGGCGGGTTCTCGGGCCTCGGCCGCCGCTTTCGACCCGGTCGCGCCGCCCGTCTGCGCGATCCCGGTGAGACCCAGCGCGAGCACGCAGGTCAGAGCGATACGCAGGGCGGTCTTGGGGTACGTCATGGTTCCACTCCTCGTGTCGCGAGCACGTTGCCGCGAGCACGCCCAGGTGCTCGCCGATACTCGTCCGGACACCTCCGGATCGTGAGGTCCACGCCGTACGCCCGTCCATCACCCACACGAGCGGGAGCGGCGCGCAGGGGGCTCGTTGGCCGGATTGTGGGGGGTGTGACGGCGGAGTCGGTGGGTGCGGCCGTCGTGGTGGCAGCGGTGGTCGCTGGCGCGATGCTCACCGCGCGCGTGGTCGGGGCCGCCCTGGTCGCCGCCGCTCCACCCTGGTCGCCGCCGTGGTCGCCGCCGCCGTGGTCGGCGTCTGGGGGAAAACCCCCAGGTCAGTCGGAGGAAATCACCGTTACTGCGGTGCTGGTGGGCGGCCTAGCGTGAGGTGTGTTGACCACGCCGGGCGCAGGCCGGGCTTCCCGCAGGAGTTGTGATGATCGAGGTCCAAGGGCTCACCAAACGGTACGGGCTCACCACTGCCGTGGACGCCTTGAGTTTCGAGGTGCGCCCCGGAGCCGTGACAGGCTTCCTCGGGCCGAACGGCTCGGGCAAGTCGACCACGATGCGCATGATCATGGGCCTGGACAAGCCCGACACCGGCTGGGCCCGGATATCCGGACGCACGTACGAGGAGCTGAGCTGGCCCCTGCGCGAAGTGGGGGCGCTCCTGGAGGCGCGCACGTTCCATCCGGGCCGCAGCGCGCGGGCGCATCTGACGGCGCTCGCCGCGGGTGGTGGCATCGCGCGGACGCGGGTGGACGAAGTGCTGGGTGTCGTCGGCCTGAGCGAGGTCGCCGGGCGGCGTGCGGGGACGTTCTCGCTGGGCATGGCCCAGCGGCTGGGGATCGCGGCCGCGCTCCTGGGCGATCCGGAGGTCCTCCTCTTCGACGAGCCGGTGAACGGCCTCGATCCGGAGGGTGTGCGCTGGATCCGGGAGTTGATGCGCTCCCTGGCCGCCGAGGGCCGCACCGTCCTGCTGTCGAGCCATCTCATCAGCGAGATGGCACTCACCGCCGACCACCTGGTGGTGATCGGGCAGGGGCGGCTCCTCGCCGACACCTCGGTGCGGGAGCTCACCGCGGACGGACACTCGCTCGAAGAGGCATTCTTCGCGCTGACCAGCGGCTCCGCCGAGTACCGCGGCGTCACCACCCACACCGTCACCGGGCGGCACCAGCGTGCCACCGACCCCGCACATCCCGACCCGTTCCGCGGTGTCACCAAGCCCACCGACACCGAGAGGAACCCGCGATGACCACCGCCCACGTCGCCCCACGTTACGGCTTCCGGCAGGCCGCCCGCATGGAGTGGGTCAAACTGCGGACCCTGCGCTCGACGTTCTACGCGCTGCTGCTCACCGTGATCGGCATGGTCGCGATCGGCGTGGTCACCATGGCCCACACCAGGGCGCCGTCGCCGGACAAGGCCGCCGCGTTCGACCCGACGAACAATGTCCTCGCGGGGGTCGCCCTCGGCCAGTTGCTCATCGGCGTCCTCGGTGTCCTCATCGTCACCGGGGAGTACTCCTCCGGGTCCATACGCTCCACGCTCGCCGCCATCCCGGACCGTCGGCTCCTGCTGACCGCCAAGGCGTCCGTGTACGGCGGAGTGGTGCTCCTGGTGGGCGAGGCCGTCGCCTTCCTGACGTTCTTCGCGGGGCGTGCCGCGCTCGCCGAGGGGGTGCCGAGTCCGGGCGTCGGGGACTCCGGGGTGCTGCGGGCCGTGCTGATGTCCGGCGCCTATCTGGGGATGATCGGCCTGATGGGCGTGGGAATCGGCGCGATCACCCGGCACACCGCGAGCGCCATCGCCTCGCTCGTCGGCGTCACGTTCGTCCTGCCCGCGCTCATCGGCGGCATATCGGGCCCCACCGTCGCCAAGTACTTCCCAACCATGATCGCCGGTAACTCCCTGGCGGTCGCCAAGCCCGTCTCCGACATGCTCGCGCCATGGACCGGGTTCGCCGTTCTGTGTCTGTACACAGCCGTCGTCCTCGGCGTGGGCGCGCGGCTGCTGGCCCGACGCGACGCCTGACAGGGAAAATGATCACTATGCACGACTCCAGCAAGCCCCCTTCCCGCTCGCCCTCCCCCGCCACCCCAGCGCGTTCCTTCCTCCTCATGGTGCTGCGGGCACCGCTGACCCGGCGCGCCTGGAGAGAAGTCGCGTACTGCCTGCTCGCCTTCCCGCTCGGTCTGGCGGGCGGGGTGGTCCTGACCGTGCTGCTCGCCCTGGGCGCGGGCCTGACGGTGTCGCTGCTGGGCGCGGTCGTCGGCGTCCTGATCCTCGTCACGGGGGTACGGCTGGCACGGACTCTCGGCGGGGTGCATCGGCGCATGGCCTCCGCGTTCCTCGGCGAGCGGCTGCCGACGCTGGAGCGGCCGCTCGCGGGCACGGGGCTCTTCGGACGGCTCGACGCGGGGCTGCGGGACGGCGCGGGATGGCGGGCCGTGTCCTACGTCCTGGTGAAGCTGCCGGTGAGCGCACTCGGGATGTACGCGGTGCTGTGGTGGCTGACCGGTCTGGTCAATGTCACGGCCCCGCTGCGGTGGGCGGTCTTCGGACAGCAGCCGGGCCCCGGCGACGACGGCATGCCCGTCCTCACGCCCATTCCGGCCGGTGGGCTCACCGTGGACACCTTCGCCGGGACGTTCGGGGCCCTGGCGCTCGGCGTGGTGCTGCTCTTGCTCGCGCCCTGGCCGACACGTCTGGTGGTAGGGGCGGACCGTTGGCTGCTGCGCGCCCTGCTGGGCACGAGTCAACTCGCCGACCGGGTGCGTGACCTGGAGGAAACCCGTGCCCTCGCGGTCGACGACTCGGTGGCGCTGCTGCGCCGCCTGGAGCGCGACCTACACGACGGGGCACAGGTCCGGCTCGTCGCGGTGGCCATGAGCCTCGACATGATCAAGGAGCGCCTCGGCCCGCCGGGCACGGACGACGGACCGGCTCCCTCCGGCGACGGCGACTCCATCGACCTGGTCCGCGTACGGCAACTCGTGGACGGGGCCCATCGGAACGCCACGGAGGCACTCACCGAGCTGCGCGACCTCGCCCGGGGGCTGCACCCGCCCGCGCTCGACGACGGCCTGCCGGACGCACTCGCCACGCTTGCCGCCCGCAGCAGCATCCCCGTCGAGCTGACCACCGATGTGCCCCGACGCCCCACCCCCGCCATCGAGACCATCGCGTACTTCTGCGCGGCCGAGCTGCTCACCAATGTGATCAAGCACAGCGGGGCCACGCAGGCGATCCTGACGGTGGACGAGTGCCACGACGGGATGTTGCGGCTCCAAGTCGTCGACGACGGCCGGGGCGGTGCGACGATCGGAGCGGGCAGCGGGCTCACCGGCCTCGTCCAGCGGGTACGGCCCGTCGACGGCCGACTGCTGGTCCACAGCCCCGAGGGCGGACCGACGACAGCCGTCGTCGAGCTGCCGATGCACGCGTGAGAGCATGCCGCCATGCGTGTAGTGATCGCCGAGGACGCCGCTGTACTGCGGGAATTGCTGGCCCAGATGCTCATGGAGCGGGGCCATGAGGTGTGTGCCACCGTCGGTGACGCGGACGCGCTGCGCGGGGCGGTGGCCGAGCACCGGCCGGACGTCACCGTCGTCGACATCCGGATGCCGCCGTCGCACACCGACGAGGGCCTGCGGGCCGCCATCGACATCCGCCGCACCCACCCGGGCACCGGGGTGCTGCTCTTCTCCCAGTATGTGGAGACGAAGTACGCCACGCGGCTGCTCGCGGACGGCTCGGCGGGGGTGGGCTATCTGCTCAAGGACCGGGTCGCCAACATCGCGGAGTTCACCGACGCCCTGGAGCGCGTGGCGGCGGGCGGTACCGCCCTGGACCCGGAGGTCGTCACTCAGCTCGCGGGGGCGAGCCATCGGGCGGCGGAGCTGGCGTCGTTGACCGAGCGGGAGCGGGAGGTGCTGAAGCTGATGGCGGAGGGCCGGTCGAACGCGGCGATCGCGCAGGCCCTCGTCGTGTCGGCGGGCACGGTGGAGAAGCACGTGGCGTCGGTCTTCGACAAGCTGGGGCTGCCCCCGTCACACGACCACAACCGTCGGGTGCTCGCGGTGATCCGCCACCTGCGGGCATGACGGACTGGCAGGCTCGACGGGCCTGCCCCCTCTCGGGCAGTCGGTGTGCGCACTGCTGTCACGCCTGGGGCTGGGCCTGGGTCCGGGCGAGGGCGTCCCCCAGGTAGGTGTCGGCCATGGCCCGAGGGCGCCAGGTGAAGTCCCGCTGAGTACAACTCCGTGCGAATTCAGGGAAATTGACACATCCTGTTGCCCGACGGGGGCGTTTCGCGGGACATTGCCCTGAGCGCCGACCGCGGCGGGTTTGTCGCGGTACCCAGGGGGCCTGCGGCACCACGCGTGGGGGCGGCGCAGGGGGGAGGTCCGCTGTCATGGGCGCCAGCACGGACACGTACGCCCAGTGGGCGGTCGGCATGCTCGAGGCCCTGGAGCGCGCTCCGGCGCACGAGAGGGACGAGGGCGCCCTCGCCTCCCGGCGGGCGGAGTTCCGCTCGGCCGTCGCGCATCTGCTGGGCGAGGCGCGCGATCCGCTGTCGATCGGGATCGTCGGCGAGTTCAGCGCGGGCAAGTCGCTGCTGATCGAGGCGCTGCTCGGGATGCCGGGTCTCCTGTCGGTGAGCCATGTGCCGACCACGGGCAACGTGACGGCCATCCGCATCGACCAGTCGGGCGACGACGAGCCGGGGCCGACCCTCCAGGAACGTTCGGTCGTGTACTGCACGGGGCTCGAGACCGCCGAGCTGATGGCGCATCTGCACCGCAGGATCGGGGAGTTGGCGGGTCTGGAAGGCCTGGGCGAGCGGGAGCTCGACGCGCTGCGCGCGGCGCGGCCGGGGGCCGAGGGATGGCAGCCGCTGGTCGACTGGTGTCATCGCCACGGCCGTTCCGCGCAGGGCTCGAAGATGACCGCGGTGGCCGCGGAGACCCTACGGCTGCAGGAGGCGTACGCAGAGGGCGCGCCACTGCTCGGGCGGCGCTACGACCTGTCCGACGCGCAGGCCAAGCGGGCCATGTCGCTCCCTGACGCGCCGACGGACCCGGGCGGCGGCTGGGACCGGCGCGACACGGTGGCCCGGGGCGGCCGGATCCCGGACGACGTGCTCGCCGCGTGCGTACCGCTGATCAGGAAGATCGAGCTGCGGGTGCGGGTGCCGCGGGCCGTGTGGGACCTGGCGGACGTCGGCGCGCTCACGCTCCTCGACTTCCCCGGACTGAACAGCCAGATGTCGGGTGAGCGGGACCGGTTCCTGAGCCGCCGCGAGCTGCGGGACATCCACACCGTGCTGGTCCTGATGAACGCCCAGCGCGGGCCCGTGGGCAGTGAGCAGGACTTCTTCGACATGCTGCGCGAGCCCACGGCGGACGGGCGCGAGCGCAGGTCGGACGAGGAACTGCGCGAGAGCATCCTGGTCGCGGGCGGGCGCTTCGACCAGCTGCCGGTCGACGACCCGGCCGGGCTGCGGGCCGCGCTCCTGGACTCGCCCGAGCGGCTGACGGAGCGACGGCTGCGCGGCCAGCCGGACACCGCGATGCTCGACACCGTCGTCGAGGCCGCGCAGTCGCTGCTGCCCGCCGGGCAGCACAAGCAGCTCATCCTGGTCTCGCCCATGGTGGGCCTCGCCGCGCTGCGCGCCTCCGGCGTCCTCGGCGGCGAGGGGGCGGGCGGGGCGCGCGCCCGCGTGCGCGAGGCCGACGGCGGCGCCGGGCAGCCGGCGCTGACGGGCCTGTGGGCGCGCGTCGCCGACCGGCTCGAAGCCGATGCCCCGGGCAGCCAGCTGATCCGGGCGTTGCGGGAGTACGCCCACGACGGCGGGCTGCGGCTGCTCTGCGGTGAACTCATCGGGCACGCCCGGGAGCACGGCGGCACCCTCAAGGCCAGCGCGGTGCGCCGCCGGGCCGCAGCGGTGGACCGGGCCCGGCTCGCGCTGATCACCGCGGAGCGCTCGGCGTATCCGGAGGTGGAGTACCCGCCCGCGTACCAGGAGATCCAACGGGCCCTGCACGCCACGCGGCAGGCGCTGGCCGCGCTGCGCGAGGTGCTTGTCCTGGAGCGGGCCACGGACGGGGCGCGCGGCGACGACGCGCTGCGCCGGTACCTGGTCGACGAGGCCGCCACGGCGGTCGCCGCGTGGCCGCAGTGGAAGGAGCTGTTCGCCGCGGTGGACCGGGAGCGGCACCTGGTCGTGGTGCCGCACGCCACCGAGGGCGACGCGGACTTCGCCCAGCACATCCAGGACGAGCTGGCGCTTCTCGGTCTCTTCACCCAGGAGCCCGCCGCGGAGAGCGATCCGGCGCCCGGCATTCCGGACGGACCCGAGGAGCTTCTGGTGGCGTTCCGCGCCTCCCACGAGGCGCTCCTGGCCCTCGTCCACGACCGGATCCGGGCCGCGTACGAGGAGCGGCTCGACGACCACGCCGGGGTGTTGGAGGAGTTGCGGCGCGGCTGGATCGAGATCACCGCCGAGGAGCAGCGGCGCGGGAGGCTGCCGCCGCCGCGCCGGGACCGGCTCGGCGCGCTGATCGCGACGACCAACCCGGAGTGGTACCGCGCCGAGCTGCGGCAGACGGTGCCCCCGCAGCCGGACCCGGCGGACGTCGACGCCGGGTTCCCGCTGCGCCTCGACCGCTGCTTCCCCTGGCATCCGGACCAGCCCGAGGACCGTGACCCGCTGGAGCGCCACGTCGCGCACGTCGTCCGGATGCGGCGCGAGCTGGTGGCCGCGCTCGTGGACCTGGTGCACGGCCATCTGGCGGTGCACCAGGCGGAGTTCGCACGCCAGGCGGGCAAGGCCCTGGCGCAGGGCGAGCGGTTCGTGAACGCCACGGACACGCCCGAGCTGCTCCTGTCCGGGCTGCGGGCCGACGGCGCGGCCCAGGGCGCCGTGCCCCTCGACCTGGCCGCGCGCCTGGAAGCGATGCCCCTGCCCCGTCCGTCACCGCACTCCGGGGCGCCCCAGGGCGCGCGCGTGTCCACCGTCAAGAGCCCCGCCCCACCGCCCGACGCCCTGCGCAAGGCCTGATCCACGGAGACGCCATGGGACTGCACGCCCGCTTCATAGCCTCGGGGCCGTCCTGTGTGGCGGACGCCCGCGGTGGCGGATTCACCCTGCTCGGACCGCTGTCGGCCGTGCAGTTGCCCGACGTGGAGCTGCGGCCGACCGGTGGCGGTGTCGTCGTCAGCAAGGCCGAGGTGCTGCGCACGGACCCTGGCCTTCCGGCGCTGGACGCCGCCGCTCTCGCCGGGGCGTTCCGCGCCGTCGAGGGCCGGGTCGTCCAGGCGCCGACGACCGTACGGGCACGCGGTCCTCTGGCGCTGGCCGGGCCGCCGGGCGTGACCGCGCTGCCGCTGGTCGTCCGCTTCACGCACCACGAGATCAATCCGGTCACCGGGCGTCCCGTCGGCACCATCCACGCCACCACCGAGCTCGCCACCACGCTCCGGCTGGACATGGCCATGCCCCCGCCCGTCCCTCCGGCCCCGCCGGTCTCCCAGGCCGCTCCGGCGCAGACTTCCGGTTCCGGGCAGTGGTACGACGCCACGCTGTGGTCGCGGGCCCCGGCCGGTGCCGCGCACGCGGTAAGCGAGCCTTCCCAGAGCGTGCCGCCCTCCCCCGCCCCGGCGCCCGGCGGCCCCGGTGCGCGCCGGGTCCCGGAGGGTGCCGTGCGGCACTTCGGCTTCGCGGCGGTGGACTTCGGCACCACGAACTCCACGGTCACCGTCCACGACATGCGCCAGCTCGACGTACGCGCCATGTCGCGGCACCAGGAGGCGCGGCTGCGCGAGGAGTTGAGGGAGCTGCTCGCCGATCCGGACGCGTGCGGCGGCGAGCGGGCGCAGTGGCGCGAGCTGCTCACCGACGTCGCGCGGCAGTACCTCGCGGACGGCTCCGCTCCGCGCCCCGGGGCGGACGGCGGCCAGGCGCTCGCCGACGCCCTGGAGAGCGGCCACGGCGGCGACGGCTGGGTGCACGCGCTGTACACCGCGCTCGAACTGCGGGTCGCTTCCCGGGACGAGCGGCTGCGCCGGGCGGCGGCCCCGCTCCTGCACCAGTGCTACCACCGGGCCTTCGACGTGCTGCCGCTCGATGTACTCAGGCTGTTCCCCGTGGACCTCGACCAATCGGGCACCACGGAGCTGGCCAGCCGCATCGAGGTCGTCGCCACCGATCCGGAGCTGCGGGTGCGCATGGGCCCGGAGCGGATCCCGGTGGGGGGCCTGCCCATGGGCGGGGCCCAGTCGCACCGGGGCGTCAAGCAGTACCTGGGCCGCGATCACGTGATGCCGGGCCTCGAGCCCTTCACGGCCGACGACCTGATCCGCGAGGGCCTGCGCTATCTGCTCGACCAGACCGACGAATACCTGGCCGCCAACCCCAAGGAGTTCCACCAGGGCAGGCTCGACCACGTCGTCATGACGTACCCGACGGTGGCGCCGCCCGCGGTGCGCCGCAGGCTGCGCGAGCTGGTCGGGGCGGGGGCGGGCGGCGCGGGCGACGGGCTCGGCGTCACGCTGGTGGACACCCAGTTCGACGAGGCGGTGGCGGCCGCGCTGTTCTTCATCATGCGGGACTTCGGCGGCGACTTCGTGGCCGGTGTCGAGGCGTTCCGGGCGCGCTGCCGACCGCTGCCCGGCACGGACCGGGCCTGGCAGCAGAACGTCCTGGTCATCGACATCGGCGGGGGCACCACCGACCTCGCCCTGATCAATCTGCGGCTCAAGGACGCGACGCCCGACCCGCTACCCGGTCAGGACCCCCGGTTCACCGGCCGCCTGTACGTCCTCACGCCCACGCTGCTCGGCTCCACCGGGCACCTCCAGCTGGGCGGCGACCTGATGACGCTGCGCCTCTTCCGCTGGTACAAGGCGGCCTTCGCCGACCATCTGCTCACCAGCCAGCCGGAGCGCTTCGAGCACGTCGTGGGCTCGCTCAAGGGCCCGTACGCCGTGGACGGCCGCTATGTGCCGCGCACCCTGCTCGACCGCGACCCCGAGACGGAGGGCTATCCGGCGGACCTGGTGGACCGCGTGGTGCCGACGCGGTGGAGCGCCGAGACGGTGGTGACGGCCTCCCGAGAGGACGCGGAGCAGACGTTCTGGCTGCTGTGGGAGCTCGCCGAGGACGCCAAGTTCCGGCTCGGAGCGGGCGAGGCCGCGTACCAGCCGTTGCCGGAGACGCTGGAGGTGCTCCTGGGGCGGCTGGGGGCGGCGGACGCGCACGGCGAGGCGGGCGGGGCGTGGGTGCCGGTGCTCGACGCGGCGACGTTCGCGGGGCTCCTCGCGCCGGACCTCAAGGAGATCATGGATCTCGTGGTCGCCCTCACGAAGAACATCGTGACGGCCACCGAGCTCGACCGGATCCTCCTCACCGGCAAGAGCAGCCGGATGCCGCTGGTGCGCCACACCTTGGAGCGGCGGCTGCGGCAGGAGAGGGAGGTCCGCTGGAACCCCGCGGGCATCGCCGTGGAGGAGGAGTACGGCAAGAAGGCGACGTCCATCGGGGCCTGCTGGGGCCACCACGTCCGCCGCTTCGCCCACACCGTGCGCAACGCCCAGGGCGTCCTCGGCCGCGGCCGCTATGTGCTGCGCATCGAGGTGGACAACCTCAGCTACTACCTGCCGTGCGACTTCGGGCCGACGTACCAGCTGGCGGCCAACGACCCCACGCACGCCCTGCTCCAGGTCGGCGCGCGGCTGAGCCCCATCGGCCCCGGCGGCACCTGGGCCGTGCGCAGCAAGTGGCAGAGCCTGCCCGCGAGCCTGCGCATCCACCGCAACATCGGCACCGGCTGGAAGGAGTGGGGCGCCTTCGACCCGGACGCCTGGGTGCGCCTGGAGGAGCCCGGCTTCCGCCTGAACATGGCGGAGTGGACCCGCGAGGCGACGTTCCAGGTGGAGGTGAACGCCGACCTCGACCTGGCCGTGCACCTCGCGCGCGGCGCGCCGCAGTACGAGGTGGACGGACCGGCCCCGGTCCAGGTCGACCTCGGCGGCGCCGGAGGCCAGTGGGTGCCGGTCGAGATCGTCGCCGACAACCGCGTGGCCGGGGACCGTCCGGACAAGGGCGTGGTCGTGTTCGGCCTGCCGCAGGACCCGCGCCGCCCCGGCGCGGCGGGGGCCGAGGCGCCGCGCTTCGACCAGGTGTTCCGGGTGCCGGACGCGGGGCCGGGCGCGCGGGCGGTGCGGGGCATGACGAGCGGCCCGCTCGGCCCGCCCCCGTACGACGGCTGGTCGTTCTACCTGCGCTACCCCGGCGAGCCCGACCGGAAGTGGGACCTGCTCGGCGTCGTGCCGGTGCCCGAGCGGAGCGGCACGGAGGGGACGTACGGCACGGAAGGGGTGGAGGCCGAGGAGGGGGTCCCGTACGTGGCGACGCTCGATGAGCAGGGGCGGCTGCGGGTGCACCGGGCGCCGGTGCCGTACTGGAGGGCCGACTCGCTCGCCGGAATGTGGGGCGCGCCGGGTTCGGTGTTCCGGGTGGACATGAGCGACACGAAGGCCTCGTACGTCGCCGAGCGCGACCCGTTCAACGGCGGGCACTGACCGCCGTGGACGCGCTGCGCAGGCTCAGCCGACGGCCCGATTCGCATCTGGCGGCGCTGGCGCGGGCCCATCTGGCGGGCCTGCGGGCCGCGTTGGGCGTGGCCCTGGAGGCGCTGCCCGACGACGCGGGCGCGCGGGAGTGCCGGGCCGCGCTCGCGGAGGTGACGGCGGCGCTGGCGGAGGGGGCGGCAGGCTCGTCTCCGGGGCGGGCCTCTGGGTCCGACGAAGCCGCGGAAGCCATGGGCGCCTCCCCCACAGCCGCGGCGTCCGATGAGAGCACCCCGCCGATGGGCACGCCCGTGCCGGTCCCGCGGGAGCCGGTGGCCTCGGTACCCCCGGAGCCGGTGGTGCGGCCCTCCCCGGCCGTCGACCCCGAGCTGGCCGCCCTGGCCGCGGAGTTGACGCGGAGCCAGGAGAGCGCCACCTTCCTCGGCCCGCTGGCCGTGCCCGGGGACGCCGACACGGCCGCGCTGTGGCGGTGGTTCCAGCTGACGCTGCTGCGCCTGCCGGGCGCGTACGCGACGCGGTGGCGCGCGCGGGCGGACCAGTTGGCGGTGGCGGCGCGGGACGCGACCGAGGAGCGGTGGGACGAGTGGCGGGCGCTCGACGGCGTCGAGGTCCTCCTGCCGCCTCTGCCTCGGGCGGGGGTCACCGGCGTGCGCCTCGGCGCGACGGGGTCCCTGGCCCACTGGGCGGTGGCCGCCGCGGACGGCGACGAGGGCGCGCCCAAGGCCGCCGGTGAGCTGCGGTCGCCGCTCGCCGTCTGCGTGGTCCTCGCCAGCTGGGTGACCGAGCTGGCCTGCCTGGACGTCCAGTTGCACCACTGCCTGGAGAGCGTGACGCGCCGGGGCGTGGCGCCGCTGTGCGAAGCCGAGCACCGCGCGGCCTACCGCCTGGAGCTCGCCCAGCGGCTCGGGCGCCTGGCCCGGCAGCCGCCGGGCTCCCCGGAGGAGCTGCGGGCCGCCCTCGCGGTGGACGAGGCGCTGTGCTCGGTCCTCCATCTGCCGCCCGCCGCGCCCGGCAGCTGGTGGGCGCGGGTCGCCGAGGCGTCCCAGCGGGCCGTGCTCGAACTGCGGCGCCGGGTGCGGGACAGCGGCGCGGACGTCGCCGTGCAGGTGCTCGCCCCGACCTATCGCGAGGCCCGCCGCCGCACCGGGGGCAACGACATCCCCCTGGACGCGGGCGGCCGCAAGGGCCAGGTGCTCGCCGGGCTGCGGCTGTGGGCGCACGTCGACGGCCGCGAGCTGCCGGGCCGGGCGGTGTACCGGGCATGAACCCCGCGCCGGGCCGTCCCGCGCGGCACTCCCCTGTGGGACCGCCTCGGCCGGTCCCCCGATCCCCGCGTGGCGGCCCTGGCCGCGCGCCAGGAATCGAGAAGCGCGCTCACAGAGCTGCGTCTAGCCTGCTCGCCATGGACATCACCATTCATACGGCTTCTCTTCCGCACGACGACCCGGACGCGTCGCTCGCCTTCTACCGCGACGTCCTCGGCTTCGAGGTCCGCAGCGACGTCGGGCAGGGCAAGATGCGCTGGATCGCGGTCGGCCCGGCCGGTCAGCCGGGCACGTCCATCCTGCTGGCGCCGCCCGCCGCCGACCCCGGCATCACCGAGGACGAGCGCCGCACGATCACCGAGATGATGGCCAAGGGCACCTACGGCTGGATCCTGCTGGCCACCCCGGACCTCGACGCCACGTTCGAGAAGGTGCAGGCCGATGGCGCCGAGGTCGTCCAGGAGCCGACCGAGCAGCCGTACGGCGTCCGCGACTGCGCGTTCCGCGACCCCGCGGGCAACCTGATCCGGATCCAGGAGCTGCGCTGAGCCGTGCGGGCGTCGAGCGAGGGGCCCGTGTGTCAGCCCGAATGGCGGCTTGGACGCGTCCATACCGTCGCCCCCGCGTCCGCTCCACGTGTCAGGCGCCGATGTGGATGAACGGAGCCCAGTGGTAGGGCCTCGGGGACGTGTGCCGGGTGAGGGGCGTGGGCGGGCGGCCGTCGCGTGCGCACGCGGCCGCGGCGGCGCCGCCGGTCAGCTCGCGCAGGCGCTCGTACGCCGTGGCGCGCCCGTCGGCGTCCAGGGCGCGCACGCGACGCTGCGCCGTGGTCAGCGCGTCGGCCACCGGTGCGCCGGGGCGGGCGAGCAGCGCTTCGTAGAAGTACGTCATGAGGACGGCTCCCGAGGCGTCGTCGACGGGCCACAGCGACACGATCGCGTGCCGGGCGCCCGCCGCGACGACTGCGCGGACCAGGCCGATGACGTCCCCTCCCGCGGTGGCCGTGCCGCGTCCGGTGTGACAGGCGGAGAGCACGACGAGGTCGGCGGTCGGGTCGAGTCCGGTGACGTCCCCGACGGTCAGCCGGTCGTGTCCGGCGAGCGCGACGTGGCTGCGGTGCGGGCCGCGCTCGTACAGCACGCCGTGGGTGGCCAGGTGCAGGACGGCGCGGCCGGGGGCGGCCGCGGTGACGGCGGCGGCCGTCGCGGCGTCGCCGAGCAGCGGTTCGGTGCCAAGGAGCCGGGCGATGGCCCGCACTTCGGTCGCTGTTCCGGGCAGTCGGGCGAGCCCGCGTCCGGGGGCGTGGGCGGGGTCGCCGACGAGCAGCGCGGACGCGTCGCGGCGCGGGGGCCGGTCGCCGCCGGGCCGGGTGATGAGGGAGGCCGAGGGCAGCTGGGAGAGCACGCACCGCTCCCCCAGCGGCACGTCGCCGAGGGGCAGGGCGGCGAACGGCACGAGGGTGAGCGCCCGGTGCGGCACCACGTACAGGCGGCGGCTGCCGCGCACGGCGTCCGCGACGGGGTCGAGGAGCAGCCGCGCGAGGGCGCCCGTGTCCGCGGTGTCCTGGTGGCCGCTCGCGCACGCGGAGTGGAACCTCCGTACGGCGCAGGCGAGTTCGCGGTGGTGCACGGTCCTGCGGATGTGGCGGGCGCCGTGCCGGTCGACCGCCCAGGTCACCAGGTCGTCGTCGAACGTCTCGTACATCAAGAGCAGCGCGTCGTCGGGCAGGGCGGCGCGCACCGCGTTCAGGCGGGTGCCGCGGGCGCGCCCTTCGCCGTGCGCGCGCCCGCGCAGCAGGCCCGGCGCGTGCGTGGCCACGTGGGTCTCGGCGGCCTCCAGCTCGTCCTCGGCGGCGAGCACGGTGGCACGCAGGCGCGCGGAGGACGGGGGGTGCGCGACGTCGCCGGTCACGCTGTCCACGAGTCCCTCGTAGGCGGCCGCCCACGCCGAACCGGCGCGTAGCCAGCGGCGGGCCGCGTCCAGGGGCGGTCCCTGTGGGAGGTCGTCGAGGGCGCGCAGCACGTCGACGGCGATGCCGCGGCAGCGGTCGGAGAGGTCGAAGGCGAGGGCGCGTTCGGCGTCCGGGTCGACGGTGTCGTGGGGGCCTTCGGGGGGCTGGTCGGCCGGGCCCCGGGGGGCTACGTCGGCCCGGCCGAGGTGGGCTTCGTCGGCCCGGCCGAGGTGGGCGCGGGCCGTGATGTGGTACATCGCCGCGACATTCACGTCGTCGGTCATGGAGGTGCGCAGGACGTCCCGGACGAGCTGGTCCGACCAGTGCTCGAAGCGGGCCACCGCGTCCTCGCCCATCCGCGCGGCGGTGGTGTGGTCGCCGAAGGCCTCGGCGAGTTCGGCGCGGCGCGCCAGGTCCTCCCAGGGGCGCTCCGGGTCGCCGCACCAGGACGTCTCGTCGAGGACGGCCAGGGCGTGGCGGGCGGTGTGCGGGTCGCCGAGGCGCAGGAAGAGGCTGACGGCGTGGTCGGGGTGCAGGCCGCCGGACCGGAAGAGGCGGGAGGCGAGGGCGTGGGCCTGCTGGCGTCGACCGAGTTCGTACAGGAGGGTCGTCCGCAGCAGCGCGTCGTCCCCCGCCCGGTCGAGCGCGGCGCGGAGCACGGCGTGCGCCTCGTCGCGGAAGCCCGCCTCCAGAGCCCTGCGGCCCCGGTGGTACAGCAGGTGGGCGGGGGCGCGCCGCAGGCTCTCGCGCACGATGCCGACGGCCTGCCGCGCGGGCTCCCAGGATCCGGCGAGGCGTTCGGCCGTGGCGGCCACCTCGCCGAGCCGCGCCTGGGCGACGCCCTTCAGGTCGGGGTCGGCGAGCGCCTCCACGGCCCGGTCGAGCGCCATGGCGAGTTCGGCGGCGCGCAGCCAGCCGCGCTCGTCGGCGCCCCGTTCGCGCAGCGCGGCCGTGGCGTGCGCGGTGTCGGCGGCGAGGAGCACGGTCGATGCCTGGCGGAAGGTGAGCCGGTCGACGAGGTCGACGTACGCGCGGTCGGTGAGGTCCGCCTCCGGCGGGGCGGTGATCCGGGCGGTGACGAAGCGGGCGGCCCGCAGGCAGCGCAGGGCGGCCAGGGTCAGTCCGTCGCGCTGCCAGGCGGCGGCCCGTGCGAGCAGCAGGCGGACCAGGCCCTTGAGGTAGCTGACGCTGCCGTCGTCGCGGCACCAGCGCGCGAGTTCGTCGAGGTCCCTGCGGTCGGCGTCGTGGCCGTCGGCGAGGCGGTCGAGCAGGCGGTGGGTGGTGGCGAGCGCGGTGAGCGCGCCCGCGCCCGACTGCTCGGCCAGGGCGGCGGCGCACTCGCCCGCACGCACGCGGGCGGGCCCGCCGCCGCGCGTGCGGGGCAGGTGGACCAGGCGCAAGGCGACGCGGGCACGGCCGCGCGGGGCGGGCAGGCGCGCGTAGAGGGAGTCGGCCGCCTCGTAGTGGGCTCGGGCCATGGCCGGGTCGACGGGCATGTCGTCGCAGGCGCTGCCCGGTCGGGTCGTCGGGCCCGGGTCGAGCCGCAGGCCCAGGAGGTCGGGGTGGGAGCACGGCGTCAGGGCCGCGTCGCCCTGGAGGAGGTAGACCCGGGCGAGCACCCAGGGGTCGCCGTGTGCGTCGTACCGGCACCGGTCGAGGGCGGCCAGGACGTCGGCGTCGCGGCCCGCGCGGCGGGCCACGTCGGCGGCGGCGAAGTGGACGTGCGCCCGCACCCAGCGCACCAGCGCGGCGTCCACCCCCGGCACGTCGTTCGCCTGCCGTTCCGTGTCGCGCAGCACGTGGGCGATGGCCCAGTGGTCGCCGCTGGTACGGGCGTTCTCCACGGTGCCGCGGGCCGAGAGGAGCCGGGGCAGGAAGCGGGCGGCCCAGAACTCCACCAGGGCCGCCTCCGGGGCGGGCGTCCGGGGCGCCCCCGCGGCCAGGCGTTCGGCGTCGCCCTCGGCGAGGACGGCGCCCCCGTCGCCGGGGTACCAGTTCAGGTCGAGGGCGTGGGCCGCCACGCGCAGCGCCGCGGCCATGTCGTCGACGGCTCCCGGCTCGCGCACGCCCGCGAGGCGGCGCAGGGCCCGCCGGGGCTCGCCCGCCGCGAGGGCCCGGGCGCTCGTGACGAGCGGGTGCTCGGGCCGTGCGGCGTCCCGGCCGAGCCCCGGTTCACCGGTGAGCAGTATGCGGAGCACGTCGTGGGCCACGTCCATGCACTCCCCCCCAACACCCCTCCTCGGTAAGAGAGTTGGGGCTCCACCCGCGATTTTCGGACACCAGCGTACTGAGCGCGACGACCGAGGGCTCCGGCCTCCACCGAAAGCCCGCACTATGCGCCGGGTGTGGCGAACAAGCCGGAGGACCAGCACCTTCGCGCCATGTTCCGTTCGCGTGGAAGCCGTGCCACCGTCGGGTGCGCCATGCCGACGGACGCGTCCGGGAGCGCGGTGTGGCGGCCGGGAACCACCAGGCGCATCCCCCGTACCGTCGGCCTCGGAGTGCGGACGGTCAGCCTTTCACCTAAGGACACCGGCATATGACGCCAGCACCACCACATCGGGTGTTGCCAAATCCCTTACGTGCCTGAGTCCGCTGTGCCAGAGTCGTTACCGGTCGAAGAGTTGTTTCTGAAGTCAGCACGGAAGCCGACAGCGCGGCCAGCCAGGAAGCCCGCCGCCCCCACCAGCGCGGCCCCCGCGAGCCGGCCCGGCCGCATCGCATCGCCTACGGAGCCCCCATGCCGTCCCACGTCTTCGCGGACCGAACCGCCCAGCCGCCCGAGCGCGGCCCGGTCGACGCGCTGATCACGCAGGCGCGCAGGCTCCGCGGCGAGGTCGACGCCGTGCGCCGTGACGCCACCGCCGACCACAGCGACCCCACGGGCCGCTGGCAGCGCGCCCTGTGCGACCTCGCCGTCCATCAACTCAACGACCTGCACGGACACCTGGCCCAGCTGCGGGACGGCCCGCCGCGCACGCACCGCCCGCACAGCGGCGCCGCGCGGCCGGAGCCGCCGCCCGGCTCCCTGCTCAGCCGCGTGGGCAGCGCCGAGTGGAACCTCCTCACCGACGAGGCCACCTGGTCCGGCGAGCTGTTCCAGATCCTCGGCCGCGACCCGGCCGCGCCGCCGCTGTCCCTCGACGAGCTGCCCTCGCTCGTGCACCCCGACGACCACGCGCTGCTCACCACGATGGTCACGGACTGCCTGGTCGACGGCAAGCCGATCGACGGCGAGTTCCGCGTCGTGCGCGCCGACGGCAGCGAGCGCCAGGTGCACATGATGGGCGAGCCCGTGCTCGCCGCCGACGGCTCCACCGCCTCCATGTGGGCGGTCCTGCGGGACGTCAGCGAGCTGCGCCGCAGCCAGCGGGCGGTCAGCGAGAGCCGCGACTCGCTCCAGCGCCAGCACCACCTCGCCCAGACCGAGCACCGGCTCGCCGTCGAGCTGCAGGAAGCCGTACTGCCGCCGTGGCACGGCTCGCTGCGCTTCCCGCAGGGCGGCCCGGCGGGGCTCGACCTCGCCGCCCACTATCTGCCGTCCTCGTCCAGCGCCCTCATCGGCGGCGACTGGTACGACGCCCTGGAGCTGGCCGACGGCCGGATGCTGCTGAGCGTCGGCGACCTCACCGGCCACGGCGTCACGGTGACCTCGGGCATGGCGATGCTGCTCGGCGCGCTGCGCGGCATGGCCGTCGCGGGCACGCAGCCGGGCCAGCTGATGGCCTGGCTCAACCAACTCCTCGACGCCTCGGCGCAGCCCGCCCTCGGCAGCGCCGTCTGCTGTCTGTACGACCCCGAGCGGCACGTGCTGACCTGGTCCCAGGCCGGACACCCCGCCCCGCTGCTGTTCCGCGACGGGACGGGGCGCCCCCTGACGCCTCCGGACGGCGTGCTCCTCGGCGCGACGTCCGGCGCGGCGTACGACCAGGCCGACGAGGCGCTGCGCCCCGGTGACCTGCTCCTGCTGCACACGGACGGCCTGGTGCCGCGGCGTTCCCGAGATGCCGCGACCAGCCGACTGCTCGCCCTCGCGCCGCGCTTCGCCGAAGCGAGGACGGCTCAGGACTGTGTGCGCCTCACGGTCGAGGAGTTCGGCGTGGCCCCGCGCGAGGACGACGCCTGTCTGCTGGTGGCCAGGGTCGACACCTAGGGTCACGAAGCCCTGGCCCCGGCTTCCCGCCGCCGCGGCCGACGCTCCTCACGCCCGCGCCCATTTCCCTCCTCCGGGCCTGCCCACGGCCTTGGGAAGGGCGTGCTTGATCTCCTCGCGCAGGTCCTTGATCTTCGGGTAGCCCGCGTACTGGGCGGTCAGCCGGTACATCTCCCGTAGCCGGTCCCACGTGCGGTGCGAGGAGTTCGAGCCCATCGACACCAGCGCGAGCCGGGCGTACCGGTCGGCCTGTTCGGGGTCGTCGGCGATGAAGCAGGCCGACGCCAACGAGATGTAGTCGAAGATCGTGGAGCGGTCGTGGCCCTTCGTGCGCAGGGCGATGGCCTCCTTGGCGTGGCGCTGGGCGATGTGTGCGACGGACGGGTCGTGGTCGGCGAGGGTCCGGTAGGCGAGCGCCTGCATGCCGTGCAGGTCCGCCTCGTCGAACATCTGCATCCAGCTGGGCGGCGGCACGTCCCCCTTGTCGGAGACGAACAGGTCCTCGGCGCGGCCGAGCGTGCGCCGCATCGCCTGGCCCTTGCCCATCGAGGCCTGGGCCCAGGCCTCGATGGTGTGCAGCATCGCCTGGGTGCGCGGCAGCGTCTGCTCGCCCGAGCCGGACTTGGCTAGCTTCATCAGGTCCAGGGCGTCATCCGGCTTGCCCAGGTGCACCATCTGGCGCGCGGCGCGGGAGAGGGCCTCTCCGGCGCGCGGCCGGTCGCCGCCCTCGCGGGCCGCGTGCGCGGCGATCACGAAGTACTTCTGGGCGGTGGGTTCGAGGCCGACGTCGTGGGACATCCACCCGGCGAGGACGGCGAGGTTGGCGGCGACGCCCCACAGGCGCCGCTGGAGGTGGTCGGGGTGTCGGTAGGCGAGCATGCCGCCCACCTCGTTCAACTGGCCCACCACCGCCTTGCGCTGGAGGCCCCCGCCACGGGACGCGTCCCAGGCGCGGAACACCTCGACCGAGCGCTCCAGTTCCTCGATCTCCTCGGAGCCGATGGGAGCGGCCTCATAGCGGTCGAACCCGGCGGGATCGGCGTACAGGGGATCGTCGAGACGGGGAGCGTCGGCCTTCAGGGTCGGATCGGTGTGCAGCCAGTCGTGCATGGCGCTGGTGAGTGCGGAGCCGGCGGCGAGCGCGGCGCCCGCGCCCACCAAGCCGCGTCGGTTGAGCATGAGGTCCATTCCCGTGAATTCGGTGAGGACCGCGGCGGTTCGCTCGGGCGCCCACGGCACGCCGTCCGGGTGCTCCACGCTCCCGTCGGCGCGCTGTTTGCCTACGCGCCCGTGCCGGACCAGACCGAGGTCCTCGATGGTCACGACACGGCCGAGACGCTCGGTGAACAGGACCGCCAAAACCCGTGGCACGGGATCGCGCGGGATCTCTCCCATGTCGATCCAGCGCCGCACCCGTGAGGTGTCGGTGGCCAGCTGCGGATGACCCATCGCGGCCGCCTGCCGGTTCACCAGTCTGGCGAGTTCGCCCTTGGACCAGCCGGCGAGGCCGAAGAGGTCCGACAGGCGGGTGTTGGGTTGTCCGTTCACGTCAAGCCCCCAGGTTCTCGGCTGAGTTGACAGTAACCGTCTGTCAGTTGCTGAGCGACTATTCGCCAGGGTTCGCCAGGGTGCGCCACATGGTGTGCCAGGGGCCTCGGGGTGTCAGGTAGGAGTGCGCCACCCCGACCCGGCCCCCACGGGGCATTCCCCAGGGTGCACCCACGGAAGGCCGGGACGGGAGGGCGCCGCAACTCGCAGGCACACGAAGGGATCTGTATCGCCCATGTACGCAGCATCGTCCTCCGTGTCCGCCCCGCCCCGGCCGCTGCGCCCCCACTCGCCGTCCCGCGGTCCCGCCCGCCCGGCGGAGGCCCCGCTCCAGGGCGGCGGCCCCTATCTGGCCCCGGCGCGCGCCGCGTCGGGGACGCTCGCTCCCGGTCGGCCGCGGCGCGCGCCGGCGACCGCGAACGGGCCGCTCAGCGGGAGACTCGACTTGTCCGGCCCCCAAGGCGCGCAGCTGCGCTCGGCCATCGCGTCGGTGCACCGCATCTGTCCGGAGTTCCACCCGGTGCAGGTGCTGCGCCGCAGCGGCCGCACCGTCCTGCTCGTCGGCACGACGGGCCGCAGCACAGCCGTCGCCAAGTGCCTCCTCGACCACTCGTCCGGCTGGACCGAGCGCATCAGGCACGAAATAGCTGCATACCGCTCGTTCGTCAGGCATCGTCCGCCCGTGCGCGCGCCGCGGCTCATCGCGGCCGACCCGGACGACTGCACCCTGGTGATCGAGCGGATGCCGGGCCGGGTCGCGGCGCTGCTGCGGCACCCCACGGAGGCCCCGCCCCGGGCGGACGTGCGGGCGGCGGTGGGCGCCGTGCACCGCCTGAACCAGTGGCGCCCGCCGAACGACATGTTCGGCAAGCCGCTGGACTACCCCCGGCGGATCGCGCGCTTCCACGAGCTGGGGCTGCTCACGGACCGGGACATGGGCGACCTCCAGAAGCTGCTGCGCGGCATAGCGCACGCGTACGCCTCGCAGCCGCAGGCCATGTGGCAGTTCTGCCACGGGGACGCGCTCCTGTCGAACGTGTTGCTTTCCCCGGCCGGTCCCGTGCTCGTCGACTGGGAGCACGCGGGCTGGTACCTGCCCGGCTACGACCTGGCGACGCTGTGGGCGGTCCTCGGGGACGCCCCGGTGGCGCGCCGCGACATCAGCCAGCTCGCCCAGCAGGCGGGCCCGGCGGCACGCGACGCGTTCCTCGTCAACCTGATGCTGGTACTCACGCGCGAGATCAGGAGGTGCGAGACGGCGGTGCAGCGCACGCTGCACGACGCCGCCCCGACGGCACCGGTGGGCATGCCCCACCCGGTCGCTGTGCCGTCCGGCGAGGAGCAGCGCCTGCTCCTTCGGCGGCTGCACGACGACTGCCAGATGGCCCGGCGGGCCGTGCGGGCGGCGGTCGGCACGCGCTGACGGGGACGTACGCCCGTGGTACGCCCTGCTGGGGGCGGGCCACGGGCTTTCGCGTGCGCGCAGGGGCCGTGTGCGCGTGTCGCCGTGTCGCCGTGTCGCCGTGTCGCCGTGTCGCCGAGGCAACTCTCCCTGCCGCCCCTGTGGTTGCCCCCAGCCGAAGACCTAGGGGTAGCCCCATGTCGTGGCGCGGCGCGCGCTCCTAGCGTCAAGGGCGACACCGCTTGATCCAAAGGAGCACCATGCGCGTCGCCCCCGCCGTCACCATCGGCCTCGGCCTGGTCGGCCTGCTGGCCGGAGCCGTCCCCGCGACGGCGTCCCCCGCCCCGCCCCCCGTCGGCTCCGCACAGCACCAGCGCCTCGACTGGCGCGCCTGCCCGGCGGAGCAGAAGGAGCTCAACGAGGCGGGCGCGCAGTGCGCCCACGTGACGGTCCCCCTCGACTACGCCCGGCCCGACGGCCGTACGATCCAGCTCGCGATCTCCCGCGTCAAGGCCAAGAACCGCAGCGAGCGGCGCGGCATCCTGCTGTCCAACCCCGGCGGCCCGGGGGGCGCCGGGCTCGCCACCACCCTCGCCCTGCGCCCGGCGTTGAAGGACGTGGCGGACCGCTACGACCTGATCGGCTTCGACCCCCGGTTCCTCGGCGACAGCAGCCCGATCGCCTGCGCCCCGGCCGGGCCGCCCACACCGCCCGGTCCGAAGACGTCCGCCCGCAAGGACTTCGAGGCCTCGGTGCGGTCCGCCCGGGACCAGGCACGGCGCTGCCGCGAGCACGGCGACAACGCCGAGCTCCTGCCGCACGCCTCCACCCGCAACGTGGCACGGGACATGGACGCCATCCGGGCCGCCCTCGGCGAGCGCGAGCTGTCGTACTACGGGGTCTCCTACGGCGCCGATCTGGGCGCCGTGTACACGCAGATGTTCCCGCGCCGCACCGACCGCATGGTCATCGACTCCTCCACGGACCCGGCGGCCACGCAGTACGAACTGTTCCGGCGCTCCGGCGAGCCGCTGGAGAAGTCCCTCGACGAATGGGCCGGGTGGGCCGCCCGGCACCACGGCACCTACCGGCTCGGCCGCACCGCGGCCCAGGTACGGGCCACCGTGCGGCGGCTGCTCGACCGGGCCGAGCGGCGGCCCGTCGGCATCGCGGGGCAGCGGCTCAACGCGCCCGTCCTGCGGCTGATCCTGAAGCAGCCCATCCAGCACCAGGAGAACGATCCGGCCCTCGCGGCCATCGTGCGGGACCTCGTCGACGCCGCCGCGGGAAAGCCGGTCGAGCCGGGACCCGAACTCGCCGCCATGCTGGAACTGCTCTCCTCCCCCGAACTGGCGGACAGCTTCGTGGGCGGCGCGGTCTTCATGTGCGGCGACGGTGGCTGGCCCGCGGGCGGCTGGCCCGCGGACCCCGAGACGTACTGGCGCAACAGCGTGCGCAGCCGCGCCACCCAGCCGGTCTTCGGCCCGTACGTCAACGGCATGATCGCCCCGTGCGCCTTCTGGGGCGCCGAGCCGCGCGAGCCGGGCACCAGGATCGGCAACAGCGTGCCCGTCCTGATGCTCCAGGCCCGCCGTGACAACAACGTTCCCTACGAGGGCGGTCTCGCCCTGCACCGCAAGCTCACCGGTTCCCGGCTGGTGACGGCGGACATCCGCGCGCACGGCGTGTACGGACGCGGTCTCGACGGATACCGCCCCGTTCCGTGTGCCGAGCGGGCCGTCAACGACTATCTGCGCGGCGGGGATCTGCCCGCCACCGACGTGACCTGCGCCGCCACGGAGGTGACCCGATGACGGGGACCGGCCCGGCGATGAGCCGACGCACGACCATGGCGGCCGCCGCCGGGGCCCTGCTCGCGGGCGCGGCCCCGCAGGCCGCGGCGGCCCCGCACGACGCCCCGGGGCACGCGCGCCACGCCCTCCAGGCCGATGTCGACGCGGTCCGGGCGACCGGGGCCACCGGAGTCCTCGCCGAGGTGCAGACCGCGCACGGCCGCACCACGGCACGCGCCGGAGTGGCGGACCTGGACTCCGGTCGACCGGTGCCCTGGGACGCGTACTACCGCATCGGCAGCGACACCAAGACCTTCACCGCCGTGGTCGCCCTCCAGCTGGTCGGCGAGGGCAGGCTCGCGCTCACCGACACGGTGGAGCGGTGGCTGCCCGGCGTGATCCGGGGCCACGGCAACGACGGCGGCAGGATCACCCTCGCCAATCTGCTGCGCCAGACCAGCGGCCTCAACGACTACGTCGCGCTCCCGGAAGGGGAGTTCACGCCCGAGGCGTACCGCGCGGGACGGTTCCGGACGCACACGCCCCGGGAGCAGCTGGCGGCCGCGCTCACGAAGCCGCCGCGGTGGCTGCCGCGCCGCGACGCCCCGGCGGCCGAGCGGCGCTGGGGCTACGCCAACACCAACTACGTCGTCGCGGGCCTGGTCATCGAGGCGGTGACGGGCCGTCCGTGGGCGCAGGAGGTCCACGAGCGCGTCATCGAACCGCTCGGCCTCCGGCACACGCTGATCCCGGGGACCTCCCCTTACGTCCCGCAGCCGACGGCGACGGCGTACACGCAGTTCCCCGGCGGCACGCGCCTTACCGACACCACGCTCGCCGCCGTCGGCGGTGCGGACGGCGCCCTCATCAGCACGACCCGCGACCACGCCGTGTTCCTGCGCGCCCTGATGGCCGGACGGCTGCTGCGCCCCGCGCAGCTGGCGGCGATGCGGCGCACCGTCCCGGCCGAGGACTGGATCCGGGCGAAGGGCGTCCGCTACGGCCTCGGCATCGCCTGGCGGCCGGTGGCGGGCAGCGGCTCGGGCCTCTGGTTCCACGGCGGGACCCACCTCGGTGTGGTCTCCGAGTCCGGCGTCACCGGGGACGGCAGCCGCGCCGTGACGACGGCGACGTTCACCCTGCGCACCGACGAGGCCCGGCAGGAGGCTCAGGACGCCGCCACGCTCCGCCTGGTGGACAACGCGCTGCGGGCGGGGGGCGGCCGCTAGGGCGGCGGGTCCGGCCCGGTGCTTCGCGGGCGGTCGGCGGACACGGTCGCAGTCACGCCGTCCAGGAGCGGCCCGCCGGCCTCGGGGGCGCCTCGCGCGGTCGGCCGAGCGGCGTGGGGGTGGCCTCGGCGAGCAGCAGGGTGAGGTCGTCCGCGAGCGGGGTGCCGCCGGTGTGGCGGTGCAGCAGGTCGGTCAGGCACCGCAGGGCGTCGTGCGGGTCGGGCGCGGTCAGGGCCGCGTGGCACTGCGGGCCGTCGAGCGGGAAGGGAGCGCTGTCGGCGTCACGGGCGTCGGTGAGGCCGTCGGTGTACAGGAGCAGGCGCTGCCCCGGTGCCAGCTGGACCCGTTGCAGACAGGGGGCGGGGCGCAGGCCGAGCGGGGGTGAGGGCCGCGGCGGGGAGAGCAGGTGGAGGCGGCGGCCGGTGCGCAGGGGCGGTGGGTGACCGCAGTTGACGATGCGGGCCTCGCCGGGGTGGAAGTCGACGAGCAGCAGGGTCACGAAGTCCTCCGAGCCGAGTTCGGGGCCCAGGTGCTCGTCGAGGGTCCGGGCGAGCCGGACCGGGTCGGGTTCGGTGGCGGCGGTGCGCCGGAAGGCGGCCAGGACGGCGGCGGCCACCCGCAGGGCCTGGACGCCGTGCCCCTTGACGTCGGCGAGCAGCACGCGCGGGCCCGCGCAGGTGAGCACGGCGTCGTGGACGTCACCGCCGACGCGGGCGTGCGGGTCGGCGGGCCGCGCGTGCACGGCGAGACCGACGTGGCCGACGCGGTCGGGCAGCGGGCGGGCCAGGGCCTCCTGCACGGTGTCGGCGAGTCGGGTCATCCGGTCGAGCGCACGCTCGGCGCGCACGCGGGAGTGCGCCGTCACCACGGCCCACACCGAGACGGCCGCGATGTTCAGGAGGGACGCCAGATCGCGCAGGGAGATCGGCGGCGAGTCCAGCAGGGCCAGGCCGACGGCGAGGGTGCCCAGGACAGCGGTCACCCGCGCCGAGAGCCGTTGGGCCGCAAGGAGCGGCCCGAGCAGGAGCAGTGCGTGCAGGGGCACATGGGCGAGGCTCATGACCGTGGCCACGGCCGCCTGTGCCCCTACCGCCGCGGCGAGCCACTTGTGCCGTGTTTCCACTGCGTCCCCCTGGTCGTCTGGTGAAGTTCGGATGTGCGCGTACGCCCCCCGCGTGCGGGGTACTGTGCCAGCTTCGATGACGGTCCGTGGCCAATTCGCCACAGCCCGCGCACCGCTGCCCCGGCGCCGGTAGCGTCGCGCGCTGCCCGGGTCGTCTCGCGTACGGAGCTCAAGGGGGGCGAAGGTGACGAAGTCACACGGACCGAGGGTGGAAGGCCCGCCGCGCGGCGGCGACACCGGTCTGGTCGGGCGGCGGAGCGAACTGGCGGAGGTCGCGGGACGGCTCGCCCGGCACCGCCTGGTGACGGTGAGCGGGGTCGGCGGGGTCGGGAAGACCCGGCTCGCCCGCGGTGCCGCCGCCGAGCTGCGGCCGCGCTTCCCCGACGGCGTCTGGTGGGTCGAGCTGTCCCCGCTGGAGGACGGCGCGATGCTGGCGTACGCGCTCGCCGAGGCGCTGCCCCTGGTCGACCAGAGCACCCGACCGATGTTCGAGGTGGTAGCCGAGTACCTGGCGGGGCGTGAGCTGCTGCTCGTCCTCGACACCTGCGAACACGTGGTCCAGGAGTGCGCGGACGCGGTGGCTTCCCTGCTGACGACGGCGCCGGACCTGCGGGTGCTCGCCACCAGCCGCCGCCCGCTCGGCCTGCCCGTCGAGGACGTCGTGGCGCTCGACCCGCTGCCCGAGGCCGACGCGCTGGCCCTGCTCGCCCGGCGGGTGGGCGAGGCAGCGCCGGGCCGCCCCACCGTGGGCTCCGGCCAGGCGGCGGCGCTGTGCAGGCGCCTCGAAGGGCTGCCCCTCGCCATCGAGCTGGCCGCGGCCCGGCTGCGGGAGATGTCCCCGGCCGAGCTCAACCGGCGCCTGGAGGACCGCTTCGAGGTGCTCGGCGAGTCGCGGCAGCCGGTGTACGCGGCGGACCCGCCCTGGCACCAGGCGCTGCGCACCGCCATCGGCTGGAGCCATCAGCTGTGCACCCCGGCGCAACGCCTCGCCTGGGCGCGCCTGTCCGTGTTCTGCGGCACCTTCGACGAGGAGGCGGCCCGCCGGGTCTGCGCGGACGACCGCCTGCCCGTCGAGGACGTGCCCGGCCTGCTCGCGTCGCTCGTGCAGAGCTCGATCGTGGAGTGGGTGCCGCAAGGGGCCGCGTCGCGCTACCGCATGCTGGACACCATCCGTGAGTTCGGCGCGTGCTGGCTGCGCGGCCTTGGCGAGGAGCACGCGGTCCGCCGCCGCCACCTCGGCCACTGCCTGGACCTCGCCCGCACGGCGGACGCCGCCTGGTTCGGCCCGGACCAGGTGGAGTGGTACCGCCGTACGCACGCCGAGCACGCCAACCTCCGTGCCGCGCTCGACTTCTGCCTCGCCGAGGGCGACGGGCACGGCGCCCAGGAGCTGAGCGGGTCCCTGTGGTTCGTCTGGTTCGCCTGCGGCTTCACCACGGAGGGCCGCCACTATCTCGACCGGGCCCTGGCCCTGGAGGCGTCCCCCGACCATGTGCGCGGCAAGGCGCTGTGGGCCCGCTTCCTCATCGCCATGAGCCAGGGCGACAGGGAGACGGCCCACCGGTGCGCCACCGCCTTCCGGGAGGCCACGGCCGCACGGGACGACGAGACCGTGCCGCAGGCCGTCGCCTATCTGAGCGGCATCGTCTTCAACCTGGACAACCAGCACGCCCAGGCGCTCACCGCGTTCGACGCGGCACCACGGGCCCGCCCGGCCCCCGGCCACTACGACTCGGCGTGGGGTCTCATCCGGTCCGCCCGGGCCTTCTCCCACGTCTTCCTCGGGCAGTTCGACCAGGCCGCGGCCGTCTCCGCGGAGCTGTGCGGCGAGAGCGAGCGCCACGGCGAGCTCTGGCTGCGCGCCTACGGCGACTACATGCTGGCCCTCGCCGAGCTCTTCCGGGGCCGGGCCGACGCGGCCACGGCCCACGCCCAGGCCGCGATGCGGGGCAAGTGCCACTTCCACGACAGCCTCGGCACCGCTCTCTGCGTGGACCTGCTCGCCTCCGCGGCCGTCGCCTCCGGGGACGGCGAGCGCGCCGCCCGGCTGCTCGGCAGCGCCGACCGGCTCTGGCAGGACATCGGCAGCGCCCGCGCCGGCGTCGAGGACCTCACCGCCGCGCGGGCCACCTGCGAGGCGCAGGCCCGCGACCTCCTCGGCGACGCCGCGTACGGGGCGGCGTTCCACACGGGCTTCGAGGGCGAGCTGGACCCGGCGACCTAGGGAACAAGCCGTGGGAACGCCCTGTTGTCGCCCCTGGCCAGTACATGATCGGCGTGGAGGGGACACATGGAGCAGGTGCGAGGGACCGTGGCCGCGGGGTTCGAGGGCGTACGGGAGACGTTCGCCGAGGTGCTCGGTGAACAGCGGCAGGCGCCCGAGGCACAGCTCGTCGTGCACGTGGACGGGCACCGGGTGGTGGACCTGTGGGGCGGGCCCGGCACCGCGGCGGACACGCTGACGTGCCTGTACTCCGTCACCAAGGGCGCCGCCCACCTCGTGCTGGCGCTCCTCGTGCAGGACGGGACCCTCGACCTGGACCGCACGGTGGCCTCCTACTGGCCGGAGTTCGGGGCCGCGGGCAAGGACCGGCTGACGCTGCGTGAGCTGCTCGCGCACCGGGCCGGTGCCGTCGGCGTGGACGGCGGCTTCACCCTCGCCGAGCTGGCCGACGACCGTCTCTCGGCCGCGCGCCTGGCCGGTCACCGCCCGTTGTGGGAGCCGGGCACCGCGTACGGCTACCACGCGTTCGTCATCGGGGCCCTGACGGGCGAGGTGGCGCGCCGGGTGACCGGCCGTACCCTCCAGGAGCTGTACGAGGAGCGGATCCGGGCCCCGTACGGACTCGACTTCCACCTCGGTCTGCCCGAGGAGCTGGAGGAGCGCTACGCACAGGTGCTGCCGCTGGAGCCCACCGAGGAGGAACTGGAACGGCTCCTGGAGGACGCCGCGGCCCCGGACAGCGTCGAGGGCATCGCCTTCAACCAGAACGCGTCCCCGCCCACCGACCTGGTGGCCTTCGCCAACACCCGTGCCGTGCGCGCCCTCGGCCCCGCCTCGTCCGGCGGGGTCGGCACCGCGCGCGGCGTGGCCGGGATGTACGCGGCCGCGATCAGCGAGGTGGACGGCCGGGAGCCGCTGCTCACCCCGCGCACCATCACCGAGTTCGCCCGGCTCAGCCATCGCGGCAGGGACCTCGTCACCGGCAACGACGACGTCTTCGGCCTGGGCTTCGAATCGCTCGGCGGACGCTACGCGTTCCTCGGCCCCGACGCCTTCGGCCACAGCGGTGCGACGGGCTCCCTCGCCTTCGCCGACCCCGCGACCGGGGTGGCCTACGCCTACACGCGCCGCCGCTTCGGCTTCCCGTCCGGCTACGGCGCGGGACCGGAGAACCACCGCCTGGCGGAGGCGGTGACCCGGGCGGCGAAGGGCCGGTAGCCCAGGACTCCGCGCGGCGGGGCCGAGGTCAGCGACGGCCGGTGCGTCCGGCCGCTCGCGGGGTGCCGCGGGCACGGACCGTGGCGGAGCGGCCGCCGCCCCATCGCCGAGTCGCGAGCCAGGAACCGGCGATGACCAGGAGGAAGCCGAGGACGGTCGCCGGGCCGACGGGTTCATCGAGCAGCAGCGCTCCGAGGAGCACCGCGACGGCCGGGTTGAGGTAGGTGACCACGGCCGCGCGGGTCGCTCCGGCCGCGGGCACCAGGGCGTAGTAGACGAGGAAGGCGACGGCCGTGCACACCAGGCCGAGTACGGCCACGGCTGCGGTGCTGTCGGGCTGGGGGGCGCGGGTCAGTACGGGTGGTGCGCCCAGCGGCGCGAGCAGCAGGGTGTTGGCGCCGAGCGTCGCGGTGGCCAGCTCCCGTGGTGAGGCGTCCTGGAAGGACCGCTGGACCAGCACCACGCCGGTGGCGTAGCCGATGGACGCGAGCAGCAGCAGAGCCGCGCCCACGACGGTGGAGGAGCCGCCGCCGTCGCCGCTCAGCAGGGTGAGGACGCCGCAGACGCCGATGAGCATGCCCGCGATCTGACCGGGCGCGACCCGCTCGGCGGGGGTCAGGTAGCGCACCAGGACGACGACGAACAGCGGCTCCGTCGCGATGAGGACTCCGGCGACGGAGGAGGTGACCCGCTGTTCGCCCGTGGCGATGGCGAGGAAGGGAACGGTGATCTGCGCCAGCGCGAGCGTCAGGACGGCCCGCCAGCGCCGCCGCAGCCAGCGCAGCAGGCTCCGCCGCAGCGAGAGGGCGCACAGGGCGGCGGTGGCCACCAGACAGCGCAGCCACGCCACGGACGCGGGCGGGTAGTCGGCCAGCGCCACCTTGATCAGCAGGTACGGCATTCCCCCGAGTACCGCGGCGGTCACGAACAACGCCCACGCGCGACCGCCCACGTGGTGTCCTCCTCATCCTCCGGGCGGGCTGCCCGGCCGCGCCGGGTGGACCGCTGTCTCCCGTTCGGTGTCGTGTCCGGCACCGCGCTCGCGCGCGATGACGGTGCCGAGGCGGCCGGTGCGCAGCGCGCCGACGGGGCCGTTCCCGATCACCACGGTCTCCACGCCGGCCCGGAGCGCTTCCGCGGCGGCGTGCAGCTTCTTGCGCATGCCGCCGGTGACGCCCTTGTGCCGCAGCGCGGACAGGTCTTCGGCGGCGAGCGCGCGTACGGGTGCGCCGTCGACCCGGACGTGAGGGACGTCGGTGACGAGCACCAGGCAGGAGGAGCCGAGGGCGCCCGCGAGGGCGGCGGCCGCGCGGTCGGCGTCGGTGTTGACGGTGCGGCCCCGGGGGTCGCGGGCCAGCGGGGTGACGAGGACGGTGTGCCCGGGGGCCGGCAAGTGGGCGAGGTCGACGTGGCGGGGCGGGCCGACCAGGTTGTCCAGTTCGACGAGGACGCGGTCCCGCCACCACAGCCGTTCGCCCTCTCCGGCGGTCAACAGGCCGTGGTGGCCCAGCACATGGTGGAGGGTGCGGGGGCCTTGGCGGGACAGTTCGGCAGCCACCCGGCGGGCGATGTCGGCGCTGACGCGTTCGATGTCGTCGAGGACGCCGGGGGTGGTGAGTCTGCTGCGGTTGCCGTACCGGTCCCGTACGAACGCCTCCGGCCTTCCGTGGGCCGGGTCGAGCGCGGCCAGCTCCCGCGACCAGCCGTGCACGAGGACGGTGCGGGGATGCGCGAGGGCGGTCCCGGCGAAGTCGTCCCACCAGGCGGCGGACAGGTCCCGCAGGATGCTGCCGCCCAACTTCACGACAACGGCGTCCGTCGGCCGCGGCGGCGCCGCGCGCGGTTCCGCTCCGCCGCCGGTGGTCATACGGGCACCACCGGCAGCATGGCCAGACCGGTGTCCTCCGCATAGCCGAAGCGCAGGTTGAGCGCCTGTACGGCCTGCCCCGCCGCTCCCTTGATCAGGTTGTCGAGCGCGGCGAGGGCGATGACGCGCTCGCCGTCGGGGTCGTGCACCGCGCTCACGTCGCAGTAGTTGGAGCCGTTGACCGCCTTGGGGCTGGGCACGGGGATGGCGGTCTCGCCCTGCCGCCGGAAGCGCACGAAGGGGTGGTCGCGGTAGAAGCGGATGTAGGCGCGCAGCAGTGTCCTGTCGCCCGCGTCGGCCGCGTCGGCCGCGTCGCTGTCGCCGCCGAGTTCGGTGAAGGCGTAGCAGCTCACCAGTAGGCCCCGTACTCCCCCGGTGCCGTACGCCGACATGCTGACGCGCGGGCCTTCGGTCGTGCGGCGGCCGAAGAACTCCTCGATCTCCGCGGCGTGCCGGTGGCCCGCCGGGGCGTAGGGAGTGATGTTGCCGTCGCGGTAGGGGTGCGCGTCGGCGGTGCGGCCGGTGAGGCCGCCGCCGCTCGAGCCTCCCTTGGCGTCGATCAGGAGCCGCCGCGGGCACAGGTCCATGCCGAGCACCAGCGGGGCGACGGCGAGCGTGGCGGCGGTCGCGTAGCAGCCGGGCAGGGCGATCAGCGCGGCCTGGGGCAGCTGGTCGCGGACGAGTTCGGGTACGCCGTGGACGAAGTGGTCCACGAGTCCCGGTGGCCGGTCGGCGTCCGGGTACCAGCGGGCGTGGGCCGCGGCCGAGCGCAGCCGGAAGGCGCCGCTGAGGTCCACGACCACGGCGCCGGTGCGGGAGAGCCGGGGCGCGAGGCGGGCGGACACCGGCGCGGGCGTGGCCAGCAGTACGGCGTCGCAGCGCCGGGCCGCCAGGTCGTCGGTGACCTTCTCGATCAGCGGGTCGGGGCGCAGGCGCAGCCCCGGGTGGACCGCCGAGAGGCGCTGTCCGGCGTGCCGGTGGCCGCCGAGGTGGACGAGGTCGAGTCCGGGGTGCTGGTGGACGAGCCGGATCAGCTCGCCGCCGCTCAGCCCGGCGGCGCCGATCACGCTCACGCGGGTCATCCGAGTACCCGGCGGATGTACGCGGCCAGCGCCCGCGCCGGGTCCACCGGTGCCACGGCGGCGAGCGTGCGGAAGCCGGGCACGTGGTTGACCTCGCCGACCAGGGGGCCGTCGCGCTGGTCGAAGAGGTCGACGCCGTACACGCCGGGGCCGAGCGCGGCGGCCGCGCGCAGGGCGACGTCCTCGGCGTCGGGGCGGTCGGTCAGATGGTGCGGGTCGCCTCCGGTGGCCGCGTTGCGCCGCCACTCCCCCGGTGGGCGTCCGAAGCGGACGGTCGCCACGACGCGCTCGCCCGCCACCAGGCAGCGCAGCGTGGGTCCTTCGAGGAACGGCTCGGCCAGGTAGGCCTGTTCGTAGCCGTGCGCGAGGTCCTCCACATAGTCGTAGAAGGACTCGGCCAGATCGCGGTCGCGCAGCAGGAACACCCGGCGGCCCCTGCCGCCGTACAGCGGCTTGACCACCGTGGGCGTGCCGAACTCGGCGAGGGCCGCGCGCAGGTCGGCGCGGGAGAGCACGAGCCGGAAGGCAGGCGCGGGCACGGACGTCCGGTGCAGGGTGGTGAGCAGGTCGAGCTTGTTCTCGCACAGGGCGATGGTCCGCGGGCTGTTGAGGGTGGGGACGCCGCTGGCGGTCAGGGCGGTGGCCAGCAGGCGGCCGCGTACGTAGCTCCGACTGCGGATCAGTGCCAGGGCGCAGGACGGCGGGCTGCTCTTGGGGAGGCCCAGGGAGAGCGCCTCGTCGTTGACCCAGCGCCCGTCGAGCCCCGTCGCCCCGAGCGCGTCGAGGAGCCTGCGTTCCTCCCAGCCCACCCGGTCGGCCACCACGGCGACGGTGGCGCCCGGGCGTTCCTCCGGGACGGGGTCCGCTCCGGCCTCCGCTCGCCGTGCCGTCACTGGCCCCAGTCCCTCAGCTCGGTCTCCACCATCTCCAGTTCGGCACGCCCGTCCGCGGCCCGGGTGACGCGCAGGGTCAGGAGGCACTCGGGGCAGCCCACCGTCTCGCCCTCGGTCAGCGGGGGCAGGGACATCTCGGTCTCGCACTCGGGGCACAGGGCGGTGAGGGCGCTCATGACAGCCCCGCCCGGGGGGCCGTGGCGTGCGCGGCCGGAGCGTTTGGGGGTGCGCCGCCGGTGCCGGACGCGGCCTTGAAGGTCTCGGCCAGGCGGCGGATGCCGTCCCGGTCCAGGGCGGGGCGCCCGTGGCGTTCCTGGTGTGCGCGCAGCCAGGCGCAGTAGGCGTCCACGTCGAGGCCGTCCGCGGCGTCGCCCAGTGCCCAGGTCAGCAGGGGTGGCCCGAAGCGGGTGCGGACCCGCAGCGTGCGGTGGTTGCCGACCTGCTCGGGGGCGATGGACTCGTAGGCCGCGGGGTGGGTGAGCTGGCCGAGGATCTCGTACGCGAAGGCGCGATCGGTGGCCGGGCCGGAGACGAACGGCTGGTCGAGGCCGGCCCGCCGGTGCACTTCGGCGGTCAGCTCGGGCAGGTGCTCCAGGGCGTGGCGGTCGTCGTCGTAGAGCACGCGCAGGGAGCACAGGAGTTCGGCGAGCGGGGTGTTGCCGCCGCGTTCGCCGATGCCGGCGGTGGTCACCGAGATCCAGTCCGCGCCCGCCGCGTGGGCGGCGAGCGAGTTGCCGACCGCCATGCCCAGCATGTTGTGGCAGTGCACCTCGACTTCGTCGGTCGCGTCGCGGCAGGCGTCCTTCCTTAGCGCGGCGACGAGTTCCCCGCAGCTCCAGGGGGTGAGCGAGGAGACGGTCTCCGCCAGGCGGAAGCGGTCGGCCCCCGCGGCGAAGCCGGACGCGACGTACTCCGTCAGGCGGTCCAGTGGGGTGCGCGCCGCGTCCTCGCCGCTGAACGTCACGTGCAGGCGGCGGTCCTTGGCCTCCCCGATCGCGACGCGGGCCAGCGTCATGAGGCGCCGCAGGCTGGGAGAGCCGAGCTTGAGTCCGGCGTGCTCGGCGGAGGTCGGCAGCGAGAGCATCACACTGCGGCAGCCGAGCCGCAGGGCCTCGTCCAAGGCCGTGACCACCTGCGCCCGGGAGCGCACGGCCACCAGGGAGACGCAGTGGCCGGGGCCGACGGCCTCGTGGACGGCCTCCACCAGCGGGGCGTCGGCGCAGTGGGCTCCGGTGAGGAACCCGGTCTCGACCAGGTCGATGCCGACGCGGCGCAGCAGTACGGCGACCGCCGCGGCGCCGGGCGGGGAGAACTCGACACCGGCCATGTGCGCGGAGTCGCGCAGCGTCGCGTCGGAGACGCGCGGCAGGCGGGTCCGCGGCGGCGGCGAGCCGGGCGGGGAAGGGACGGGAGCGGCGGACGCACTGCTGGCTGCGGGCACGGTGATTGTCCTTCGGGCATCGGCGGCCTCGGCCGGGCCCCCGGTGCCGGGCCGCGGCACCCCCTGTTCCGCTCGGGCTCTCGTGCCGCTCGGCTCGGCCCACGAGGGCCGCACAAGAGGGCAGTCCAGCACACGTCCGGGGAAATGCCCTGAGTAGGGAACTGCTCAATGCGGGCCGCCGCGCTGCTCAGTGCCCGGCGCGACGCTCCCCTCCCGGTGGCGGACGGCCGCCCCCTCAGCGGCGCCGCCCCGCCGCGGCGGCGGCCTCGGCCGAGAGCCGCCTTCCGGGTGCTCCCGGTCCCTGCGTAGGGTTCTTCCGTACGGGTGCACCGTGGCAGGCCAACGCCCAACTGGCGGAGGTGACGCGCTTGGCCGCGACCGAACCCTCTCCCCCGTTCCGCACCCGCCCCCTGGACGCCGTGCTCACGCGGCACCCGGATGACTCCGGTGACGTCTGTCTCTCGGGTTTCGCGCGCCGTGAAGCGTCCACGGGGACCGCACCGGAGGAAGGCGGGCTCGCGGTGATCCGGGCGGCGGCCGCCGCCCGGCCCGGCGCGGACGCGTCTGGGGCCCCGGCGCCGGGTGCCGTCCTGGTGACCGGCCCTCCGGGCACCGGCAAGTCCTGGCTCCTGTCCCGGGCCGCCCACGAGCTGGGCTCCACCGGACGCCACCGCGTCGTCCAGGCGCTCACCACGTCCGGCACGCACTGCCTGCCGCTCGGGGCGCTCGCCCACGTGCTGCCGCCCGGCGGTCCCGCCAGGGCGTCGTCCCTGCTGCGCGCCGCGACGGAGACGCTGTGCGCCCGCTCCGGCCGGCGCCGCCTGGTCGTCGTCGCCGACGACGCGCAGTTCCTGGACGAGGTGTCCACCGCGCTGCTGTACCGCATGGCGTCGGAGGGGCGGTGCCTCGCGCTCCTCGCCACCCGCGCCCGGCCCCAGCTCCCGGCCCCCTTCCGGCAACTCGGCAAGCAGGGCAAGGCAGTTGACCTGGTCACCTCGGCGCTGGCACGCGACGGCGCGCGGGACTTCGCCGAGGCGGTCCTCGGCGGCCCCGTCGCCCGGCCCACGGCGGACCGGATGTGGCGGGCCACCGGCGGCGAGCAGGAGATGCTGAGCGAACTCGTGGCCGCCGGGCGGGCGGCGGACGCGCTCGTGCCCGTCTCGGGCGTCTGGACGTGGCGCGGCCCCTGGACCGTCGGCGCGCGCCTCGCCGAACTCGCCGACGAGCGGCTGGGACGGCCGGCGGGCCGGGCGCTGGAGCTGGTCGAGACCGTGGCCCACGGCGACCCCCTGCCCCTCGCCCTGCTCACGGCGGCGTTCACCGCCACCGAGATGGAGGCGGCCGAGGCCACGGGGGCGATCCGCACCGTGAACTCACCGGACGGGCCCCTGGTGACGCTGCCCGTCCCCCTGCTGGCGGAGGCGGTACGGGCGCGCTGCCCGACCCTGCGGGCGGCGGGCCGACGGCGGCGGCTCGCGCTGCTCGCGTCCGCCGACCTGGACACCGCGCTGCGGACCGGCGGCCCGGTGCCGCCGCGCACGGTGGCCCTGTGCCGGGCGGGCGGCGTGGCCGTGCCGCCGGCGCTCCTGGTGCACGCGGCCCGCGAGGCGTACGCGGCGGGCGACTTCTCCCAGGCCCATCAGATCGCCACCGAGGCCCTGGCCGCTGACGCGCGGTCGGCCGAGGCGGCGGCGGGGCACGTCTGCGGGGTCGGCCCCCAGGGCGCGGAGGCCGCCTCGCTGCTGTGGCGCGCCGGGCTGCTGGACGCGGAGATCGATGCCCCGGCGGGGGGCGGTGTGCCAGCGGCAGCCGCTTCCCTGCGGGCGCACCCCTGTGCGCGGGTGCGCGACGAACTGGCGCTGGGGGACGCCTGGGCGGTGTTCTGCCGCGCGGGGCGGGAGGCCGAGGCGCTGCGGATGCTGCGTGCCGCGGCGCGCACGACGGTCGCGCCGGAACGCCTGCGGGCGGCCGAGGCGTTCATGCTCGCCTGCGCGGGCCGCTCACGGGAGGCACTGCGCCGCGCGGCGGACAGCCGGGACACGGACTGGCGCACCACGGACAGCCGGGACACGGACTGGCGCACCACGGACAGCGGGGGCGCGGACTGGCGCGCCACAGACAGCCGCGCCACGGGCCAACGCACCGCGGGCGACCGCGCGGACACCCCCGGCGTGGGTGCGGCTCGCGAGGCACCCCCACCGGAGCCCGCGGTGCTCGCGTGGTGCGCGGAGGCGGTGGTGCAGTCCCGGCAGGGCCAGTACCCGGCGGCGCTCGCCGCGCTGGATCGTGCCGACGCGGCGACGGCCAGGGCGGCGACCGCCTGCCCCTGGCTGCGGACGGTGCTCGCCCATGTCCGGTGCGAGACCTACCTGTTGAGCGGGGAGCCCCGGCAGGCGGTGCGCGTGGCCACCGACGCCTACGAGGACGCCCTGGCCCGGGAGTGGTCCGGCGCGCTGCTCCGGGCCTGCGTGGACCTGGCGCGGGCCGCGCGGCTCCAGGGCTGGATCGGTGTGGCCCGCCGCGCGGTGCACGACGGTCTGAGCCTGCTCGACGCGCGGACGGCGGGGGCGCCCGCGGTGCCGTCGCTGCACCGCGAGCACGCGGCCCTCGCGGCCCTCGCCGGTGACGCCCGCCTCACCGCGCACGCCTTGGAGCAGGCCGCCGCCGCGCAGGGACACGATCACTTCGACACCGCACCCGGCGTGTGGGCGCGGCTGACCCGCGCGTGGGCGGCCCTGGCCGAGGGCGACCGGACCCGCGCCGGGCGGGCCGCGTGGGCGGTGGCGGCGGAGGTCGCGCGGGACCCGGACCTCGCGGGCTTCGCACCGCTGGCGCTGCACGACGCGGTGCGCCTCGGCCAGGCGGCAGCCGCCGCGCGGCGGCTGCGGACCCTGGGCGGCGACGCCCGGCACGCCTGCGCCGGACTCGCGCGCGCCCACGCCGAGGCCGGGGCCGACCGGGACGCGGCGGGCCTGGTGAAGGTGGCGGCGCGGTACACCGAACGCGCCATGTACCTGCACGCGGCTGAGGCGTACGCCGACGCGGCCGTGGCGCGCCGGTCGGCGGGCCGCGACGGCGAGGCCCAGCGGCTCCGCGCGCGGGCTGCCGTGCTCCTGGACCGCGCGGGCGGCGCGCCCGCGGTCACCGTGCCCTCCGACGGCTCGGCGCGGCTCACGCCCCGCGAGCGCAGCGTCGCCCAGTCCGCGGCCGGTGGCCTGACCAGTCAGCAGATCGCGGCGCTCCTCTGCCTCTCGGTGCGCACGGTGGACAACCACCTGCACCGGGCCTACGGCAAGCTCGGGCTCAGCGGCCGAGGCCAGCTGGCCGCGCTGTTCGGACCGTGCCCGGACGACCTGCCCGAGGCCGCGCCGAGCGGAGCCGTACCGCCCGGCCCCGGAGCCCTGCGGGCCGGGGCTCAGAACGCGGCGGCCAGTTCCAGGAACCGCCGCAGGATCAGCTCACCGTCCGTGCGGAACTCCAGATGAGCCTGCGCGCCCACGAGACGGCCGTCCGCCGAGCGGAAGAACTCCACCGGGCACTGGGGGGACCATCCGGTCACGGCCAGACCGTCCGACAGGCCCGACAGATAGCGCGTGTGCCGCTGGAAGAGCCGCACGGTGTCGCCCACGTAGGCGAAGAGGGGGTCGCCGGTGTCGACCGTCACCTCGTGTCCGCCCACCCGCTGCTCCCGCCGGACCAGCGAGCCGCCGCGGGCCAGGCCCATGATGTGCATCCCGCCGCAGACCCCGAGCACGGGGACCCGGCAGCTCTCCACCAGGTCCACGAGCGGGCCGTACGCTCCGCGCGCGTGCGTGCCCCGGTCGGCGGGCACCTTGGTGCCGCTCAGCACCAGGGCGCCATGGCCGCTCACGAGGCGGCGGGGCACCTCCCCGCAGCCCACCACGTCGCTCTCGGCGCCGAGCCGGGCCAGCCGACCGGTCAGCGCCCCGACCGACAGGCTCCCGTTGTCCACGACCAGCACCCGCATGGGCCCCACCACGCTTCCCTTCCGGCCGGGCCACGGCCCGTCGGCATCCGCGCCCCAGAGAGGACTTCCATGGACGCCCCGTTCTTTCCCCTGTACCCGCAAGACCATCCGCCGACGGCCGCCCGGTACGCACCGGTCGTCGTCGTGCCGCTGCCGGGCGGAACGGCGCAGGTCTTCGTCAGCGGCCAGGTCGCCAAGGACGCTGCCGGGCAGCCGACGGCCCTCGGGGACGTCGGCGCCCAGACGGAACGCGTCTTCGACCTCCTGGACGCGGCCCTGGCCGCGGCCGGTGGCGGTCTCGCCGACCTGGTGAGCGTCGTCGTCTACGTCGTGGACATGGCCTCGCTGCCCGCCGTGTCGGCCGTACGCGACCGGCGGCTCGGCGACCCTCCCCCGACCAGCACCGTCCTAGAGGTGTCGGCCCTGGCGAAGCCCGAGTTCCTGGTCGAGGTCAGTGGCGTGGCGATGGTACGTACCGACGCCTGACCGCGCCGGACCGCGAGCGGTGGGGCGCCCGCGCCCCCGCATTGGTCCATTCCACTGACGCGCGGCAGGCGATCGCGCTACTTGGGGCGAAAACCCGGGGAAACACCGCTGACATGGGAAATCCCTTCCCCTGGGCCTGATTGACGGATCGTCGGAGAGCGGGTACCACTGACGCACGCCCGGCCCCGCGTACCCCGTCCCGCTGCACCGGCCCAGAGGTCTCAGGAGGCTGCCTTGCGAGGATCCGCCCACCGTCCCGAATCCGCCGCGCGCAGACGCACCGTGAGAGCGGCGGGCGCCCTGGCGTCGGCCGCCCTGCTGGTGCCGCTCATCGGCGCCGCCCCGGCGCCGTCCGCGGCCGCGCCCGCGGGACCCGACTCCCTCCAGCGCGCGTTCGCGGCGGCCGCCGCCGAGTACGACGTGCCGCAGAGCGTGCTGCTCGGCGTCTCCTACCTCCAGTCCCGCTGGGACGCGCACGACGGCGCCCCGAGCGTGACCGGCGGCTACGGCCCGATGCACCTCACCGACGCGCGCACCGCGCTGGCCTCGGCCCCGCACCACAGCGAGGGCGACGAGGACCCGCGCGGCGACGCGTCCCGCCCGGCGCTGAAGCCGCGCCAGGTGCCCGACGCAGCCCGACTGCCCGCCCGCCTCAAGACGTTGAAGCGGGCCGCGCGGCTCAGCGGCATTCCCGAGCGGGAGCTGCGCGAGGACACCGCGGCGAACGTCCGCGGCGGCGCCGCCCTCCTCGCGGCCGCGCAGAAGCGGCTCGACAGGCCGTTCAGCGACGACCCGGCCGACTGGTACGGGGCGGTCGCCGCGTTCTCCGGCGCGGACGAGCAGGCGGGCGCCGCCTCGTACGCCAATGAGGTGTTCGCGGTGATCCGCGACGGCGAGCGGCGCACGACCGACTCCGGGCAGCGGGTGCGGCTCGCCCCGCGCCCCGGGCTGAGGCCCGACGCGGCGCAGGTCGAGCGCATGGGCCTGCGCAGGGCGCCGACGGCGGAGACGGACTGCCCCAGGTCCCTCGCCTGCGAGTGGATCCCGGCTCCGTACGAGGAGTTCGGCGACAACGACTACGGCAACCACGACAAGGCCGAGCGGCCCGGCTCCCAGGGCATCAAGTACATCGTCGTGCACGACACGGAGGGCCGGTGGGAGGGCGTCCTCAAGCTCGTCCAGGACCCGACGTACGTGTCCTGGCACTACACGCTCCGCTCGTCCGACGGCCATGTCGCCCAGCACGTGCGCACCAAGGACGTCGCCTGGCACGCGGGCAACTGGTACGTGAACTCCAAGTCCGTCGGCCTGGAGCACGAGGGCTTCCTCACGGCGCCCGACACCTGGTACACGGAGGCGATGTACCGCTCCTCGGCGCGCCTGGTGAAGTACCTCGCCAAGCGGTACGACATCCCGCTGGACCGGCAGCACATCCTCGGCCACGACACCGTCCCGGGCACCACGGCGGCCACCATCCGAGGCATGCACACCGACCCGGGCCCGTACTGGGACTGGCAGCACTACTTCCAGCTCCTCGGCAAGCCGCTGCACCGCACGGCGGGCCCGAAGGGCGGCCTGGTGACGGTGGCGCCCGAGTTCAGCAGGAACCAGGTGGAGTTCACCGGCTGCGTCAAGCCGGGCGAGACGTGCGTGCCGCACGGCTCCAGCGCGGTGCGCGTGCGCACCGAGCCCCGCGACGACGCGCCGCTCGTCAAGGACATCGGGCTCCGCCCGGGCGGCGAGCCGTCCACGATCGACGTGAACGACATGGGCTCGCGCCTGTCCACCGGCCAGCGGTACGCGGTCGCCGACCGCCAGGGCGACTGGACGGCCGTGTGGTACCTCGGCCAGAAGGCGTGGTTCAAGAACCCGAGGAAGCAGCCGACGGCCGTCGACGCGCGCGGCTGGACGGTGACGCCGAAGGACGGCGCGAGCGAGGTCCCGGTGTACGGCCGCGCCTACCCGGAGAAGGAGGCGTATCCGCCGGAGGTCCCGGTGCAGTCGGTCTCCCCGCTGCCGTACAAGCTGCTCGCGGGCCAGAAGTACGCCATCGGGGACAAGGTGCCCGGTGAGTACTTCTACGCGCCGACGTTCGACCTGAAGCCGCACCGGGTGGTGCGCGGCAAGGACGTCTACTACGAGATCCAGTTCGGCCACCGGGTGGCGTTCGTGCGCGCCGCCGACGTCACGGTGGTGCCGTCCGGCACCTAGGGGAACCGCCGGGCCCGGGCCTGTCGTGGGGGCAGGTCCGGGCCCGGCGCATGCGCTACCGAGGACGTGCGGCCGCGCGGTTCAGCCGGCGGTGTCCGTCGCCCAGATCGGCTGGCCCTGGTAGTAGATGCACACGTTGCCGTCGTCCTGGACGGACAGGATGGCCCCGTGGCGCCCGGAGGTGTTCGACGCCCACACGGGGCGGTCGTCCTGGGCGTAGACGACGAGGTTGCCGTCGCCCTGCATGACCGCGCGGTACCCGTCCGGGCGGGTGTCCGGCGACCACACGGGCTTCTCGACGCTGTCCCGGTAGACGACGAAGTTGCCGTCCTCCTGGAGCCGGAGCAGCGTGTGGCCGTTCCCGGAGGTCCAGGCCATGTTGCGGTAGATCGTGCTCGACGGTGTGTTCGGATAGATGTCGTTGTTGCTCATACGCGACTTCCCTCCCTGTCGAGATGGGCGGACACCCCGCTCCCCCACGACGCTAGGCGCGGTGGCGCCCCGCGCCTGAGAACAAAGCGCGCCAGCCTGAACATGGGGGTACGAACGGTAGGAAACCGCCATGCAACAAAAGCTCTCCACCAGCCCGTTGGGCGGTACGGGGCGCCCATCACGGGGGGACGAGGCGGCGCGAATCCTGCGCCGCGCCGACGGGCCCGGGGCCTTGTCCAGGAGCGGTACCGGCCAGTCGGGACGGGGAGGCGCGCCCCGCGCGGACCGAGATGCGTGACGCCGTCGCGCGGGGGCCGGAAGGGCGGTGGCTCAGCCCTGCTGGAACAGCTCGGCGGGCAGGGGCTTGAGGAGTGCGTACAGGTCGTCGGTGATCGGGCGGTCCCAGGCCGCGATGGTCACCAGGACGTTGTCGCTGCGGTCGAACTGGACGCAGGAGATGCGGCTTTCGGAGAGGCGCAGGCGGCGCACGATCAGGAGGTTGTCCCCCTGCATCACCGGCACGTCCTCGCTGGAGACGACGGTGACCTCCTCGTCGTTCTCCAGCGCGAGCAGGAGCTGGGCCACCTCGAAGGGCACCTCGCCGTCGGCGAGCTCGCGGGCCGGGGAGCCCTCCGGCAGATTGCCGATGATCATCGCGGGGCCGCGGCCGCCGAACAGGTCGTAGCGCAGGAAGACGCCCTGGCAGCTGCCGTCGGGGGCGGGCAGCAGGCCCGCACCGAGGTTGCCGGGCCAGTCGCCCGGGTCCATGGCGAGGACATCGAAGTCCGGCCCGGCGGGGGTGGCGGAGCTGCGGCGGCGGAGGAAGGACATGCGGCCATGGTACGTGCCCGCGGAGGCGTTTCCGGCGCGGGGGCCGCGAGGGAGAAACCCGTGGTCACGGCGGGCGCCGGGGGTGCGCGAGATCGCCGCGCGCGCCGTCAGGCCGGGCCGCGGGCGCGCTCGTGGTGGCGGGCCACGCGGGCCCGGTTGCCGCAGGACGGCTTGCACCACTCCTGGCGCGGGTGCTCCTTGAGGAAGTACCGCACGCAGCGTGGCGCGTGGCAGGCGCGCAGGCGTCGGCGGTCGGGTCCGGCGAGGAAGGCGTGCGCGGCCCGGGCCAGGGCGGCGTCGAGCAGGTCCGCGCGCCGGTCGGGCGAGGCGGGCCCGGGCACGGGCTCGTCCCGCACGCGGGGAGCTGCGCCGCCCGGCCAGGTCAGCACGGGCACGGTGGGGACCTTCGCCGCGGCCTCGTTCAGCCGGGCGACGGCCTCGGCGGGCGGCGGGAGGCGGTGGGCGTCGGCGGGGCTCGGCGCGTCCGGAAGCACGGCCCGGGCGAAGAGCGCGCGGACGGCGGAGCGCAGCGACCGTACACGGTCGAGCCCGGCGGCGTCCGCGCGGTAGCGGCGCGCCGCCAGGGCTTCGGGCAGCGCGTCGGCGTGGTCGCGCACCCAGGCGGTGAGGCCCTCGGGCGTGTCGAGGTCGTCGGCGACGCCGCCGCGCCCGTCGTGGCGGACGGTGGCGGCGAGGTCGAGCGTCAGCCGGGTGGGGCCGGGCGTCGGCGTCGGCGCGGAGACCTGGGGCGGAGCGGGCATGGGCTGATGATAGGTTCCGCCACATCCATGAGGCGGGCTTCCCGCACAGCCCGCCGAGGGCCGGGTCCAGAGTCCACCGGGCCGCACCCGGGAGCCCTTCGCGGCGGGCGCCGCCCGGCCGCGGGCGCGCCCCGGAGAGAGGCGCCGGTGACCAGCGCGACCGTACTGAACTACTGGAAGGCCGGGCTCACCGACGTACCCGACGAGGTGTGGCGCCACCCGCGCCTGGACGTGTTGCTGCTGCCCGACAACAAGCTCACGCGACTGCCCGCCCGCCTCGGCACGCTGGCCTCGCTGCGCACCCTCGACCTCGGCCACAACCAGCTCACGTCCGTGCCGCGCGAGCTCGGCGACCTCACCGCGCTGAGCGACTTCCTGTACCTGCACGACAACCGCCTCACTTCCCTGCCCGGGGAGTTGGGCCGTCTGACGCGCCTGGCCTATCTGAACGTCGGCGAGAACCGGCTCACCGAGCTGCCGGACACCCTCGGCGCCATGACAGGCCTTGTCGAGCTGCGTGCCCAGCACAACCGGCTCGCCTCGCTCCCCGCCTCGCTCGGCGGCCTGCGCTCCCTGCGGGAGATGTGGCTGCGCGGCAACGCCCTCAGCTCGCTGCCCGCCGCCGTGCGGCAGCTGAGCGCGCTGCGCGAACTGGAGCTGCGGGAGAACGCCTTCGCCGCGGTGCCCGACGCGCTGCGCGGGCTCCCCCTGCTGCGGCGCCTCGATCTGCGGGCCAATCGACTGCGCGGACTTCCCCACTGGCTCACCGAGTTGCCCGCCCTGGAGAAACTCGATCTCCGCTGGAACGAGGTACCGGACGACGACCCCACCGTTGCGGCCCTGCGCGCCCGCGGCTGTGTGGTGCTGCGCTGAGCCGTCCGCGCCACGCCGAACGCCCCGCACCGGGAAGAGAATTCCTTGACTTAAAGCGCGGGCGCGTTAACTGTCCAAAGGTATAGGGAGATTTCCGAAGCGGGCATTCCTTTGCCTTTCGGGCCGCTCGCACGCCCGTGACCTGTGCCTTCACAGGCACGCCGGAGACACCTCAAGAGACTTTGCCCACCGTTGAATTGGCCTCGCGGAGGCGGTATACGGATGCCCGCATTCCCGGGTTGACATCAAAGGCGACGCCCCACCAAGCTGTCCGTGGACCAGTGACGAGGGATCCAGATATGCCACTCCCATCGATTTCACTGGGATCCTGGCACATTTCCCGCGGTGGCTTTCCGCGCCCCATTTCCATTCGGGGGCGTGCCACCCGGGGCTGCCACCCGAAGAAGGGAACAGCCATGGCGCGCGCCGTCTGGATGCGGCCCGGAATCATCCCATCCGGAGTCGGCCGCGGCACGGCCCGTTCCACCGAGTGACCTGGCGACGCCGGATCCGGGCGTCATTCCTCTCCGGGCGGCGGAGTTCCCCTCCGCCGCCGACTCCACGGCTCACCGGCTCACCGGCTGAGCCATCGGCCCCGGCCCGGCCGCCGGCCGCCAGGTCACGCAACCCACCGGCACCAGCCACCGAGAGGAGGAGACCCATGAAGAAGATGCCGATCCGCAAGGCCGGTCCGATCCGTCTGACGACCGCCTGCTACTACGCGTGCGCCGAACACTGAGCACCGCGGAGCCGGGCCCCGGTCCGGGCCCGGCTCCGTCCCCGCCCGCCCCGGCCGGGCCCGCCCGGCCGCATGGCAGAGAGGCACGCCGGATGAGCGTGACCGTACCGGGCGGTGGCACCGTCCGCCTGCACCGCCTGACGATGGTCGCCGAGGCCGACGGCGTCATGGTCGGCCGCCCCGACACCGGCTCGTACGCGGTGTTCCCCGAGGAAGGCGCCCAGGTCCTGCGGCTGCTCGACGCCGGGGGGACCGTCGCCGACGCCGCCGACTGGTACGCGCGCACCTGCGGCGAGACCCTCGACATGGAGGACTTCCTGGCCGCCGTCGACGACCTCGGCTTCCTGCGCGCCGACGGGGACGCCCCGGACCCCAGGGAGTCCGGGCCCGTGCGCTGGCAGCGGCTCGGCCGCTGGACGTTCTCGCGCCCCGCCGGGGCGTGCTACGGCGTGCTCGTCGTGGCGGCACTCGCCGCCATGGCACACGACCCGGCGCTGCGGCCCTCGTACCACCAGCTGATGTTCACGAGCCACCTCTCGCTGATCGCCGTCAGTCTGTTCACCGCGGCGATCCCCTGCATCCTGGCGCACGAGGGCTTCCACGCGCTCGCGGGCCGCAGGCTCGGGCTGCCCTCGACGCTCGGCATCGGACGGCGGCTGTACTACCTCGTCGCCGAGACCCGCATGGACACGCTCCTCAGCGTCGAACGGCGCCGCCGCTACCTGCCGTTCCTCGCGGGCATGCTCGCGGACGTGCTGCTGGTCAGCGCGCTCACGCTCACCTCCGCCGGGCTCAGCCGCACCGGTGCGCCCGACTGGGTCCCCGCGCTGTGCCTCGCGGTCTCCTTCACCTGTGTGCTGCGGCTGGTCTGGCAGTTCCTGTTCTATCTGGAGACGGATCTGTACTACGTCGCCACCACCGCGCTGCGCTGCACCGACCTGCAGAACGCCACCCGCTTCCACCTGCGCGCCCTCGTCCGGCGACGGCTGCGCCGCCCGCCGCCACGGGCCGACCGGGAGTGGTCCGACCACGACCGCGCCATGGCGCGCCGCTACGCACCGGTCCTGGTGTCCGGCTACGCCTTCTCGCTCGCCAGCCTCGCCTGGGCCGCCGTGCCCACCGCGCTGACCTTCTGGTCCACGGCCGTCGACCGGTTCACCCGAGCGGGGACGCCGGTCGCCGACCTTCTCGACGCCGCGTTCTTCGTCGCCCTGACGGCGTTCGAACTGAGCCTCCTGCTCTACGTCACCGTGCGGGACCGGCGCGCCAAGGCCCGCACCGCCACCGCCTCACGCCGAGGAGCGTCATCCGCATGACCGCCCTGCCGCCCCACCACCGCTGGATCCTCACCGCCGAAGAGCCGGAGCCGACCGGCGAGCTGCCCGAGCCCCCGCGCCCCGACCTGGAGGTCGGCTGTCACCGGCGGCTGCGCGGGCCGTTCACCGGCGGCGGCTCGTTGCTGCGCCGCGTCGTGCCCGAACTGCTCGCCCGCGATCCCGAGTCGGTGGCCGCGCGGGCCACGGAGATCACGGTGATCGCCCCGGACCTCGCGCCGCTGGTCCCGCGTACTCCGCGGACGCTCACCCAGCTGGCCGACGCCAAGGAGCGCACCCGCTTCTACCCCGCGCCGCGCGCCCTGCGCATCGCCCACGGCGTGGCCGAACTCGCCCTGGACTGGGCGCGTCTGCTCCGTCCCGAAGGCGCCGTCATCGCCTTTTACGACGTCGACGAGGCCGACCCCACCGACCGCGAGCTCGTGGCCATCCTGCTGCGCCGCTGCGACCCCGCCCGGCTGACCGTGGTCGCGGAGAGCCATGGCGACCGCGACGACGCGCTCACCCGCGCGCTCACCACGTACACCGTCCGTGCCGCGCGGGCGCCCCGGCCCCCGTCGCCCCGGCGCGCGGAGGCCGATCTGGCCCAGCTGTTCATCGACTCCGACGGCACCAGCCGCGACCCGGCCGTCCGGAACGCCTATGCCGCGCTGCCGCCGGCGGAGCGGGCCCGCAGGCACACCGCGCGCGCCGAGGCCCTGAGGGACCTGGACGATCCGACGCTGCGCCTCGGCGCCATCCCGTACCACTTGGAGCACGGCGACGACCCGGCGGGCGCGGGCGTCGCGGCCTTCGTCGAGGCCGTCAACAGCTGCTTCGCCGCGGGTCTGTACGAGGCCGTCGCCGACCTGGCCGCGCGCGGGCGGCGGCTCGCGGCCGACGGCGGCTGGTCGAAGGCGTACCGCACCTTCACGCACAAGGCCGCCGCGTGCCTGTGCTATCTGGGGCGCGGCCACGAGGCGTTCGCCTATCTGGAGGAGATGCGCCGCGCCACGGTCGACCCGGACGTGCACATGGGCACGGCCTATCTGTCGGCGATGCTCCACACCCGCTTCCTGCCCCGCCAGGCCCACGACGAGGACCTGGCGCTCGCCTGGGTGAACACGGCCATCGCGTTCGCCGACAGCCATCCCGACCCCGAGCGGCGGGTGCTGGCCCGCGCGTTCATGCGCAACGCCCGCGCCCTCGTGGAGCTGCACCGCGGTGACGTCGACGGTTCGCTCGCGCTCGTCGAGGAGGCGATCGCCCTCACCGACGCCGGCTTCGGCCCGGACGAGCAGCTGCTGCACCGCTCCGTCCTGCTGTACAACCGCGCGCAGGTGCGGGCCGCGCGCAAGGACCACACGGCCTCGCTGCGCGACTACGACGACGTGATCCGCCGCGACCCGGACTACGGCGACTACTACTTCGAGCGCGCCGCGCAGTACCGGGCCCTCGGCCGCCACGACGAGGCCCTGCGGGACTACGCCACGGCGATCCGGCTGACCCCGCCGTTCTACGAGGCGCACTTCAACCGCGCCGACCTGCTGCTCGAACTCGGCGACGACGAGGGCGCGTTGCGGGACCTGGACTACGCCCTGGACCTCGAACCGGGCCACCTGGACTCCCTCACGCACCGCGCGGAGCTGCTCCTGGAGCGCGGCGACACGGCCGGGGCCCGCCGCGACGTGGAGCACGGCCTGGCCATCGAGCCGCGCCACGCCCCGCTGCTCGCCGCGCAGGGCGCGCTCCTGGAGGCGACCGGGGACCCGGAGGCCGCGTACGAGAGCTACTCGGCGGCGCTCGTGGCCGAGCCCGCGTTCGTGCCCGCCTGGGCCAACCGCGCCGTGCTCGCCTACGCCGGCGGCCGGGTCGAGCAGGCCGTCGCCGACCTGGACGCGGCGCTGCGCATCGTGGACGACGCCACCTTGCGGGCCAACCGTGCCGTGGCGTTGCAGGACCTGGGCGAGCACCGCCGCGCGCTCGCCGACCTCGACGTGGCGGTCTCCGCCCTGGGCGCCGACGACCCGGACGTGTTCTATCTGCGGGGCGTCAGCCGCCACGCCCTGGCCGACGCCCGGGGTGCCCTGGCGGACTGGCGCGCCCATCTGAAGGCCTTCGGCCCGGGCGAGACCTCGCCGCGCGGCGCGGAGATCGAGCTGCGGGCCGGTGACCTGACCCTCGCGCAGATACGGGAGGGAGTCGAGTGACGGACCGCGAGGTCCCGCGGCGGGCGGAGACTCCTGGTGGGCGACCACGCCCTGGTCGTCGGTGGGGTGACCAGGGCGTGGCACGCGGCGGGCGGGCGCCCGCCGGTGCACCACGCCGGCGGTTGCGTACGCCTGTCAGGCGCTCTGGCGCTGACGGCGGGCGAGGAGTGAGTCCCGGATCTCCCCCGCGCGCACGGCCGTGTTGGAGAGCAGCGTCGAGGTCAGGCCGTGGGTGTGCTCGGTGCCGCCCTGGAGGTAGACGGCGGCGCTGACGTTGGCGTTGGTGGCCACGCGGTGGTCGCGGCTGACGACCAGCTCGTCCTCGTCGTCGCGGCGGCACAGCTTGTCGACCTCGCCGAGGCGTTCGCCGAGGCCGCGCGGCCGGTAGCCGGTGGCGTAGACGAGCACGTCGGCGGCCAGCGTCTCGCGCTCCCCCGTGGGCAGGAACTCCACGCCGATGTCCAGGCGGTCCGGGTGCGCGTCGATGTCGCGGATGCGGGTCACGTTCAGCATGCGCAGCCGCTGCCGCCCCTGGACCTTCTCCTGGTACATGGTCTTCGACAGGGACTCGATCAGGTCGATGTCCACGACCGAGTAGTTGGTGGAGCGGTGGTAGTCGAACAGCGACTGCTTCACCTCCCGGGGCGCGTGGTAGAAGAGGTCCACGGCCTCGGGGTCGAAGATGCGGTTGGCGAAGGGGCTGTCGTCGGCGGGCGTGTAGCCGTACTTGGCGAACACCGAGCAGACCTCGGCGTCGGGGAAGTTCCGGTGCAGGTAGTCGACGCACTCGGCGGCGCTCTGCCCGGCGCCGAGCACGACGGCCCGGCGCACCGGGGTCGCGGTCTCCTTGAGCGCGGCCACGCGCGGGATCAGCTGGCTGTTGTGGAAGATCCGCTCGGAGTTCTCCATGCCGGGCGGCAGGTGCGGCTCCAGGCCCGTGGCCACGCAGATGCTGCGCGCACGGCGTACGACGGTCCGCTCCGGGTCCTTCGCGTCGCGGCTGACGACCTCGAAGTGCGTGATCTCGCCGTCCTCCGTCACGGGGCGTACGGCGACGACTTCGGCCGAGTAGTCGACGAGGTCGTCGACGCGGGCCGCGGCCCACTCCAGGTAGTCGTGGAACTCGACGCGCAGCGGGAACAGTGTCTTCTGGTTGAGGAAGTCCACCAGCCTGTCGCGCTCCTGCAGGTAGCACAGGAAGCTGAAGGAGCTCTTCGGATCACGCATGGTGACCAGGTCCTTCAGGAAGGACACCTGCATGGTCGCGTCGTCGATCAGCATCCCCCGGTGCCAGCCGAACCGCGGCTGCTTCTCCAGGAATCCGGCGCGTATCCGGTCGCTCTCGCCGAGCCGCGCGTTGTGTTCGTGGACCGCGATCGCGAGCGCCAGGTTCGATGGCCCAAATCCGATCCCCAGGACGTCATACATCACGTCCGTCCCCCTGTGCTCATCACGCGTCTCCGGCCCACTGTGCACGGCATTCACCCGCTTCATCGCCTCCTTAAGCAGCCACATCGTAGATAAGGTTAGCCTTACCTTGCAATGTCTGAGGAGGAATCATATGCGGGACGCCGCCTCCGGCCAGCGGATCCGGGGGCGCCGGGCGCCGCGGACCTTGCTTGATTCCGAGGGCGCCTCGCCTTGCCCTGGACGGGAAGCAGGCCCCACCACTCCTCACTTCGAGGGCGGCGCACCTACCCGAGGAAGTGACCACGCACACACGGGACCCAGGGCGACCAGGTGGCCGATTTCGCCACCCGGTTCGATCGGCGCCGAGCGGCGGGACACTTGAAGGCCGCCGAAGATTTCCGGCCACCGTCGCCACGGCACGTTGAACGTACACGATCCCTCGCCACTCACAGACACGGGCGCCCCGCCGCCGGGCGCGCGGACATACGGCACACATCAGTCACTTCGCTCGTGCGCACGCGCGGTCGGCGACGGAAAATGAAAAGTCTCCCGGTCGACAGATCCCGCCTCCCGAAAGGCCGTTGAGTGCTCCACCGAACTGCGGCGCAGAATACGGGCCCACCATAGAACTTAGGTTAGGCTAAGCTAAACCCAATCTTGATCGGCCCACTTGAAGAGGTGGGCCCGCCCATGAAATGGAGTGGCTCCGTGAGCGTGACCGCTGCCCGGGGATGGCCCACCAGCGGGGTGCCCGCCGCGATCAGTGAATCCGGCGACCCCCTTCCCTGGCCGGAGGAGCTCCAAGGCAGCGCCGTCGTCGTCAAGTTCGGCGGCAACGCCATGGTGGACGCGGATCTGCAACGCACGTTCGCCCAGGACGTCGTGGAGCTGTGGCAGGCGGGCCTGCGCCCGGTCGTCGTCCACGGCGGCGGACCGCAGATCAGCGCCATGCTCGACCGCCTGGGCCTGGAGACGCGGTTCGAAGCGGGCCTGCGGGTGACGACGCCGGAGACCATGGACGTCGTCCGCATGGTGCTGACCGGCCGCGTCCAGCGGGAACTGGTCGGCCACATCAACGCCCACGGCCCCTTCGCCGTCGGCATGTCCGGCGAGGACGCCCACACGATGACCGCCGTCCCGCGACCGGCGTGGGTGGACGGCGAGCCGGTGGACATCGGCCTCGTCGGCGAGGTCGTGGACGTGAACCCGGACATGGTGCGCTCGCTCCTGGAGCAGGGGCACATCCCGGTGGTGTCCCCCGTGGCGCGCGGCGAGGACGGGCAGGTCTACAACGTCAACGCCGACCTCGCGGCCTCGGCCCTGGCCGTGGCCCTCGACGCCGAGCGCCTGGTGATGCTCACCGACGTCGAGGGCCTGTACGCGAACTGGCCGCACAGCACCGAGGTCATCGAGCACCTGACGGCCGACGCCCTCGGCGGCCTCCTGCCGGGCCTGGCGAGCGGGATGCTGCCCAAGATGGAGGGCTGCCTGCGCGCCGTCCGCGGCGGCGTCCGCAAGGCGCACGTGGTCGACGGCCGGGTGCCGCACGCGGTGCTCCGCAGCGTCCTCGCACCGGTGAGCCCCGGCACCACCGTGGTCGCCGACGACACCTTGGCGCCCGAGCGGCGAACCGTCACAAGGACTTCGCTCACAAGCACTTCGTGAGGATCCGGGCGTTGCGGCGCGGATCCAGGGAAGCCGCCCACGACGGAGGCGCCAGGCGCGCCGTCGTGGGCGCGAACCCGTAGCGCAGGAACAGGCCGCCACCGCCGGTGGTGGCCGTGAACAGGGCGCCGAGACGCTCGGCGTGCGCCGTCGCGAGCACGGCCCGCAGCAGGGCGGCCCCCACGCCGCTCCCCTGCCGATCCCCGGCCACGCAGAAGTTGTACACGACGCCCGCGCGGCCGCCGCCCTGCGCCGGGGCCGCCCGGTGCGTTCGCAGTCCCACACAGCCCGCGAGGGTGCCGTCGGCCGCCTCCGCCACCAGGAAGTCGGCCGCGTGCGCGGCGTAGAGCTCCACCGGCCGCTCGCGCAGCGCGCCCGAGCGCACGAAGGGGCGGGACAGTTCGGCAAGCGCGGGCGCGTCCTCCTGGCGGGCGGTGCGCACGGCGTGCGGTGGCGCGGGCCGGGCGTGCTCCTGCGGCGCAGGGCGCGGCGTAGCCGTGATCAAGGCTTTCCTTCCTCGGTTCCACGATCGAAGAGCGGCGCGTGGCCGCGTTCCCCTGACGGGGCATCAAAGTAAGGTCAGCCTTACCGTTCACGTGCCCGGTCCGCGCCGCACCGGCGGGCGGCCGATCGGCTCGACCTCGTCAGGCGTCCATGGACGCCGCGAGGGAGCGGGGGCGCAGATCGGTCCAGTGGGTCTCGACGTACTCCAGGCACGCGTCTCGGGAGTTCTCCTCGAAGACGACCGTCCAGCCCCCGGGGACCTCGGCGAACGCGGGCCAGAGCGAGTGCTGGCCCTCCTCGTTCACCAGGACCAGGAAGCGGCCTTCGGTATCGTCAAACGGGTTCGTGCTCATGTTCGTTGTCTCCTCGGGGTCGACGGGCCGGCGTCAGCCGCGTCGAACGTGCTCTTCAGCTCGTCGGCACGCGCCGGAAAGGGAGAGGCGCGCCACAATTAGGTTAGGCTCACCTAATTAAGATTAGCCTATTCCTTCCCCATCCCTCTCACAAGGAGCGGTCCTGTCGTGACGGAACCTGCCTCCGGCCTCGCCGCCGGAATCGACGCCCCCCTCGCCGAGTTCGGTCTGCCCGGCGCGCCCGGCACCGAAGCGTTCTGGGCGGCTGTCGGAGCTCCCGTGTCGGTCCCCGACGGCGACGGCGGCTGGGTGACCCTCTTCCTGTGGCGCGGCTCCCCCGCGACCCTCGACTTCGAGAGCTGGTCGGCACCGGTCCCGCTGCTCCGCTGGGACGACACGGACTGCTGGTACGCCAAGGTGCGCATGCCCGCGCGCCTGCGCGTCACCTATCAGTTCCGCGCGGACGACGCGGCCCACGCCGACCCCTTCAACCCGGCCGGCGCGGGCGGCGACCGCTCCATCGCCGCCACGCCGGACGCCCCGGCCCAGCCGCACTGGCCCCTCGTCGGCCCCGACGACGTCCTGCCGCTGCCCCGCACCCGGGTGCGCTGGGCCAGTGAACGGCTCGGTGGGCGGCGCACGGTGCGCGTCCACCCCGTGGGCGGCGGCGGGCCCGTGGTGCTGCTGCTCGACGGGGACGACTGGCTGTACCTGCACCCCGCCATGACCGCGTTCGACGCGGCCGCCGCGGCGGGTGAGATGCCTGCCTGCACCCTCGTCTTCCTGCCCGCCAAGGACAGGGCGGCCGAGTTCGGATGCCGCGGCGACCTGTGGGAGGCCGTCCGCGACGAACTCCTGCCGCTGGTCGCGGAGTCCGGCGTGCCCGCGCGGCCGGACCGGCTCGTGGTCGCCGGGCAGAGCCTCGGCGGGCTGAGCGCGCTGCACGCCGCCCTGGAGTACCCGGACCTGGTGTCCCGCGTCGCCTGCCAGTCGGGGTCGTTCTGGTGGACGCCCGACGCCATGGACGCGGCGGACCCGCTGGGCGGCCCGGTCGGCGGCGCCGTCGCCGCGCGGCTGCGGGAGCGCCCCGACCTGTCCGGGCTGCGGATCGCGTTCGACGTGGGGGAACACGAGACGCGGATGCTGCCCCACTGCGAGCTGACCGAGACCCTGGCCGAACAGGCCGGTGCGACCGTGCGGGTCTCCCGCTCCGCGGCGGACCACGACCGCGCGGGCTGGCGGCAGGCGCTGCTCCGGGACGTCGCCTGGGCGCTCGCCTGACCGGCTGACGGGCCGACCGCCTGGCCGCCTGGCCGCGGCGACGGCCCCGTACGACAACAGCGGTTCCCAGGAGGTTCTCCACCTCCCCGGAACCGCTGTCGTCGTACGGGTGTCAGGACGTCACAGCACGTCAGGCCGTCACCGTGCCACGGCCCGGCAGTACCCCTCATCCGTGGCGAGCAGGTTCCGGTGGGTGTCCTCGGCCGTGATGACGCCGTCGTCCAGGACGAGCACGCGGTCGGCGGCGTCCAGGAGGGCCGGACTGCTGGTGATGACGAGGGTCGTGCGGCCCCGGCGCAGCTTCGCCACGTTGCGCGCGATGAGCTGCTCGGTGACCGCGTCGACGGCCGTCGTCGGGTCGTGCAGGACCAGGACCTCGGTGTCGGCGGCCAGGGCCCGCGCCAGGGACAGGCGTTGGCGCTGCCCGCCGGAGAGGTTGGCGCCGCGGTCGCGGACCGGGTAGTCGAGGCCGTCGCGGTGCAGGGCGACGACGTCGGTCAGCATCGACGCCTCCACGGCCTCGTCGACGGACCGGCTGGTGCCCGACGGGTCGATGTTCGTGCGCAGGCTGCCCGCGAAGATCTCCCCGTCGTAGGGGTTCACCAGGATGTGCTCGCGCACGGCCTCCGTCGACAGGTCCGCGAGCTCCTGGCCGCTGACCCGCACCACGCCGTCGTACGCGTGCGGCGGGACCTGCACGGCGAGGACCGACGCGAGGTCGGCCGCCGCGCGCGGCTGGTAGGGGGCGATGGCCACGAACTCGCCCGCCGCCACCTGGAACTTCAGCTTGCGCAGCGCGCCGTGGCGGACGCAGTCCACCTCCAGGTCGCCGCCCGGGGCCGGGCGGCCGGGGCCCGGAGTCATCAGCGGCGGGGCGGACAGCACCAGGGCCATGCGTGCGGCCGAGGCGCGCGCGATCATCACGTACTTGGGCATCTCGGAGAACATCTTGAGCGGCTCGATGATGAACTGCGCGAGGCCCACGGCCATCACGAGCTCCCCGATCGTGATCTGCCCCTCGAACGCCAGCCACCCCGCGGTGATGGACACCGCGGCGGCGAGGATCGCGTTGAGGGCGAGCGCGGTGCCCGCGTACACGCCGTTCACCCGGGCGACGGTGATCGCCTGGTGCTTCGCCTCCGTACTGACCTTCCGGTAGGACCGGAACGCCGCGTGGTTGCCGCCGAAGCCGTGCAGCGGACGCAGGCCGGTGATCAGGTCGGCGACCTTCGCACCCGCTCGTGCCACGCGGGCCTGCTGCTCCTGGGTGCTGGAGCCGATCCGCTTCGACATCACGCTCAGGACCGACAGGATCGCGACCGTACCCACGACGACCAGGAGGCCGAGCCGGTAGTCGGCGAGGCCGAGGGCGACCGCCGCGACCACCACCGCGACCAGCGAGCTGATCAGCAGCGGCACCACTTCGACGATGTCGGCGGTCTGGTCGGCGTCCTCCGTGGCGATGGTGAGGACCTCGCCCGACTTCAGGTCGACGTCCCGGGCCACCGGCTGGAGGCCGCAGGAGGCGACCTTCACCCGCCAGCGGTGCGCCTCGGTCGTGTTGGCCTTCTGCAGGACGCGCATGCCGAACCGCCACGACAGCGAGACCGTCGTGATGATCACGGCGAGCGCGCCGATCGACAGGCCGAGGGCACCGAGGCTGCGGTCCCTCATCGTGTGCTCGACGATCAGGCCGAGCGCGATCGGGAAGGCGGTCTCCCCGGCCTGGTACAGGCCCATGAGGACGGTACCGGCGGCCATGGCGCCGACGTTGCGGCGCAGTGCGGTGCGCAGGATGTCGGCCCCGGGGCGGGGCCGCTGCGTATCAGGAGTGGTCATCGAGGTGGCGGGCAATCGCTTCGGGGGTCTTGAGGGTGAACAGGTCGCGGATGGTGATCACAGGTCCGTACTCGCGGCGGAGCAGCCCGATGAGCCGCACCGCCAGCATGGAGTGCCCCCCGAGGGACACGAAGTCGCTCACCGCGCTCACCTCGTCATCATCCAGGTCGAGTGCTTCGGCGAAGTACTCGCACACCACGGTCTCGGTCTCGGTCGCCGGGCGCCGCTCCGTCGCCGTGGTCAGCGCGCCGAGCGGCTTGGCCTCCGGCAGCGCCTTGGTGTCCGCCTTCCCGTTGACCGTCAGCGGGATGCTGTCGACCTGGGCATAGTGCGTCGGCCGCAGGAAGTCCGGAAGACCCGTGCCCACGTCGGCGGCCACCGCCGCGAGGTCGGCGCCCTCCAGGACGAGGTACGCGGCGAGCCGGTGGGCGCCGTCGACCTGCGGGTCCGCCTGGGCGACCGCGGCCACGAAGCGCACCGCCGGGTGCGCGGCGAACGCAGCCTCGACCTCGCCGAGTTCGACGCGGTGCCCCCGGATCTTGACCTGCTGGTCGGTGCGGCCCAGGTACATCAGGTTCCCGTCCGGCCGCCGCACGACCAGGTCGCCGGTGCGGTACATGCGCTCGCCCGGCTTGCCGAACGGGCACGCCACGAAGCGGTCGGCGCTCTGGCCGGGCTGTCCGAGGTAGCCGCGGGCGATGCCGATGCCCGCCACGTACAGCTCTCCGGGGACGCCGTCCGGCAGCGGCCGCAGCCACGGGTCGAGCACGTGGGCGTCGGTGTTGTCGATGGCCACGCCCACCACCGGGTCCTGGCACTCGAAGGTGCCGACGCCGAGAGTGTTGATGGTGTACTCCGTGGGCCCGTAGAGGTTGTAGCCGACCGTGCCCTCGGTCTCGGCGAGCCGCTGCCACAGCGTCGGGGTGACGGCCTCGCCGCCGAGCAGCACCAGGGCCGGGCGCCGCTCCGGGTGGTCGAGCAGGCCCTCGGCCACCAGCTGCTGCGCGTAGGTGGGCGTCACGTTGATGACGTCGATCCCGTGCTGGAGGCAGTACTCGACCAGGCGCGGCGCGTCGCGGCGCAGCTCCTCGTCGCAGATGTGCACCTCGTGGCCGTCGGCGAGCCACAGCAGCTCCTCCCACGACATGTCGAACGCGAACGACACGGTGTGGGCGATCCGGAAGACCCGGTGGCCGTGGTCGGCGAGGACCGGCTCGAAGATCCGCCGCTGATGGTTGATCAGCATGTTGGTGAGCCCGGCGTACTCGGTGACCACGCCCTTGGGCTTGCCGGTCGATCCGGAGGTGTAGATCGTGTACGCGGGGTGCCGCAGCCGGTCCGGGTCGTCCGGCGCGAAGGTCACCAACGGCTCGGCGGCGGGCAGCGGGCGGTCGAGTTCGATCAGGTCGCCGGTGAGGCGGTGCGCCACGGCGCTGACGGTGAGGATCACCGCGGGCCGCGCGTCGTCGACGATCGCGGCGATCCGCTCGTCCGGGTGGTCCAGTTCCAGCGGTACGTACGCGGCGCCGACGCGCAGCACGGCGAACAGCGCCACGATCGAGTCGAGGGAGCGCGGGATCGCGAGACCCACGGTCGTCTCGGGGCCGATGCCCCGCGCGGCGAGCACCCCCGCCACGGCGCGGCTGCGGTCGCGCAGCTCGGCGAACGTCATGGTCGCGCCGTGGGCGACGAGCGCCACCCGCTGCGGGTCCCGGTCGGCCGCCCGGTCGAAGCGGTCGACGACCGTGTCCGTGCCGATGTCCGTGCGCTCGGCGGGCCGGGGCTCCTCGCCCAGGCCGGGCAGGGCGCCGACCGGGCCGGTCGAGCGGGCCAGGTCCTCAAGGACGCGGACGTAGTCGGCCAGCAGGCGCCGGGCGCCCGCGGTGTCGCCGTCGCGGTGCTCCAGCTTGACCGTGAGCCTCTCGCCCGGCGTCACGACCCAGGTGAACGGGTAGTGGGTGGAGTCGTCGGCCCGCACGGAGGTGATGCCGTGCCGGGAGTTCATCGCGGCGAACGCGTCCATGTCCAGGAAGTTCTGGAGCACGAACAGGTTGTCGAAGAGGGTGTCGTGTCCGCTGGCGCGCTGGATCTCGCCGAGGCCGACGTGCTCGTGCTCCATCGCCTCGACCCGGGCCGTCTGCACGGCCTCCAGGTAGTCCCGGACGGTGTCGCCGGGGCGGGCCCGCGTCCACTGGGGCACGGTGTTGAGCAGGACGCCGACGATGTCGGACAGGCCCTCGCCGTCACGGCCGGAGACGGTCACGCCGAACACGGCGTCGCTGCGGCCCGTGTGGGCGCCGAGCAGCAGGCCGAAAGCGCCGGTGAGCACCGAGTTCAAGGTCACGCCGTGCGTCTTGGCCGCGTCCCGCAGCAGGTCCGACTGCTCGGCGGTCAGGGTGTGCACGAGAGCGCGCGGCAGGTCGTCCGACAGGGCCGGGGTCGGCCCGGCGAGCAGCGTCGGGCCCGCCAGGCCCGCCAGGTGCTGTGCCCAGAACCGCTCGGAGGCGGCGGCGTCCTTGGCGTCGAGCGCGCGGGCGTAGTCCTCGAAGCCCGGGGTGGCCGGGGTCGCGTCGAGGGTCCGCCCCGCGCCGATGGCCTCGTAGGCGTCGAACAGGTCGCGCAGCACGATCTCGCGGGACCAGCCGTCCCACAGCAGCAGGTGGTAGCTCAGGAGCAGGCCGTCGCGCCCGTCGGGCCTACGGACCACGGTGAGGCGGATCAGCGGCGGCTCGGCCGGGTCGAAGCCGGTGTCGCGGTCCCGGGCGCGCAGGTCCTCGACCTCCGCGTCGGTGGCCAGGTCGACCGTGCGGACGTCGACGCGTCGGCCCGCCTTGAGGACCTGGACGGGGTTGCCGTCAACGTCGGTGGCGAAGCCCGCGCCGACGACCGGGTGCCGCGCGATCACGTGCGCCATGGCGTCGGCCAGGACGTCGGTGTCCAGGCGCCGGTCGAAGGTGAAGTAGCTCTGCGCGACGTAGTGTCCGGCGGCGCCCGCCAGCTGGGCCTGGAAGTACAGGCCGCGCTGGAGCGGGGTGACGGGAGCGGTGCGCTCGGCCGTCGTGGCGGCCTCCGCGACCCGGGCGAGGGCGCTCAGCCAGTGCTCAGTGATCGCGTCGGGGATGCCGTCGGCGAGGGTGAAGGCCGCGTGCAGGCTGCCGGTGGCCGCGTCGGTCCAGGCGTTGACCTCGACCGCGTAGGGGCTGCCCTGGTCGCCGCCGGTGAGGTGCAGAGCCTGGGACTCGCTGCCCCGGCCGAGGTAGTTGAAGAGGACCTGCGGGCGGGCGGTGAGCAGCGGGGCCGTCTGCGGGTTGAGGTATCTGAGCCTGCCGTAGGCGACGTGTCCGTCCTCGTCGGGCTGGCGTTCGGCGACCTCGCGGGCGGCCGCGACGGGGTCGGTGTGGGCGCTCAGCCGCACGGGTGCGATGGCGGTGAACCAACCGACGGTACGGGTGTAGTCGTGGTGTTCCTCGACCGGGACCCGGCCGTGCCGCTCCAGGTCGACCGCGAGGTCGGTGGGCGCGGCCTGGACCGCTGTCAGCGCGGTGCGCAGGGCGCCGCACAGCAGCTCGGTGAGGTCGACGCCGAGCGCGGCGGGCGCGGTGCGCGTCACGCGGTCGCTCACCTCGGGCGCGAGCACGACGGTCCGCTCGCGCACCTCCCCCACCGCCGGGACGAGGGCGGGCGCCCGGAGCGTTTCGATCCAGTGCCCGAGGCCGTCGATCGCCTGCGTGGACCGGAGCGTCAGCGCTTCGGCGTACTCGGCGTAGGAGGTGGTAGGCGGCGCCAGGTCCGCCCCCTTCATGGCGGTGGCCAGGTCGTCCAGGAGGACGAGCCAGGACACCGAGTCGACGGCGATGTGGTGCACCGTGACGACCAGGGTCCTGCTGGCCTCCAGCCAGGCGAACGCGATGACGTCCCCGGTCTCGGGGTCGAGGCGTCCGGCGGCGTCGTTCGCCACGGCCGTCGCGTCCATCGCCTCTGCTGCGGCGGGCCGTACGACGGTGACGTCGCGGGCCGGTTCGGTGTGCAGGGCCCAGGCGCCGTGCTCGGCGCGCAGCCGAAGGCGCAGGGCGGGGTGCGCGGCGACCACGGCGTTCGCGGCGCGCTCGGCGTCGGCGAATCCGGTGCCCTCGGGCGCCACCAGGGTCCTGGCCTGGGCGAACCGGGCGAGGGAGCCGCCCAGTTCGCGCTGGCGCAGGATGATCGGCGTCGGGGTCAGCGGGCCGTCCGCGCGGCGGGCGGGCGCGGCCCCGGCGACCGGCGTCTGCGGCACGTGCGCGTCCAGGTGCTCGGCGAGCGCGCGCGGCGTCCGGAACAGGAACACGTCGCGGGGCGCGAAGTGCAGGCCGAGCGCCCGCCCCCGGTTGATCAGGGTGATGGCGACGATGCTGTCGCCCCCGGCCTTGAAGAAGTCGGTGTCGGCGTCCACGGCGGAGCCGGGCAGCGTCTGGGCGAAGAGGTCGACGAGGGTGGCGAGCACGGATGCGGTGTCGCGCCCGGGGAACTGCGCGCCCGGCCCCGACGCACCCGCGGCCGACGACGCGACGGGGACGACGCCCCCCTCGGACTGTTCGGCCCGCTCGGCCAGAGCGCGGCGGTCCAGCTTGCCGTTGACGGTCAGCGGCAGCGCGGCCGCCGTCAGGACCCGGCCCGGCACCATGTGCACGGGCAGCTTCGCGGCCAGGAGCGCGGCGAAGTCGCCGGGCACGCGGCCCACGACGTGGGCGACCAGGTGGTCGCCGGTGCCCGCCACGGTGACGGCCACGTCGACCACGCCGTCGAGCTCCCTGACCGCGGACTCCACCTCGCCCAGTTCGATGCGGAAGCCCTTGAGCTGCACCTGGTCGTCGGCGCGGCCCGCGAACTGAAGCTCGCCGCCGAGCGTGCGGCGGGCGAGGTCACCCGTGTGGTACATGCGGGAGCCGTCGGCGGCGAAGGGGTCCGCCACGAACCGGCCCGAGGTGAGCCCGGCCCGGCCCAGGTAGCCGAGCGACACCTGGTCACCGGCGACGTAGATGGCGCCCACGCGGCCCGGGGGCACCGGCCGGAGCCGGTCGTCGAGCAGATAGGTCGAAAGGCCGGGGATCGGTCCGCCGATGGGGCTGACGTCGTCGCCGGGGCCGAAGTCCGCGTCGGTGAGCACCCGGTGGGTGACGTGCACGGTGGTCTCGGTGATCCCGTACATGTTGACCAGCTCGGGCGCGGCGGTGCCGTGCCGCTCGACCCAGCCGCGCAGGCGTCCGAGGTCGAGGGCCTCGCCGCCGAAGATGATCCGGCGCAGCGCCGTGACCGGCCGCTCGGCGATCCGGTCGGCCTCGATGAACTGGTAGAAGGCCGACGGGGTCTGGTTGAGCACGGTCACCGCGCGCTCGCGGACCAGGCGGTGGAAGTCGACCGGGGAGCGGGTCAGGGCGTACTCGGGCACGAGGAGTTCGCCGCCGTGGACGAGGGCGCCCCACAGCTCCCAGACCGCGAAGTCGAAGGAGTAGGAGTGGAACTGCACCCAGACGTCGTCGGGGCCGAAGTCCATGTCGGCGCGGGTGTTGGCGAGCAGCGTCACCACGCTGGAGTGCGGGACGACGACGCCCTTGGGCCGTCCTGTCGAACCGGACGTGTAGATCACGTACGCGGGGTCGTGCCAGCGGGCCTCGGGCGCGGGTCCGGCCGGGGCCCGCGGCGGCTCGTCGCCCTGGACGAGCACGCGGGCCGTGACGTCGGCGCGGGCGAGCAGGTCCGTGAAGCGGTCCCGCTGGTCGGCGTCCACGAGGACGACCTGCGGGGCGGCGTCGGCGAGGACGTACTCCAGGCGGTCGTCCGGGTAGGCCAGGTCCAGCGGTACGTAGGCGCCGCCCGCGCTGACGATCGCGACCAGGGCGACGACCTGCTCGACGGAGCGCGGCACGGCGACGGCGACCCGCTTGCCCGGTCCGACCCCGGCCGCGCGCAGGGCCGCGGCCAGGTCGTCCTTCGCGGCGGCGAGCTCGCCGTAGGTCAGCGACCTGGTGTCGCCGTCGAGGCCGCACTGGGTGACGGCGGTGGCGGCGGGGTCGCGGAGCGCGGCGGCGTCGAACAGGGCGCCCAAGGTGGTCGGAGCGACCGGGGCCGGATGCCGGTCGCTCTCGGCGGCCAGGTCGTCGACCAGGGCGTCCGGGCGGGTGAGCAGGCCGGTGAGGGTCCGGGCGAAGGTGTGCAGGACGGCCTGTGCGGCCGTCTCGCCCAGGAGTTCGCCGTCGTAGATGAGGTTGAAGCGCGGTCGGCCGTCGAGGGCGCGCTCCACCACCAGCGTCAGCGGGTAGTGCGGGGCGCCCTCGTTCACGATGTCGGCGACGACGAGCGTGTCGTCGGGGCGCCGCAGGGCCTCGACGTCGGTCGCGACGTCGAAGACGACCAGGGTGTCGAACAGGGATCCCGAGCCCGTCTGGCGGCCGATCCTGGCGAGCGAGACGTGCTGGTGCGCAAGGACCGCGCTCTGGTGCTCGCGCACGGCGGCGAGCAGGTCGCGGGCCGTGGTGGCCTCGGACCAGCGGGCCCGTACGGGAATGGTGTTGATGAACAGGCCCACCATGTCCTCGATGCCGGGCACGTCCGCGTCACGCCCGGAGACCGTGGAGCCGAACACCACGTCCTTGCCGTGCAGGATGCCGCCCAGGGTGATCGCCCAGGCGCTGTGCACGGCCACGCTCAGCGGCACGCCGGCTGAGCGGACGGCCGCGTCGAGGTCCTCCTGCGGCTCCACGACGGTGTCGGCGAACCGCTCGGAGGGGGTGTGTCCCTCGGCGACCAAGGAGGCGGCGGGCAGGTCGGCGAGTTCCTCGCGCCAGACCCGGTCGCTCTCGTCGTCGTCGCGTGCGCCGAGCCAGCGCACGTAGTCGGCGAAGCCGCCGAGCGGGTACACGGTGCCGGGCGCGTGGTACTCGGCGAGGAGCGCGCGCAGCATCGGGGGCACCGACCAGCCATCGGCGATGATGTGGTGCACGGTCTGCACGAGGACGGTGCGGCCGGAGCCCGCGCGGATGAGCGTGTAGCGCATCAGGGGCCCGGTGGCGAGGTCGAAGCCCGCGCGGCGGTCCTGCTCCGCGTACTCCCGCAGCTCGGCGTCGGTGATGCCGGGGCGGTCCAGGGTGGTGAAGGGCGCCTGGACGCCGCCGTCCAGGACGGAGACGACGCGGCCGTCGGCGAGGGCGACGAAGCGCGCGGCGAGGTTCGGGTACAGGGTGAGCAGCCGGGTGGCCGCGGCCGCGAGCCGGTCGGCGTCCACCTCGCCGTCCAGGGTGAGGAGCTGCTGCTCGACGTAGGCGCCCGCGGAGTCGTCGTCGAAGACGGAGTGGAAGTAGAGGCCTTCCTGGAGCGGGGTCAGCGGCAGGACGTCCCGCAGCGCCGGTCCTTCCAGGGCGTCGACGTCGGCCTGCGTGAGGGGCACGAGGGGGAAGTCGCTGGGCGTGTGGCCGCCCTCGTCGAGCGCAGCGAGCCCGGCCAGGGCTTCCTGGAAGTAGCGGCCGATGGTGGTGATGTCCTGGTCGGTGAACATCCCGTCGGGCCAGGAGATGGTGGTGACCAGCTCGTACTCGCCGCTCGCGGCGGGTTCGGCGATCGCGTTGAACTCCAGGGCGCGCGGCAGGCGCATCGCGGGGTCGCGCTTCTCGCCCAGCTGTCCGGTGGTGTGCGCGAGCTGCCAGTCCCCGGCGGCGCCCGCGTCGAAGCGGCCCAGGTAGTTGAAGAGGACCTGCGGTGCGGGCGCGTCGAAGGCGGTGTCGGCGAGGTAGCGCAGGGCGCCGTAGGAGACGCCGTTGCTCGGTACCCGGGCGAGGTCCTCCTTGACCGCCTTGAGCGCGGCGGCGAGGTAGCCGGGCGTGGTCGGGTCGGTCGTGGCGCCGGGGTCCACGGTCACCGGGAACAGGGTGGTGAACCAGCCCACGGTGCGCGACAGGTCCGGCTCGAAGCCGACGGCGTCGGCGACGAACTGGCCCTCGCGGCCGTGGCCCTCCAGCTCGATGTGGGCGAACGTCTGGTCCTGCCCGAGGTCGCGGCGCCACCGGGCGAGGGTGACGGCGAGCGCGGTGAGCAGGACGTCGTTGACGCCCGCGTGGAACTTCGCGGGTATCTCGCCGAGCAGCGCGGCCGTGGCCTCGGCGCCGACGGAGACGGTGCGTATCCGCTCCCGTGCGACGGTGTCGGCGGCGGACAGGGCGCGCCTGCCCACGGGCTGGTCGGCGCCCGGCAGGGGCCGCTGGAAGTAGGCGCGGTCCGCGTCGAACCCGGTCCGGCCGAGGAGCTGCGTCCAGCGCCGGAACGAGGTGCCCGTCGGGGGCAGTTCGATCGGCGCGCCCTCGGCGCACTGCCGCCAGGCGGTGGCCAGGTCCTCCATGAGCACCCGCCAGGACACGCCGTCCATCACGACGTGGTGGGCGACCAGGACCAGCTGGCGGGCCGCGCGGCGCCAGACGGCGCGCAGCATCACGCCGCTGGCCGGGTCCAGGGCCTCGGTGGCGAGCGCGACGCACTCCTCCAGGGGCCGGTCGCTCTCCTGCCAGCCGACGGCGGGCCGGTCGGCCTCGGGGATGTCGAAGCTCCAGCGCTCGCCGCGCACCAGCTTGGCGCGCAGCATGGCGTGGTGCCCCGCGACGGCGGCGAGGACCGCGTCGAGGGTGTCGGCGGTCAGGTCCGCCGGGGTGTTGAGGACGACCGACTGCACGAAGCCGTCGACGGCGTCGGTGGTCTCGCCGAGCCACTGCACGATGGGCGAGCCCACGACGGTGCCGGTGGCGGTGTCGCCGTGGTCCACGGTGGCGACGTCCTCGCGGCTCGCCACCGCGGCGAGGGCGCCGAGGACGCTGTTGCTGAAGATCTGCCGGGCCGTGACGAACAGGCCCGCGTCGCGCAGCGCGCTGAGCAGGGAGATCGCCAGGATGCTGTCGCCGCCGAGCTGGAAGAAGTCCTGGTCGGCGCCGACCTCGTCGAGCTGGAGCAGGGCCGCGACCGCCGTGCACACCACGCGTTCGTTCTCGGTGGCGGGCGCGACGAGGGAGCCGGTGGCGAGCACGGGCTCCGGCAGCGCCTTGCGGTCGAGCTTGCCGTTCGCGGTGAGGGGGAACTCCGTCATCACGACGGCATGGGCGGGCACCATGTACTCGACCATGTGCTCGGCGGCCCACGCCTTGACGTCGTCGGCCGTCAGGTCCTCGCTCCCGGCGGCCGGGATCACGTAGCCCACGAGGTAGGTGCCGCCCGCCGCGTTCTTCTTCGCGACGACGCAGGTGTGCCGCACGCGGGGGTGCTCGGCGAGGCCCGCCTCGACGTCCTCGATCTCCAGGCGCATGCCGCGGATCTTGATCTGGTTGTCGGCCCGGCCGAGGAAGTCCAGGGAGCCGTCGGGGGCGAACCGGGCGAGGTCACCGGTCCGGTAGAGCCGGGAGCCGTCGACGGCGAAGGGGTTGGCCACGAACCGGGACGCCGTCAGGCCCGGCGCGTTGACGTAGCCGCGGCCCAGCAGGAATCCGCCCACGTAGAGCTCGCCGCCGACGCCGACCGGCACCGGGCGCAGCTCGTCGTCGAGGACGTACAGCTGGGTGTTGGGGTTGGCCTTGCCGATCGACGTCGACAGGCGCTCGGCCGCGCCCCGGTAGATGACGTGGGAGACGCCGATCGTCGTCTCGGCCGGGCCGTAGCCGTGGTACATGGGGATGTCGAGCCGGGTGCGGAAGCGCTCGTACAGCTCCGGGGTGAGGACCTCGCCGCCGCACCACACGTGGCGCAGGCTGTCCAGGCGCCCGGACTCGCCCGCCATTTCGAGCAGCACGTCCAGCATGGACGACACCAGGTACGTGAAGGTGACGCGCTGTTCGGCGATCACGCTCAGCAGGTGGTGCGGGTCGCGTTCGCCGCCGGGCCGCAGGACCACCAGGCGGCCGCCGCACACCAGCGGCAGGAAGATCTCGTTGATGGAGATGTCGAAGGACAGCGGCGCCTTGAAGAGGGAGGCGTCGTCGTGGCCGAAGCCGAGGATCTCGTTCACCTGCCACAGCAGGCGCTCGCTGATCGCCTCGTGGCGGATCATCGCGCCCTTGGGCCGTCCCGTCGAACCGGACGTGAAGATGACGTACGCCAGGGCGTCGCCGAGGACGGTGACGCCGGTGCCCCCGGCGGGGTAGGAGCCGTACTTCCAGTCGCCGAGGTCGACGGCGACGGCTTCCGGTTCGCTCGCGTCGTGGGCGCCGGAGTCGTTGAGCTGGAGCACGACCCGGGCGTCGGCGATGACGACGGAGCGGCGCGCGGCGGGCCACTGCGGGTCGAGCGGCACGAACGCGCAGCCCGCCTGGAGCACGCCGAGGAGGCCGATGACCATCTCGGCGGAGCGGCCCAGCGAGATGCCGACGACCTGTTCGTGGTCGAGGCCGCGCTCGATGAGGTGGTGGGCGAGCTGGCTGGACAGCGCGGCCGCCTCGCCGTAGGTCAGCGAGCGGTGCTCGTCGACGATCGCGACGGCGTCCGGCCTGCTCCGCGCCTGTTCGAGGAACATCTCCACGATGGTCGGGCGGACCCGGTCGGCGTGGGTGTCGTTCCACTCGGCCAGGGCGGCGAGGCGGGCCGCGGCGCCGGACGGGCTGATGGTGCCCAGCGGCCGGTCCGGGAAGTCGGCCAGGTCGTCGAGCGCGAGCTGCGCCTCGGCGAGCGCGACGCCCTCGGGGACGGCGATGCCGCGGCCGTCCGCGTCGGCCTCCCAGCCGGTGGGCGTGCCCCCGCCGTTGTCGACCCAGGCGAGGACGTCGGTGAAGAGCGTGCCCTCGGTCAGGTCGATGCCGTCGGGGCCCTCGCCCGTCGCCCAGTACGCGAGACCGATGGCGCACGCTGCGGCGATGGTCCGGTCGGAGTGGTCACCCGTTCGACGGCGTACGTCGGCCAGGGCCGCGGGGGAAAGCCGTACGCGACGAGCGCCCGGTTCCCTCGTCGAAGACTCAGCGTTCATCGAAGACTCAGCGTTTCCTTCCAAGGAACGAACGTTGACCTGACCGTGGGTCAGATGTGCTAACTACCTTCTCGCCACGCCTGCCACAGCCGTGCGTAGCGGCCGCCGAGGGCCACCAGCTCGTCGTGGGTGCCCAGCTCCACGACGCGGCCCGCGTCCAGGACGGCGATGCGGTCCGCCGCCATGGCCTGGGTGAGCCGGTGTGCCACGAACAGCGTGGTGCGGCCCGCGCACGCGGCGCGCACCGCCCGCTCCAGCTCGGCGGCGCCCTCGCTGCCCGCCTCGGCGGTCGACTCGTCGAGCACGACCACCGGCGAGCGGCTCAGCACCAGGCGGGCCAGGGCGATGTGGGTGACCTTGGTGACGTCCAGGCGCTCGCCGCCCTCGCCGACCAGGGTGTCGAGCCCTTCGGGCAGTGCCTCGACCCAGCCGTCGGCGCCGACCGTGCGCAGCGCGTCGGTCAGTTCGGCGTCGGTGGCCTGCGGCGCGGCCAGGCGCAGGTCGTCGGCGAGCGAGCCGGAGAACACATGGGTCTCCTGCGTCAGGATGCTCACCAACGCGCGCGCCCCGGCCTCGTCCAGACCGGCGAGGTCGGTCGTGCCGATGCGCACCGATCCGGCCTGCGGGGTCCCGATGCCCGCGATGAGCGCGGCCAGGGTCGACTTGCCCGCTCCCGTCGCGCCCACGAGGGCGAGCGAGCCACCGGCCGGGATCGTCAGGTCGACGTCCTTCAGGACCGGCTGCTCGGTGTCGGGGTAGCGGTACGTCAGCCCCCGCACCGTCACCGGGTAGGGCGTGGCGTCCGCCGGGGTGGCGTCCGCGTCGCCGACGAGGCGCTCCTCCGCGGGCTCGCCGAGGACTCCGACGAGCCGGGTCAGGCTGGCGCCCGACTTCTGTGCCTCGTCGAAGGTGAACATGATGGCGCCCAGCGGGGTGAAGAGGCGGTGGAACATCAGCGGGGCCGCCGACACCTCGCCCAGGGTCGCGGCGTCGGCCTCCAGGAGCGCGTACCCCACGACGAGGATGAGGACGAGGCCGATGAACTCGGCGCGGTTCTCCCTGCCGACGAAGCGGCCGAAGAACCGGAACACCTCGATGCCGTAGTTGCGCACGCGCCACGACTCGCTGGTGACCTGCTCGCGGACGGAGTCCTCCAGGCGGTACGCCCGGACCGTGTCGATGCCGTCCAAGCCGCTGATCAGCGCCTGCGCACGGTCGGCCTGGGCCACTCGCTGCTTCTTGTAGAGCGGGGCGGACCGGGGCAGGTACCAGCGCAGGGCGAGGGCGTAGGCGGGCAGCGCGCCCGCGCCCGCCAGGCCGAGCCGCCAGTCGAGGCCGAACATGCCGACCGTGGCGATGAAGACGAGGACGCCCGCGGAGAACACCGTGGGGATGGCCATGCGGATGCCCTTGGACAGGACGGCCACGTCGTCACCGACCCGGGACAGGACGTCGCCGCGGCCGACCTGTTCGATCCGCGCGCTCGGCATGCCGAGCACCGAGCGGACGGCGCCTTCGCGCAGCCGCGCGAGCAGGTCCGCGCCGAGCCGTCCGATCAGATACGTCGACGCCGCGGTGGCCACCGCGCCGAGCAGCGCGGCGGCCCCCATCAGGACGCCGACCGTGAGCAGGACCGAGCGCGACTCGCCCTCGACGACGCCGTCGACGACGCGGCCCAGCAGCAGCACCGGGAGCACCTGGAGTGCCGCGCCGACCACCGTGGTGAGCACGGTGGCCGTCGTCAGCCAGGGGACCTCACGGCAGTGCGTGGTGACCCATCGGGTGGCCTCGCGGCCGCCTGCCGTGCGCAGGGTCGCGGGGGCGGCCTTCGTAGCGGTGGTGCTCACACCTAGCCGACCGACTTGACGAGTTCGTCGATGGCGTAGGGCATGGAGAGCAGGGTGCCCTGGGAGATGGCCGCGCCGACCGCGGGACCCTCGCTGTCCAGCAGGTAGGAGACGTTGCCCTTCTTCACGGCGTCCAGGTTCCGGAAGAGCTCGGACTTCTTGAGCGCCTTCTGGTCCGCCTTGTCGTTGATGACGAAGATGCGGTCGGTGTTGACCAGGTCCATGCGCTCGGGCGACAGGACGGTGAAGAACTTGCCGCCCGCGACCTTGTCGATCTTGGTCTGGTACTGGAAGCCGATGCCCGTCACCAGGCGGCCACGCACGTCGGTGGAGGTGAACGGCGCGACGGAGTCCTTGTACCAGGACAGCGCGACGGCGTTCTTCTTGGCGAACTCGGGGTGCGCCTTCTTGGCGGCGTCGAGCTTGCCCTGGATGTCCTTGACGAGCTTCTCGCCCTTCTCGGCCTGGCCGAGCGCCTTGGCGATGTGCAGGGCGTTGTCCTGCCACGGAGCGCTGAACGGCTCCTTCTCGCCCTTGGTGCGGCCCACGGTCGGGGCGATCTTGGAGAGCTTGTCGTAGGCGGCCTTGTCGATCTCGGAGTACACCGCGATGATCAGGTCCGGCCGCAGGGCGGCGATCTTCTCGTAGTTGGGGCCGGAGTCACCGTTCTTCATGATGACGTCGGGCTTGGCGTCGCCCCACTTGTCCTTCACCCAGGGCCACTGGGTGTTGATGTCGGGGGACTTACCCGCCGGGTTCGGGTACTGGTCGGTCATGCCGACCGGCTTGGTGCCGAACGCGAGGACCGTCTGGTCGTCGGTGTAGCCGACGGTGACGACCCGCTTGGGGGCCTTCTCCACCTTCGTGGTTCCGAACGCGTGCTCCACGGTCACGGGGAACTTGCCCCCGGCCGCGGCCGGAGCGGCGTCGTCGCCGCCCTTGTCCGACTTCTCCGAGCCGCATCCCGCGAGGAGTCCGACGCCGAGGGCCGCGGCGGACACCACGGCCGCCATCCGCCGCCAGGGCCTCATGGTCGTCGTTCGATGGAGATGCATCCGAAATCCCTTGCTTTCACGCTGTCCGGTGCGCCCCTGTCTCAGGGCAGCCAAACCTTACCTTGCGGTTGTGAGGTAAGCCTAGCCTAACTTTCAACTTGTCTGTGCGCGGGGTCAGTCGGGGCGCCCGGGCGCGGACACGGTGGAGCCGCAGGTGGGAGCCGGTCGGGGCGCGGCGAGGCGCGCAGGAGGGGGCTCAACCCCACCGCGCGCGAGGGGCGGTCGCACGCCGGGGCAAGCCCGCGCGGAGCGGCACCAGCGTGCGCGGGGGGAAGGTCTGACGGGCCCGCAGGAGCCGGGCTCAGCCCAGCTGTACGTGCGTACGGCCGATGGGCACGATGAGCGGCCGGTCGCCCACCGGGTCGTCGATCACCATGGCGCGCAGCCCGAACGCCTCGTCAAGGAGCTCGGAGGTGATGACGTCACGGGGGTGCCCCTGCGCCAGGATCGTCCCCTCCTTCATCACGATGAGGTTGTCGCTGTAGCGCGTGGCCAGGTTGAGGTCGTGCAGGACCATGACCACGGCGCACCCCGACTCGTGCAGGTCGTCCACGAGGTCGAGCACGTCGACCGCGTGGGCCAGGTCCAGATAGGTGGTCGGCTCGTCGAGGAGGAGCAGATCGGTGCCCTGGGCCAGGGTCATGGAGATCCAGACGCGCTGGCGCTGCCCGCCGGACAGCGAGTCGACCGGCCGGTCGGCCAGGTCGGACACGCCGGTCATGGCCAGGGCGCGCGCCACGACGTCGGCGTCGTCCGACGACCACTGCCGCAGCCAACTCTGGTGCGGATGGCGGCCCCTGGCGACCAGGTCGGACACCGTCAGGCCCTCGGGCGCGACGGGCGCCTGCGGCAGCAGGCCCATCTTCTTCGCCACGTCCTTGGTCTTGAGCCGGACGATGTCCTCGCCGTCGAGGACGACGGACCCCTTGGTCGGCTTGAGCAGCCGCGAGAGGGTCCGCAACAGCGTCGACTTGCCGCAGCCGTTGGGGCCGATGATCGTGGTGATCACCCCTGGCGGTATCGCCACGTCGAGATCGTCGATGACGGTCTTCGCGCCGTAGCCGACGCTGACACCCCTGGCCGTGAGCCGGGCGGCGTCGTCGACGACGTCGGACTCGATCTCGGTGATGTACTGAGTGACCACAAGCCCCCCTCTGCGCATTTAGGTATGCCTCACCTTTGTATCAGGCTATTTGAGGTTCGCCCGCACCAGGAGGTAGATGAGGAAGGGGCCGCCCACCGCGGCGGTGACCACGCCGACCGGGAGCGTGCCCGGCAGGGCCGTGCGCGCGAGGAGGTCCGCGCCGATCAGGAGCAGTGCCCCCGTCATGCCGGAGGCCACCATCGGCGGCGTGGGGCAGCGCGCGAGACGCATCGCCACCTGGGGCGCGACCAGGGCGACGAAGGGGACGGGGCCCGCCGCGCTCACCGCCACGGCGGCCAGCAGGACCGCGCACAGGAGCAGGATCGCCCGTACCGCCTGGAAGCGGACGCCGAGGCCCGCGGCGACCTCGTCGCCGAAGTGCAGGGGCTTGAACTGGAAGGCGACGCACGCGACGACGGCGAAGAGCGCGAGCGAGCACCAGAGCGCCACCCAGACCTCGTCCGCGGAGCGGTTGTCCAGGGAGCCGACGAGCCAGGACTGCGCCCGCGCCACGTCCTTGATGTCGGCCGTGGTCAGGAGCCAGGTCGTGAGCGCCTCCATCACGGCGCTCACCGAGATGCCGATGAGGATGAGCCGGAAGCCGTCGATCCCTCGCCGCCACGCCAGGAGGTACACGAGCAGGCCGGTGAGGAGACCGCCGCCGAGCGCGGCCGCGGACAGGCCCACGGAGCCGACGACGGCCGCCGACGCCCCGCCCGACACCGTGAGCAGGAACACCGAGACCGCGCTCGCGCCCTGGGTGACGCCGAGGACGTCCGGACTGGCCAGCGGGTTGCGGGCGATGGACTGGGTGATCGCGCCGGAGACCCCGAGCGCGATGCCCACGACGAGCCCGGCGAGGGCGCGCGGCAGCCGCAGGTCCATGATCACGAACTCGTCGACCTGCTCGCCCCGGCCGAAGAGGGTGGCGATCACCCGGGACAGCTCCAGGGGGAAGTCCCCGATGCTGATGGACAGGCAGAACACCACGAAGGTCGCCGCCGTGAGCACGAGCGTGACGAACGCGACCCACGGCCGCCACACGAACGACACCTGGCCGATCCGGATGCCCGGCGCCACCGACGACTTCACATCTGTCCCGTTCACGACGTCCGCCCCGTTCACGCGCTCTTGAACTTTCCACGCCACACCAGCACCGCGAAGAACGGGGCGCCGAGCAGGGAGACGACGACTCCCGCGTCCAGCTCGCCCGGCCGCACCACCAGACGCCCCACGATGTCGCAGACCAGCAGGACGACCGCGCCGAGCAGACCCGCGTACGGCACCAGCCAGCGGTAGTCGGGGCCGGTCACATGGCGGGCGATGTGGGCCACCATGAGCCCGAGGAAGGCGATGGGCCCGCACGCGGCGGTGGCCGCGCCCGCGAGCAGGGTGATGGCGCCGATGCCGAGGGTCCGGCTCAGCGCGATGTTCACGCCGAGGCCGCGCGCCACGTCCTCGCCCAGGTTGAGCAGGTTCAGCGAGGGCAGGGTGATCGCCGCGAGGACGAGGCCGACGGCGACGAACCCGGCGATCGGCCAGATGACGCCGAACTTCACACCGGCCACGGAGCCCGAGTTCCAGAACCGCAGCGCGTTCAGCGACTTCTGGTCCGACAGCGCGATCGCGGTGGTCATCGCCGTGAGGAAGACCGTGATGCCCTGCCCGGCGAGGGCGAGGGTCAGCGGGTTGCCCGCCCCTCTGCCGATGCTCGCGAGCGAGAACACGACGACACCGGCGACGGCCGCGCCCACGAAGGCGAACCACACGTACTGGAACGGGTTGGTGAACCCGAACACGGCGATCACCGACACCACGGCGAAGGAGGCGCCGGCGTTCACGCCCAGCAGGCCCGTGTCGGCGATCGGGTTGCGCGTATACCCCTGGATCAGCGCCCCGCCGACGCCGAGGGCGATGCCCGCGACGATCGCGAGGACCGTCCGGGGCACCCGCACGGTCTGCACGATGAGCCTGATCTCATTGAGCCGCTGGTCGGCCTCCGGCGAGGCGAAGAGGCCGTGCCACACCTCGGCGGGGCTCAACGCGCGCGCACCGACGGCCAAGGACGCGATCGCCGCGACGACGAGGACCGCCACCAGCACGCCCAGACCGACGACCCGCCGTCGGCGCAGCCCTGACGAACCGGTGGGCGCAAGGCGCTCAACTGCAGTTATGCCCATGCGACGTACGTTATCCCTTTGCTCGGGCGGGGACGCACGGCCTGTGGGGCACCTCGCGTCCGGCAAGGAACGCGCCCATTGCTCCGCCCCCGCCCTGGTCCCCTGGCAGAGCGCTGCGGAGCGCCCGCCACCCTAGCTGGCGGCGGCTCGGGGCCGGTCGGCACCCGGGCAGCCCCCCCCTCATTCCACTTAGGCTAGCCTAAGCTAAACTCATGCCGGGGTCGAGAGGCCCGTCGTGGTGCGCGCACACCGGCGGCCGTCAACTTCGGCACCCCGTGCGACCATTGCACACCAAGGTAAGCCTTGCTTTACTTACCGCCGGTCAATCCCTGCTCTGAGGAGGAACCCCATGCGGGTCGTCATGTTCGGTTACCAGACCTGGGGGCACCGCACCCTGCAAGCCCTCCTGGACTCCGAGCACGACGTGGTCCTCGTCGTGACGCACCCCAAGAGCGAGCACGCGTACGAAAAGATCTGGAGCGACTCCGTCGCCGACCTCGCCGAGGCGCACGACGTGCCGGCCCTCATCCGCAACCGCCCCGACGACGACGAGCTGTTCGAGCGCCTCAAGGAGGCCGACCCGGACATCATCGTCGCCAACAACTGGCGGACCTGGATCCCCCCGCGCATCTTCGGCCTGCCGCGCCACGGCACGCTGAACGTCCACGACTCGCTGCTGCCGAAGTACGCGGGCTTCTCGCCGCTGATCTGGGCCCTGATCAACGGCGAGACCGAAGTGGGCGTCACCGCGCACATGATGAACGACGAGCTCGACGCCGGTGACATCGTCCGGCAGCAGGCCGTGCCGGTCGGCCCGAAGGACACCGCGACCGACCTCTTCCACAAGACGGTCGACCTCATCGCCCCGGTCACCACCGCCGCGCTCGACCTCATCGCCTCCGGCGAGACGGAGTTCACCAAGCAGGACCGGTCCCAGGCGAGCTTCTTCCACAAGCGCTCCGCCGAGGACATCCGCATCGACTGGACCTGGCCCGCGGAAGACCTGGAGCGGCTCGTGCGCGCCCAGTCGGAGCCGTACCCCAGCGCCTTCACCTTCCACAAGGGCAAGCGCCTGGAGGTCGTGGCCGCGGTCGTCTCCGAGGGGCGCTACGGCGGCACGCCCGGCCGCATCTTCTACCGCGAGGGCGAGGGCGTGGTGATCGTCGCCGGGGCCGACGCCCGCACCGGCCGCAACCACGGCCTGGCCATCACGCGCGTGCGGACCGAGGACGGCCGCGAGCTGTCCGCGGCCGAGTACTTCACCTCCATGGGCGGCTACCTGACCCAGCGCCCCTGACGCGCCCCCCTCTTCACCGGTCCCAGGGACCGGACACGGCAGCGCCGCCACGCGGACTGGGATCCGCGTGGCGGCGCTGCCGTGTCCGGTCGATGCCGTACGAGGTCCCGGCTCAAGTCCGCGCAGGGGTCAAGCGGCCCCGTCGTCGGCGCCCTCGCCGTTCCTCCGGCCGGTGCTCGCGCGGGCGCCCATATCGCCCTCATCCACGCGAACCAGTCGATATCCCCGCTCGAAGCGCGGGCGCCCGCGCCGGTCCGCCTTCTTGGCGCGCGCCCGGCGCGCGGCGGCGAGCAGGGCGGCGACCTCCGGGCTCTTGCGGCGCAGCCGGAGGAAGGACTGCTCGGACCAGCCGCCGAGGGCGGCCGCCGACGACTGGACGGAGCCCTCCCTGACGGCCTTGAGAACCACGCGCAGCGCGGCGGGACCGAGCCCGGGGGCGTCGACCGCCGCCGCGGCGGCGCGTTCCCGCTCCTGCTCCGCGAGCTCCGCCGCGGCCGCCATGGCGGCCGCGAACGCCGGGTCCTGCTCCCGCCAGTTGCGGAGCATCCGAAGGGAGACGCCCGCCGCCACCGCGCACCCGGCCGGACCGAGGCCGAGCGCGGCGGCACGCAGGGCGTCGGCGCGGCGCACGGCGGTCTCCTCCCGCAGGCTCGGGTCGCTCCGCAGGGCCGTGCGTAAGGACCGTTCGACGTCTTCTTGCGCGTCGAGGCCCGCGACCACACCATCGGCCCAGGCGTCGAGTCGGTGCGCACAGGCCGCGCGCCGACGTTCCACCCGTCTCTCGTCCACCCCACCCACCACCATCAAAACTTAGGCTAGCCTCACCTAACAATAACGCGCGCGGGACGAAGATTCACTCCTCTGAAGGGATCTGTTCGTGCTTTGCTCCAGGATCACCAACGCCACCATCCTCACGATGGATCCGGCCCGCCCCACCGCCCGGGAACTCGGCATCTGGCGAGGCCGGATCGTGGGGCTCGACTCCGACGTGGCGGGGCTCCCGGCGCGGCGCGTCCTCGACCTCGGCGGCGCGACGGTCCTTCCCGGGTTCATCGACAGCCACGTCCACCTCATCTGGGCAGGCCTCAAGGCGCGGGCGCCGAGCGTCGCGCCCAGCAGGCGGGTCGACGACATCCTCACGGTCGTGGCCGAAGCGGTGGCGGCCGCGCCCGTGGGCGGCTGGGTGAGCTTCGGGGGCTACGACCAGCGCACGCTCGACCGGCCGCTGACCGCCGTCGAGCTCGACGCGGTGAGCGCGGGCCGCACGGTGTATCTGGGCCACATCTCCGGACACGCGTGCCTGGTGAACTCCGCCGTCCTCAAGCAGCTGCCGCCGCACGTCGCGAGCCCGGACGGCTTCCTCGCGGAGGACGCCATGGGCGCCGCCCTCGCCCTGCGCCCGCCACACACGCTGGCCGAACTGGCCGACGCCGTCGCGGAGTCCGGCCGGGTGTGCCGGTCCCAGGGCATCACGGCCTGCGCCGAGGCGGGCATCGGCAGCGAGCTGTTCGCGCACAGCCCCATCGAGGGCGCGGCCTTCCAGCTCGCCCACGAGACGGGACGGCTGCCGCTGCGGGTCCAGCTCATGGTGGCGGCGGACGCCCTGCGCCCGGTCGAGGCCGCGCCCGAGGACACCACGACGCGGTCGTTCGGGCTCGGACTGCGCACGGGCTTCGGCGACGGGCGCCTCTCGCTCGGCGCCCTGAAGGTGTTCACCGACGGCGGCATGATGGCGCGCACGGCCGCGCTGACCGAGCCCTATGTGGGCGGCGCGGCCAGCGGGCAGCTCCAGGCCGACCCCGAGGTGCTCACGGAGACCATCGTCGAGGGCCACCGGGCGGGCTGGCAGCTCGCGGTGCACGCGATCGGCGACCGTGCCGTCGACCTCGCCCTGGACGCCCTGGCCGCGGCCCGCCGCGCGAAGCCGCGCACCGACGCCCGTCACCGCGTCGAGCACGCGGGCCTCGTCCGGCCGGACCAGCTCGGCCGCTTCGCCGAGCTCGGCGCGATCGCCGTCGTACAGCCCAGCTTCCTGCGGCACTTCGGCGACGACTACGCCACGATCATGGGGCCCGAGCGGGCGCCGTGGCTGTACCGGGGCCGGGGCTTCCTCGACCACGGGGTGCGCCTCGCGGGCAGCTCCGACCGGCCCGTCGCCGACGGCGCGCCGCTGCGGGCCGTCCAGTTCATGGTCGAGCGGGCCTCCGCGTCCGGCCGCATCATCGGCCCCAAGGAGGCCATGAGCGTCGAGGAGGCACTGCGCGCGTACACCGTCGACGCCGCGTACGCCTGCCGCTGGGAGGACAGCGCGGGCAGCCTCTCTCCCGGCAAGCGCGCCGACCTGGTGGTCCTCGGCGATGACCCGCGACGGGTGGACCCGGGGCGCATCGGGGACATCGAGGTGGTGCGGACGTTCGTCGAGGGCGAGGAGCTCGACGGCGCCGCCTGACCGGGGATCCGGTGGCCCGCCCTCCGGGCCGCGCGGCACACGGAGAGGGCTGACGGCGGGCAGCGATGGCTTGTCGCGATCCTGACAATCTGCTGCCGCCCTGGCAGGCTCGTCCCGGCGCACTCCCCCACCCGCCCCGCGCACCAGCCGCCGGAAGGAGCCGACATGGCCCCGCCCCGTACTCCCCGCCGTCGCACCCGCCGCACCGCGGCCCGGCTCCTGCTCACCACCGCCGTCGTCGCGGCCTCGGCCCTCCAGGGCGGCCTCGCCGACGCGAGCCCGGCCGGGCCGCGCGCGGTGGCCGGGGTCGGCTGCGGCACGAACGTGGGCCGCGTCCCGCTCGACACCACGTACAACCCGGCCACCGGGCGCTACGAGCTCAACGACCCCCAACGCGGCAACCACAAGACGTACGACATGCACAACGGCACCGGCGGGTCCGGCACCGTGGTGACCGACGACGACAACACCTGGTGCGAGGGCGGCCGTCAGTCCGACGCGGTGGCGGCGCACTACATCCACGCGGTGTTCTGGGACTACCTGCTCCAGGTCCACGGCCGCAAGGGCGTGCGCGGCGACGGCAAGGGCGGATGCAGCCGCGTCCACTACGGCCGCGACTACCTCAACGCGTTCTACGAAGCCACCTCCAACTGCGTGACCTACGGCGACGGCGCGTCGAACCCCGCCAGGCCCCTGGTCCGCATCGAGGTCGGCGCGCACGAGATGACCCACGGCGTCACGGCGGCCACCGCCGGGCTCGGCTTCTCCGGGGAGCCGGGCGGCCTCAACGAGGCGACGAGCGACGCCCTCGCGGCCGCCGTGGAGTTCCGCGCGGCCAACCCGGCCGACCCCGGCGACTACCTCTTCGGCGAGCGCGTCGACGCGGGCGGCCAGACCGCCCTGCGCTTCATGGACCGCCCTTCCCGCGACGGCCAGTCCAAGGACTACTGGTACGCGGGCATCGGCCAGCTCCCGCCCGCCTACTCCGCCGGGCCCGCCGACCACTTCTTCTACCTCCTCGCCGAGGGCAGCGGCCCCAAGGTCGTGGGCGGCGTCAGCTACGACAGCCCGACGTACGACGGCAAGCCCGTCACCGGCGTCGGCCGGGCCGCGGCGGAGCGCATCTGGTTCCGCGCGCTCACCCTGTACATGACGTCCACCAGCACCTACCGCTCCGCGCGCACCGCGACGCTCGCGGCCGCCGCGGCCCTGTACGGCACGGACAGCGCCGAACACCGCGCGGTGGGCGCCGCCTGGGCGGCCGTCAACGTCACGTGACGTCCACGCCCGCGGGCGGGATCCGGCGGTGCAGATCCTCGACCATGGTCCGCACCGCCAGGCGGAAGACCTCGGCCTGGTGGTCACCGATGAAGGAGGTGTGCCCGAACACCTCCAGGACGACCAGGCCGTGCAGCTGCCCCCACGCGCTCATCAGCAGGGCGATCGCGGGCGGCGGCAGCGACCCCATGCCGTCCGCGGGCAGCTGCTCGAAGTACTCCCGGAGCGCGGGCGAGAGCTCCGGCACGTCGGCCGCCGCGAGTTGCTCCCTGGTGAACCCGCCGAACAGCTCGCTCTCGAACATCGCGCCCATGCGGCGCACGGCCTGGGTGGTGGGGCCCTCGGGCGGCGCCGCGTAGTACCGCAGGGGCGTGCCGTACAGGAGTTGGAACCGCTCGGGGTGGTCGATGGCCCACTGGCGGTAGGCCTCGGTCACGGCCACCACGCCCCGCGTGCCCGGCTCGTCGGCCGCCGCGTCGAGGCCCGACCGCAGGGCGGCGGCCAGGTCGTCGTACGTCTTGGCGATGAGCGCGGTGACCAGGTCGTCGCGGCTCGGGAAGTAGTGGTAGAGCGCCTGCACCGTCATGCCGAGGCTCCGGGCGACGGCGCGCAGGGACAGGGCCGCGGGGCCGTGTTCGGCGATCTGTGACTCGGCGGCCTCCAGGATCTCCCGGGTGGCCGCGGCGCGGCGCCGCTCGCGCAAGGAGGGCCGGGCCGTGGCGAGTTCGTCCGTTGCGGTCATACGGCGACCGTACGCCGAAGGACTTGACGGCGTCATGGGATTCTTTGAACCGCTCGGAAAATCTAACACTGCCAAATCTTCTTGTATCTCCCTACCGTCGTCCTGCGGCGCCGAAGCGTGCGACACCGCACCCGCTGCCCAGGAACGCAAAGGAGAGAGCGCGTGTTCGAACGCATAGCCGAGCTGGCGATCCGCCGATCCCGGCTGGTCCTCATCGTGGCCACCGTGGTGGTGGCCCTCATGGGCGCGCTGGGCGCCGGTGCGTTCGGGAAGCTGCTGAGCGGCGGCTTCGACGACCCGGCCTCCCAGTCGTCCCGGGCCAGGGACGTCATCGACGAGAAGTTCGGCGGAGAGACCAACCTGGTGCTGCTGGTCCGCACCCCCCAGGGCCGCGTCGACGCCCCGGCCGCCCGGCGCGGCGCCCGGGCCCTGGTGGCCGACCTCAAGAAGGAGCGGGACCTCACCAACGTGGTCTCGTACTGGGACACCAGCAGCCCCGATCTGCGGTCCAAGGACGGCAGCGAGGCCCTCGTGCTCGCCCGCGTGAAGGGCCGTGACGCGGAACAGCAGGAGAACGCCAAAGCCGTCATCGACACGTACGCGGGCAGCCACGAGGGCGGCCTCACGGTCAAGGCCGGAGGCAGCGCCGGGGTGAGCCACGAGATGGGGCCGCAGACCGAGGAGGACCTCGTCCTGGCGGAGACCATCGCGGTGCCGCTGATCCTGCTGCTGCTCCTGGTCGTCTTCGGCACGGCGGTCTCCGCGCTGCTTCCGCTGGCCATCGCGCTCATCGCCATCGTGGGGGTGTTCGCCGAGCTCTACGTCGTCGGCAGCGTCACCGACGTCTCCGTCTTCGCGATCAATCTGACCACGGCCCTCGGGCTCGGACTCGGCGTCGACTACGCCCTGTTGATGCTCAGCCGGTTCCGCGAGCAGCTCGCGGCGGGGGCGAGCGTGGAGGACGCCGTCCGGCGGACCATGAGCACCGCGGGCCGTACGGTCGCCTTCTCCGCCGCGACGGTGGCGGCCGCCCTCGCGGCGCTGATGGTGTTCCCGCAGTACTTCCTCCGCTCGTTCGGCTACTCCGGGGTCGGGGTCGTCGTCATCGCGGCCCTCGCCACCCTGTTCGTGATGCCCGCGCTCCTCACCGTCCTGGGGCACCGGGTCAACAGCGGGCGCATGCCGTGGGCGAAGCCGGGGCGGTCCGGCTCCGGGGCCTCGGTGTGGGGGCGCCTGGCCCGCACCGTGATGCGGCGGCCCGCGCTCACCGCCCTGCCCGTGCTCGTGGTGCTGCTCGCGGCGGCGAGCCCGCTGCTCGGCATCACCTTCGGCACGGCGGACGAGCGCGTGCTGCCCGAGGACGCCCGCAGCCGCGAGGTCGCCACCGCGCTGCGGGAGAACTTCGACGGCAACGACGCCGCCGCCCTGCACGTCGTCATCGACGAGCCGGTGGACAGGGGTCCGTTGGAGTCGTACGCGGTCGGCCTGTCCGCGCTGGAGGGCGTGGCCCGCGTCGAGACCAGCACCGGGGTCTACGCCGACGGGAAGTCCACGGCGACCGGCCCCGGCAACGCGGCACTCGGCCGCCCCGGCGCGCAGCGGCTCACCGTGGTGAGCTCCCTGACGCCCAAGTCCGACGCGGCCAAGGACCTGGTCGAAGGGGTCCGGACGGTCGCCGCGCCCTCCGGGACGCGCCCGCTGGTCGGCGGGGCCGACGCCGAGCTCGTCGACTCCAACGACTCCATCGGCAGCAGGCTCCCCCTCGCCATCGGCCTCATCGCCGTCACCACGTTCCTGCTGCTCTTCCTGTTCACCGGCAGCGTCGTGCAGCCGCTGCGCGCGCTGGTCCTCAACATGGTCAGCCTCGGAGCGACCATCGGCGTCATGACCTGGATCTTCCAGGACGGCCACCTCTCCGGCCTGCTCGGCTTCACCCCGCAGCCCATGGAGACGTCGATGACCGTGCTGATGTTCTGTATCGCCTTCGGCCTCTCCATGGACTACGAGGTGTTCGTCACCAGCCGCATCAAGGAACTCCACGACCTCGGCGCGGACAACGAGTCCGCCGTGGCCGACGGCCTCGGCCACACGGGCCGCATCGTCAGCGCTGCGGCCGTCCTGCTCGCGGTGAGCTTCTTCGCCTTCGGCACGGCCGAGATCAGCTTCATGCAGCTCTTCGGCCTGGGCAGCGGTCTGGCCATCCTCATCGACGCCCTCGCCGTCCGCGGCGTCCTCGTCCCCGCCGCGATGCGCCTGCTCGGCCGCTCGGCCTGGTACGCCCCCGGCTTCCTGCGCGCCTTCCACGCCCGGTTCGGCCTCAGCGAGGGCGCACCCGCCCCGTCTCCGGCGGCACCTCAGGGGAACATCGCCCGCCGCCCGAGCAGCAGCGCCGCGAGCCGCAGGTAGGCCTTGTACGCGGCCGGGGTCAGCCAGGACAGTTCGATGGTGCTGGCCATGGCGAGGTGGCCGTCGCGAGGGACGGTGACGAGGCCTCGGCAGCGTGAGCGCAGGGCGCGTACGTTGCCCGGGTCGAGGGTCCAACCGGCGGCGGGGCGGCTGTGGTTGAGGACGACGACGGCCTCCTCCACGAGGTCGGGACGGTTCAGGGTGACGAGGCGGTCCATGGTCTGCTGGGCCTGGGTGAGCCCGGCGGGGTCGGCGCGGGAGACGATGACGACGCGGTCGGCGTGCTCCAGGACCAGGGACACGGGCTTGTCGGAGTCGATCAGGGTGAGGCGGAAGTACCGCCCCGTCGCCCACACCACCTCGCGGAAGTCCTGGTCGGTGTACTGGCCGCCCGCCGAGGGCCGCGACACCGAGTCGTTCGCGAGGACCATCAGGCCCGAGCGGTGCGGCGACAGGAACAGGCTGAGGTCCTCGAAGCGGCGCACCTCGGGCAGGGAGGCCGCCAGATCGGTCAGGCCCGCGAACGTGCCGCGGAAGACGCGGCCGCCGATGCGCACGTGCCGCCCCGCGTGCTTGTCGGCGTCGATCGCGAGGACCCGCTCCTGGCGCTGGTCGGCGAGGACGGCGCCCAGCATCATCGCCGTCGTGGTGCAGCCCGCGCCGTCCTTGACGCCGACGAGCGCGATCCGCAGCGGCTGCGCGAGCGGCGCGCGGACGGTGCGGGTCCAGGTCTCGCTGTCGTCGTCCTCGGGCTCCTCGGCGCGCCCCCGCTCCCGCGGCGTCTCGGGGGCGAGCGCGTCGTCGTCGGTCTCCTCCCACGGCTGCGCGCCGGGCAGCCGGGCGCCGAGGGCGTCCGCCACCTCCCGCACGGTGGGCCTGCCCTCCGGTTCGGCGGTGACGCAGCGCAGCAGGAGGTCGGCGAGTTCCCCGTCGAGTTCGCCGAACCACGGGTCGCGCCGCAGGGCGTCGTGCTCGTAGCCCTGCCAGGCGCGGCCGGTCGCGGCGCGCAGCAGCACGGCTCCCAGGGAGTACACGTCTCCGGCCGTGATCCGCGACTCGCCCCAGTACGTCACCTCGGGCGCCCGGTAGGGCGAGGCGGGCGGCATCGCCGAGACCGAGGCGCTCCAGGCCCCGTCGATGCGCGCGGACGTCCAGCTGATGATGTGCAGGGTCGACTCGGTCACCAGGACCGCGCCCGGGGTCAGGGAGCCGTGCACGATGCCCCGGCGGTGGCAGCGGCTCACGGCCCGCGTCAGATGCCAGCCGAGCCACAGGAACAGCGGGGTTCCCGCCAGCGGCCCGGCCGCGTCGAGGACCGCGCGCAGCGTCGGCGCGGGCCGCCCGTCGCCGAGGGTGTCCAGGCGCAGCGCGAGCCAGGGCACGGGCACGTCGCGCAGGTCGCTGGCCACGATGGCCGGGGCGTACACGCCGTCCATGCGGCGCAGCGCGCCGCGCTCGTTGTCCAGGAGTTCCCGCGCCACGGGTGAGGCGGACGAGGAGGACACGCGCAGCAGGACCTGGAGGCCGTCCTCGTCCTCGGCGATGTAGGCGGTGGGCGTGCCGCCGGCGCCGTCCCTGCGCAGCAGCGTGTAGGGGCCGAGCGCGTGCAGGTCCTGGAGGCGCAGCGGCAGCCAGGACGGGGCGGCCTCCAGGCCGGAGGGCAGCAGGACCTCCTCCTCGGCCGCGGCGCCCTCGGGGGCGGGTGCCGCCATGGGGCGGGCGCCCAGATGGGTCAGGAGCCGGTCCTCCAGCCAGGCGAACGGCCGGGTGCCGGGCAGGAGTTCGCTGGTGCCGGAGGGGTGGGCGAGCCAGGCGGGGAAGTCCGGGGAGCGGCCCACGAGCGCGCGCAGGCGCTCGGTGACGGTCCTGGTGGTGCGGAGCAGGTCGATCGGGGACGCCGTGTCGAGCAGGATGTCCTGGGCGTCGCGGGCGAACCCGAACCTGCGGTGCTGCGCGGGCAGCCGCGCGTCGGCCGGTTCCACCTGCTGCATGAGGCCGCCGAGGAACACCTCGGCGAGGTGCGCGGTGTCGGCCCGCCAGTCCACCGCGGCCTGGACGAGCCGCATCACGGGCACGGTCAGCGGCGACACGGCGGCCAGGTGCGCGGCGAGCCGGAAGGCCTCCGGCGACGCGGCGTCCCGGAAGCGCAGCACGGCGGTGGCCGCGTCGGCGCCCCGGGTGTCGGCCCGGCCGCGCGGGGTCGGGGCGTGCGGCGGGACCAGCAGGGGCAGTTCGGTGCTCGCGCCGGGCGAGGCCACGAGCCGGGCCCAGGCGGCGACGGCCGGTGGGTAGGGTTCGAGCACCGGGACGGGGACGTCCGCGAAGTCCTCGCCGAGCCCGGAGGGCAGCAGCGGGTCGGACACGTACCAGGTGTCGTTGGCGGCGCCCCGGCGCCGCGTGGTCACCAGCCAGGGTTCGGAGCGGATGCCCGAGCCGCCCCACAAATGGGCGGGCAGGGCGTGCAGGATGGCGGTCGGCCCCTGGCGCGCCCAGCGGCCGAGGGCCGTGCGCATGCGCCCGTCGCGCCAGCAGGCGCCGACGCCGTCGCTGATGACGAGGACCAGGGTGCCCCCGGAGGGGTCGACGGCCGACGCCGGGGACAGCAGCGAGGAGTGCGCGTCGAAGGGGCGGGCCCGCAGCAGCGGGGCCCGCCGGGAGCGGGTGTCCAGGCCGAGGACGCGGATGCCGCGGAACGCGCCGAGGCGCTCCAGGAGGGCGCGCAGCTCGGTCGCCAGGCGCCGCCACAGGAGCATCGAGACGCCGTCGTCGATGAGCAGCACCAGGTCGAGCCAGCGCTGCCGGGCGGGCCGGGTCACCACATCGGGAAGGCCGGTCTCGGCGAGGGCCGCCGCCGTGGCCGCCTCGTCGAACTCGCGCCGGTGCGGATGCGGCTGGGGCTGCTTCAGGAGCCGCAGCGCCCGGCCGAAGCGCAGCTCCTCGTCGCCGAGGGCCTTCTCCTCGGGCACCCGTACCGGCAGCGCTCCGTCGTCCGCGTGCAGCCGGTCGGCCGCGCCGACGCGGGCGAACTCGGGGGCGCTGCGGGCCGCCGCGGCCGCGTGCAGGGCGCCGAGCAGCTGGGCCGGTGGCGGGGGCGGCGCCGGGGTGCTGGGCGCCGGGGTGCCGTCGGCGGGCTTGTCGTCCGTGGCGCGCGGGTCGGCGTCGGGCACGGGTTCTTGCGCCGGGCCGGGCGGCGGGGCGGGCAGGGCGGTACCGGCGAGCGCCCGGGCGAGGGGCGCGTCCCCGTCGGGGGGCAGGCGCGCCGCGAGCCAGACGGCGTCGAGCAGTTCGTGGATGGACAGGTCGTGCCCGGTCAGGCGGCCGAGCACGCCGAGGACCACGGGGGACGGCGCACCGACGGCGGGCGGCGGTTCGCCGTCGGTCCGCCCGGCCGCGGGGTCCCCACCGGGGGGCATCTACAGCGCTCCGCCGAGCCGGTGCAGCACCGCGTCCAGGAGTCCCTCGGCGTCCAGGTCGACGCCGCCCTTGCGCAGGAACACGGCGTTGAGCAGCTGGTCGGTGGCCAGTTCGCCGGGGGCGCGGCGGTTGAGGAAGGCGTGCAGGAGGTCGTCCACTCCGGCCAGCGCCTCCTCGCCGAGGTGGGCCGACACGATCTCCCGCAGCCGGGCCTCGTCGGGGTCCGGCAGGGCCAGGCGCACGCAGCGGCGCATGAAGGCGGGCGGGAAGTCGCGCTCGCCGTTGCTGGTGATCACCACGACGGGGAACTCGTGGCAGCGCACCCGGCCGCGCGTGACCGTGACCCATTCGCCGTCGGCTCCGTGGGTGAGGACCGACACCTCGGACTGGTCGTCCGGAAGCCGGGACAGCTCGGGGATCTCGAACTCGCCCTCCTCGAACACGGTCAGGAGGTCGTTGGGCAGGTCCACGTCGCCCTTGTCGAGTTCGTCGACGAGCAGGACGCGGGGCCGGTCGCGGGGCACCAGGGCCGTGCCCAGCGGGCCGAGCCGGACGAAGGTGCCGATGCCCGGCTCCCCCGCGTCGCGCTCCCGGCGCAGATGGGTCTCGCGCAGACGGCCGATGGCGTCGTACCCGTACAGGGCGTCCTTGAGGGCCGAGCGGCTGTTGACGGCCCACTGGAGCACCGGGCCGAGGGTGAGTTCGTGGGCGACGGCGTGCGCGAGCGACGACTTGCCGGTGCCGGGGTGGCCGGTGACGAGCAGGGGGCGGCGCAGGTGCAGCGCCGCGCTCACCACGTCGGCCTCGGCGCGGCCGATGAGGTACGGGCGGGCCCTGGGGCGGGCGCCGGAGCCGTCGGGGAAGCGGCGCCAGGGCGGGGCCTCGGGCAGCTCCACCCGGCGGGCCACGCGGTCGCCGCGGAACAGCCGCCAGTCGTCGTGCCCGCTCATGTCGCCCGCTCCGTTCCCTCGCCGCCGTCCGCCGGGCCTCCGAGGCCCTCGGCGGGGTCGGCGAGCTGCAGTTCGTCGGGCAGCGGCATCTCGATGTCCTCCCACACCAGGGCGGGGCGGGTGCTGGTCCGCGGATCGGCGTACGCGCGCACCCGGAAGTGCCGGACGCGCTCGGGGAGCTGGTCGACGGGCCCGTCGGGGGTCAGCCCGTCGAGGTCCGGGTCCGCCTCGGGGGCCCGCGGGCCGCGGTCCCACAGCACGATGGGCACGCCCATCACCAGGCAGACGGGGAGCAGTTCGCCGCGCTGGGCGGCCGTGCCCTGGACCAGGACGCGGGCGGTGTCCCGGTGGACCGTCTTGAGCAGGCCGATCAGGCCCGCCCGGCCGCCGACGGTGCGGTCGGCGCGCAGCGCGTCGCCGCGGTGGCGCGCGTTCCAGCGCCGGGTGAGGTCGGCGGCGCCGGTGCGGGAGCGCCGCCGCAGCCGCGGGCAGCGCAGGATGAGGTGGAAGTCCTCGCCGAGCGGCGCGGGGATGTACTCGTCGACACCCGCCCCGTCCCACTCGTCCACCGGCAGCTCCAGCGCGTCCGGGGGTACGGAGACGGCGACCAGGGCCACGCCGCGCTCGGCGCCCTCGGTGCCGCCCGCGACCTCGCGGATGAGCCGGGCGATCTCGCGTCCCGCGCGGGGGTGTTCGGTGCCGGTGACCGCGCGGGCCGCGGTGCCGTCCGCGCGCAGCCGCCACACCGCGCAGCGGTAGTGGTCGGCGGGGTCCTTGGCGTGCCGGTCGAGCTCCACCAGGATCCGGGCCCCGGCCGGGGCGGACCGCTGCGACCAGCGCTCGGCGTCGGCGCGGCGCTCGCGCAGCGCGGAGGCGTGGATGCCGAGGCGGGCGGCGACCCGGCCGCTCCACTCCTGCAGGGCCCGGCAGGCCAGGCCGCCCGTCTCGGCCGCCACGTACTCGACGACGCGAAGGAGGGCGGGCAGGCGGGGCGTCTCGTCGGGCACCGGGGAGCTGTCGCCGGGCCAGGTCTCCAGCTCGCGCAGCACGCCGTCGACGGCGGCGGGCGCGAGCCGGGCCGCGTGCAGGGAGTGCGGCAGGTCCAGATAGGGCAGGGCGGCGGTCGCGGCGCGGTGGAGCAGGCCCGGGTCGGTTCGGCACAGGTGCTCGAACTTGGCGCGCAGCAACCGGTGTTCGGCCACCGAGAGCAGTCGCGCGGCGCCCGTCAGACGCCCCAGGGCGAGCAGCCGGTCGAGCTCGCCGCGGCCGCGCGGGTCGTCGGCCACGGTGGGGGCGAGGGACTCGGCGAGGGTGGGCAGCGCCCGCTCGGTGCGGGTGAGGAGCTGGGCCAGGTCGGCCACGGAGGGCGCGGTGCCGTCGGCGGGGGCGCGCAGGCCGAGTTCACCGGCGAGCACGGTGGCGTGGGCGGCGCGGGCCGTGGGGTCGCCGAGCAGCAGGTGCAGGGGTCCGACCATCATGTCCCGCACGGTCTCGTACGCGTCGGACTCGCCGCCCGGCCCCGCGAGCGGCGCCGAGGACCGCGCGAGAGCGGCCAGGTACGGCTCGGGCAGGGCTCCGGCGCGGCGCAGTTCGCGCAGCACCGACTGCCAGCCGAGGCCCCAGCTGCGCCGGACCGTGTGCTGGGCGGAGAGCGCGGTGTCCGGGGCGGTGATGCGGCCCATGACCAGGCCCACGGCGGCGCCGTCGGCGAGGCACCACAGGGGTCCGCCGCTGTAGCCCTCGTCGACGGCGGCGCCCGAGAGCTGTCCGTCGAGGTAGCCGATGCCGTCGTCATAGGAGGCGACGCGCGCGTCGGCGTAGGAGAAGGGCTGCCCGGCGCCGTACCAGGCCCTGACCTCCTGCCCCCGTGTCATCTCCAGCCAGCGGACGGGGCCGACGGGCGGCGGCGGCTCCTCCCCCAGCTCCAGGACGGCCAGGTCGCCCTCCCACTTCAGGGAGCCGTCGGGGACGGGGCCGAGGTGGTGCGCGCGGGGCGGTATCCACGCCACCAGGCGGGCGGGGCGCGGGGTGGCGGCGGAGAGCACGGGGAAGGACACGTCCAGCGTGACGCCACCGGGGTCCCGGGGGCTGAGCATCCGCTGCCCCAGGGCCGCGTTGACCACGTGGGCGCAGGTCAGGAGGGTGCGTCCGCGGAGGTAGACGCCCGCGCCCGCGGTGCGCGTCCGGTCCGTGCTCAGGATGCGCACCAGTGCCCCGCGGGCGTCCCCGTGCCGGTCGTCTCCGGTCGCCGTGAACCAGTTCATCTCTCGGTCCGCGGGGACAGCTCCCAGGTCGCCGAGACGGTCATGCTCGCCTGGCCGCCCGCGCCGACGATGCCGAGCCGCAGGTCCTGGCCGATCTGGATGCCGAAGTCCACGGAGAGTTCGCGGGGCGGGTCGGGGATGCCGCGCACGGCGTCGTGCACCTGTTGCAGGACGGGGCCCAGCGGGCTCAGGACGGAGCGCAGCGCGTCCGTGGCGAGGGTGCCCACGCGCACACCGCTTCCCACGGGGGTCACTCCGGAGATGCCTGGCGGCAGGTCGGCCTCCACGGCGTCGGGCGCGGCGGGGGCTTCCCCCGCGGCAGCCAGTTCGAGACGGACGCGGACTCCGTCCCCGAGGGTGAACTCCAGGTAGTCGTAAGGCGGCACAGGAAGCATTGTGCAGTTCAAGTCCGGTGACAGATAGGGGCGTTGACGATTCCGCAGGGTCGCGCGTGACCGGTTCGCCGACTTGACGGTTCCCCGGCGTTCCGTTCAAGTGCCTACCGTCGGTCGGGATATTTCTGGAGGTATCTGGATGGATAGGCGGAGCGTGCTGGCGGGTGCGGTCGGATCCGCGGCGGTGGCCGCGTGGGGCGGCGGGGTCGCCGAGGCGGTCGACACCGCCCCGGCGAGCGGCCGACGGCTGCTGGGGCCTGACGGACGGCCGGACTGGGGGACGGTGCGGGCGCAGTTCCGTCTCGACCCGGCCTGGGTCCATCTGGCGACGTTCTACTTGGCCTCGCAGCCGCGGGTGGTGCGGGCGGCCGTGGACCATCTGGCCCGGCAGCTCGACGCCGATCCGATGCTGGTGCCGACGAAGCTGTACCTGCCCGACGGGCCGACGGGCTGGGACCGCGTACGGACGTCCCTCGCCGGGTACCTGGGCGGCGAGGCCGACCACATCGCGCTCGCCGCGAGCACCACCGTCGGCCTCGGCCTCGTGTACAACGGCGTGCGCGTCCGCCCCGGCCAGGAGTTCCTGCTCAGCGAGGACGACCACTCGGTGCACCAGGGCGCCGCGCGCCTGGCGGCGGAGAAGCACGGGGCCCGGGTGCGCCTCGCCTCGTGGTTCGCCGACTCCGGGGAGGCCACCGCCGAGGAGGTGGTGAGCGCGGTCCGGGCGCAGCTGCGCCCGACGACCCGTGTCCTCGGCGTCACGTGGGTGCAGTCCAGGACCGGGGTGCGGATGCCGGTCGAGGCCATCGCCGAGGTGGTCCGGGAGGCCAACCGGGGCCGCAAGGAGGCCGATCGCTGCCTCCTGGTCGTCGACGGGGTGCACGGGCTCGCCGCGGTGGACGCCGATGCCGCGCGCCTGGGTGCCGACGTGGTGGTCGCGGGCACGCACAAGTGGCTGCTCGGGCCGCGCGGCACCGCCCTGGTGTGGCTGGCTCCGCACGCGCTTGCCCAGGTGCGCCCGACGTTCGCGAGCTTCATGGGGGAGGAGGGCGCCGCCGCGCTGTCGCCGGGGGGATTCCTCGCCTACGAGCACGCCTTCGCCCTGCCGGTGTCCGTCGCGTTCCACCAGGCCCTGGGCCGCTCCCGGGTCGCCGGGCGGATCACGGAGCTGGCGACGCGGGCCAAGGAGGGGCTCGCCCGGATCCCGGGCGTACGGCTGCACACGCCCGTGGCGCCCGGGATGTCCGCGGGCATCACCTGCTTCAGCGTGCGGGACCTGCCCGGTTCCGCCGTGGTCGAGAAAGCGGCCGAGCGCGGGGTCCGGCTGTCCGCGCTCTACCACGACAGCCTGGGGTACGCGCGGATCGGCACCGGCGTCATGAACTCGCCGCGGGACGTGGACGTCGCGCTGCGCGTGGTGCGCGACATCGCGGGCTGACCCGACGGGGGCGCCCGCCCCGGCGCCGGGCGTGCCCGGCCGGTCCGCGCCCGCCCGGGGCGGCGCGGCCGACACGTGACCGCCGGTGGCCGTCGGCCACCGGCGGTCACGTCAGGTCGAAGCGCCCCTCCCGGGCCCCGTGCACGAACGCCCCCCACTCGGCGGGCGTGAAGATCAGCGAAGGGCTCTCCGGACGCCCGCTGTTGCGCATCGCGATGAAGCCCTCGACGAAGGCGATCTGCACGTCCCCGCGGCCCTCGCTGCTCGACCGCCATTCGGCGGCGCTGAGGTCCAGATCCGGCTTCTCCCAGCCCGCTAGCGGATGCTGCTGAGTGGTGGTGGTGCTGTCGGCCACGTCCGTGCTCCTCCCAGTGCGTCGTCCGCCGCCAGCCTAGCTTTCCGCCCCGGTGCCGCACAGGCCGCGACGTCAGGTCAGCGGCGGGGCGGAAGCGTACGTATCAGGTCGTGGGAGGCGCGGACCCGACGAGCCACATCGAGAAGAACTGCGAGCCGCCGCCGTAGGCGTGCCCAAGTGCCCTGCGGGCGCCGTCGACTTGGTGCTCCCCGGCCTGGCCGCGCACCTGGAGCGCGGCCTCCGCGAAGCGGATCATGCCGGACGCGCCGATGGGGTTGGTCGACAGGACACCGCCCGACATATTCACCGGAAGGTCACCGTCCAGTTCTGTCACGCCGGACTCGGTGAGCTTCCAGCCCTCGCCCTCGGCGGCGAAGCCGAGGTTCTCCAGCCACATCGGCTCGTACCAGGAGAAGGGCACGTACATCTCCACGGCGTCGATCTGGCGGCGCGGGTCGCCGATGCCCGCCTGCCGGTAGACGTCGGCGGCGCAGTCCCGCCCGGCGCGCGGCGACACGTAGTCCTTGCCCGCGAACATCGTGGGTTCGCTGCGCATCGCGCCGCCGTGCACCCAGGCGGGCGGGCGGGGCGCGCGGGCGGCACCGGCGCGGTCGGTGAGCACCATGGCGCAGGCGCCGTCGGACGACGGGCAGGTCTCGGAGTAGCGGATGGGGTCCCACAGCATGGGCGAGGACCGGACCTTCTCCAGGGTGATGTCGTGTTCGTGCAGGTGCGCGTAGGGGTTCTTCAGCGCGTTGCGCCGGTCCTTGTACGCGACCAGGGAGCCGACGGCGTCGGGGGCGCCGCTGCGCCGCATGTACGCGCGCACGTGCGGGGCGAAGAAGCCGCCCGCGCCCGCGAGCAGCGGCTGCTGGAAGGGGATGGGCAAGGAGAGCCCCCACATGGCGTTGGACTCCGACTGCTTCTCGAAGGCCAGGGTGAGCACGGTGCGCTGGACGCGGCTCGCGACGAGGCCTGCGGCGACGAGCGCGGTGGAGCCGCCGACGGAGCCCGCGGTGTGCACGCGCAGCAGGGGCTTGCCGACCGCGCCGAGCGCGTCGGCGAGATACAGCTCGGGCATCATGACGCCCTCGAAGAAGTCGGGGGCCTTGCCGATGACGACGGCGTCGATGTCGGCCCAGTCCAGCTCGGCGTCGTCGAGCGCGCGGCGGGCGGCCTCGCGGACGAGCCCGGCGAGGGACACGTCGCGGCGGGCGGCGACGTGCTTGGTCTGGCCGATCCCGACGACCGCGACGTGCTCCTTCGCTGTGGCGGCTTCAGGCACGGGGCTCCCCTTCCAGGACGGCGACCAGGTTCTGCTGGAGGCAGGGCCCGGAGGTGGCGTGGGCGAGCGCGCGGTCGGACGCGCCGCAGTGGATCCGCCCGGCGGCCTCGGCGACGCGGACGAGCCCGGCGGCCATGACGGGGTTGGCGGCCAGCGCGCCGCCCGAGGGGTTGACGAGGACGTCGTCGTCGAGCCGGAGCGCCCTGCGCAGCACGACTTCCTGGGAGGTGAAGGGCGCGTGCAGCTCAGCGGTGTCGACGGGACGCGCGAAGGCTCCGGCGCGCTCGGCGGCCAGGCGGGTGGAGGGCGAGTCGGTGAGGTCGCGGACGCCGAGGGAGTGGGCCTCGACGCGGTGGTCCATGCCGCGGATCCAGGCGGGGCGCGCGCACAGGGCGCGGGCCCGGCCCCCGGCCGCCAGGATCACGGCGACGGCTCCGTCGCCGATGGGCGGGCAGTCGCCGGTGCGCAGCGGGCGGACGACGTACTCCCCCTGCGGGCGGGCGCCGGGCAGTTGCGCGTGGGCGTTGCCGTCGGCCGCGTCCCGGCTGCGCGCGGCCACGGCGGCGAGCGCGGGCTCGTCGGTGTGGCCCGCGTCGATGAGGGCCTGGGCCTGGAGGGCGGCGAGGGCGACGGAGTCGGGCCACAGCGGGGCCACGTAGTAGGGGTCGAGCTGGCGGGTGAGGACGTCCCGTACGGATCCGGGCGAGGACTTGCCGTAGGCGTAGACGAGCGCGGTGTCCGCCTCGCCGGTCAGGAGCTTCACCCAGGCCTCGTACAGCGCCCAGGCACCGTCCATCTCCACGTGCGACTCGGAGATCGGCGGCCAGGCGCCGACGCCGTCGAGCGCCATGGTGAAGGAGAAGGCCCGGCCCGCGAGGTAGTCGCTGGATCCGGAGCAGGTGAAGCCGATGTCGGCGGCTGTCAGGCCGGTTCGCTCCAGGACCTCGTGCAGGACCGGCATGAGCATCTCCACCTCGGAGAGCTCGTCGGTGCGGCGCCGGTGGTCGCTCTGTGCGCAGGCGACGATCGCCACGTCCCTGGGCGCGCCGGTGAACTCACCTGTCACAGCAGCTCCTTGTACGTGTCGTAGTCGGCGTCGGGCTCGCCGGTCGGCCGGTAGTGGTCGGGGTGGCGCCCGTCCTCGGTCCACACCGGTTCGACGCGCAGGCCCATGCGGACCTGGTCGTACGGGATGCCGCCGATGCGCCCGTGCAGGGCGAGGTCGGCGCCGTCCAGCGCGATGTGCGCGTACACGTAGGGCACGTCGATATCGAGGTTCTTGGCCTTGATGTTGACCACGCAGAAGGTGGTGACGGTGCCGCGCGGCCCGACCTCCACCTGTTCGGCGGTGGCGACCCCGCAGGTGGGGCAGGCGCCGCGCGGCGGCACGTACACCTTCCGGCAGCGCGGGCAGCGCTCGCCGACGGCGCGGCGCTCGGCCAGGGCGGCCAGGTAGCCGCTCTGGGCGCGGCCCGGGGTGTAGGTGTAGTCGAGGCGGGCGGGGGCGACGATCCCGGTCACGGCCTCACCCGCGAACTCACCTGTATGAACTCGCATTTGATGGACCGTCGGCTCGCTCTCGTAGGGTTCGAAGCAGGCGATGTCCGTGATGGCGCCGGTGCGTTCGGCGGTCCAGCGGACGCGCACGCGCAGACCGGTGCGGACGGCGTCGGGCCCCGCCGCGTCCAAGGCGTGGAGGAGCGCGGTGTCGGCCCCGTCGAGGCGGACGAGGACCCAGGCGAAGGGGGTGTCGAGGGGCTGGCCGCGCCGGGGCGCGGGGTTCCAGGCCCAGGTGGTGACGGTGCCGGTGGCGGCGACCTCGACCAGGTCCCGTAGCTCATCGGCGGTCTCGGGGTCGTACTCGACGGGCGGGACGAGCACGCGGCCCGCGGCGGTGCGCACGCCGAGCACGGTGCGGGCGCGCAGGCCGGTCAGGAAGGCGGACTGGACGGGGCCGAGGGAGCGGGTGAAGGGGAACTCCACGGCCATGGGGGCGCTGAGCGCGTCGGGCATGTCGCCGACTCCTCGGGTCAGGCCCGCCGGTAGACGGGCGGGCGCTTCTCGGCGAAGGCGCGGGCGCCTTCCCTGGCGTCGGCGGTGTCGAAGACGGGCCAGCCGCGCTTGAGTTCGGCGGCGAGCCCGTCGGCCTCGCTCAGGTCGGCGGTCTCGTACACGGAGGCCTTGACCGCCTCGACGGCGAGGGGACCGCAGGCGTTGATCCGCTCGGCGATGGCCAGGGCCCGCTCCAGGGCGGTGCCGTCCGGCACGACGTGGCCGATGAGGCCCACGTCGGCGGCCTCCCGGGCGGTGTACGCGCGGCCGGTGAGCAGCATCTCCAGGGCGTGGGTGCGCGGGATCTGCCGCTGGAGGCGCACCGTGGAGCCGCCGATCGGGAAGAGCCCGCGCCTGACCTCGAAGAGCCCGAAGGTCGCGGACTCGCCCGCCACGCGGATGTCGGTGCCCTGGAGGATCTCGGTCCCGCCCGCCACGCAGGGCCCTTCGACGGCGGCCAGGACGGGTTTGCGCGGCCGGTGGTGGCGCAGCATCGCCTTCCAGTGCAGGTCGGGATCCGCCGCGAGCCGCGCGCGGCACTCGCGGTCCTCGGCGCCCTCCATCCCCTTGCCCGCCAGGGCCTTCAGGTCCATGCCCGCACAGAAGGCGCCGCCCGCCCCGGTGAGGACGACAGACCGCACGCTGTCCTCCGCGTCGGCGGCCAGCCAGCCGTCGTACAGGCCCACCAGCATCGGCAGCGAGAGCGCGTTCCTGGCTTCGGGCCGGTTCAGTGTGAGCACCAGTGTGGCGCCTTCGCGCCGCACCAGGAGATGGTCCGTGCCACCCATGGCCGTCCTCCCGTCATTCAGACCTGGAACAGGTTGCAGGAGGCGAGGTGCCAGTTCAATAGCATTCTGACACTCAGTCAGATTTCTTCCGCGCGGCCCCTTCCGCCTTCCGGGCCCCTCTGCTGTGATGACCGCCACACGGCACGTCACGGCGTCGGGGTCAGGAGGAGCGGTGGAGTACAACCTTGCCGACCTGTTCGAGTCAGTCGTCGACGCGGTGCCGGACCGCGAGGCGCTCGTGTATCTGGACCACCCCGGCACCGGGGCCGAGCGCCGCCTGACGTACGCGGAGCTCGACGCGGCCGCGAACCGCGTCGCCCACCACCTGATCGACAGCGGCCTCACCCCCGGCGAGCACCTCGGCCTGCACCTGTACAACGGCGTGGAGTACCTCCAGACGGTCCTCGGCTGCCTCAAGGCCCGCCTGGTGCCGGTGAACGTCAACTACCGCTACGTCGAAGAGGAGTTGGCCTATCTCTACCGGGACGCGGACCTGGCGGCGCTCGTCTTCGACGCCGAGTTCGCCGGGCGGGTGGCGGCGGCGCTCCCCCGCGCGCCCGGGCTGCGGCAGCTGATCCGGGTCGGCGGCCCCGCCGCGGCGGGGCCGCGGGCGGTGCCCTTCACCGAGGCGGAGGCGTCCGGCTCGCCCGCGCGCGGCTTCGCGCCGCGCTCCGCGGACGACCTGTTCATCATCTACACCGGCGGCACGACCGGCATGCCCAAGGGTGTGATGTGGCGCCAGGAGGACCTGTTCTTCTCCGGGCTCGGCGGCGGCGCGCCGACGGGCGAGCCGGTCACCCGGCCCGAGGAGGTGGCCGAGCGGGTGGCGGCCGGGGGCGACGGCCTCACGTTCTTCCCGACGCCTCCGCTCATGCACGGCACCTCGACGCTGACCGCCTTCATCTGCTTCCACTTCGGCCAACGCCTGGTCATCCACCGCAGGTTCGCCCCCGAGGAGGTGCTGCGCACCATCGAGCGCGAGCGGGTCACCAGCGTCTCCCTGGTGGGCGACGCGATGCTGCGTCCCCTGATCGACGCGCTGACCGGGCCCTGCGCGGGCACCGACCTCTCCTCCCTCTTCAGCGTCTCCTCCTCCGGCGCGATCATGTCGGAGACGGTCCGCGCCCAGTTCGCTGAGCTCGCCCCGAACGTCATGCTCCTCAACAACTTCGGCTCGTCCGAGTCGGGCTTCAACGGCACCGCCACGGACGACTCGGGCCCCGAGCGCGGCTTCCGCATCCAGGTCAACTCCCGTACGCAGGTGGTGGACCTGGTGACCCACGAGCCGGTCGCCGTCGGCGAGCCCGGCCGCATCGCCCAGCGCGGCCACGTCCCGCTCGGCTACTACAACGACCCCGTGAAGACCGCGGAGACCTTCTTCCAGCGCGGCGACGAGCGCTGGGTCCTGCTCGGCGACATGGCCACGGTCGACACCGAGGGCATCGTCACGGTCCTCGGCCGCGGCTCGCAGTGCATCAACACCGGCGGCGAGAAGGTGTACCCCGAAGAGGTCGAGCAGGCCCTCAAATCCCATCCCGACGTGTACGACGCGCTGGTCGCCGGGGTCCCGGACGAGCGCTGGGGCACCCGGGTCGCGGCCGTCGTCCAGCTCCGCCCCGGCGCCGCGCCGCTGGACCTGGGCGCCCTCCAGACCCACTGCCGCGCCCGTCTCGCGGGCTACAAGATCCCGCGCTCCGCGGTGTTCACCGACCACATCCAGCGCTCGCCCAGCGGCAAGGCGGACTATCGGTGGGCCCGGAAGGTGGCGGCGGAGGCCTGAGCCGGGGTGCCCCTGGGTGTCACATCCGCGCGCCCGGCGGTGTCTTCATGTCGAACAGCCGATCAGGCACTCGTACAAGGAGAACCGCCATGGCCCTGCGCATCCCGAAGGCCGAGCTCCCCGCCGAGCTCACCCGCAGCATGACCGACCAGCTCGGGGCCGTGCCCGAGAACGTCGAAGTCCTCTGGCACAGCCCCCAGGTCGCCCAGGACAACCTGGAGTTCGGCAGCAAGGTGGGCGCGTGGGGCGCGGCCGACGCGAGCCTCAAGTCATTCGCGCACATGGCCGTCGCGGCCCTCGTCGGGTGCAGCTGGTGCCTGGACGTCGGCTACTTCCAGGCGCACAACGCCGACCTGGACCTGGCCAAGGCGAGCCAGGTGCCGCGCTGGCGCGAGGCGGACGTCTTCACCCCCCTTGAGCAGGACGTCATGGAGTACGCCGAGGCCATGAGCAGCACGCCGCTCACCGTCACCGACGAGCTGTACGCGGGACTGCTGGGGCGGCTCGGCCCAGCGGCGATGGTCGAACTCACGGCGTTCATCGCCTTCGTCAACCTGGCGACCCGGGCCAACGTGGCGAACGGCGTCGAGTCACAGGGCTTCTCGTCCGCCTGCGAGATCCCCCTGGCGGCCCGTGCGCAGCCGTCCGGCGCGGCCTCCGCGTCATGAGCGACGACCCCTTCGTCACCCACCGCGGCCTGCTGTTCACCGTCGTCTACGAGATGCTCGGCTCGGCGGCCGACGCCGAGGACGTGTTGCAGGAGTCCTGGCTGCGGTGGGCCGACGCCGACCACGCGCGGGTGCGCGACCCCCGGGCCTACCTCGTCCGGCTCGTCACGCGCCAGGCCCTCAACCGGCTGCGCACGCTGTCCCGCAGCCGCGAGGACTACGTCGGCGAGTGGCTGCCGGAACCGCTCCTCACCAGCCCTGACGTCGCCGAGGACATCGAGCTCGCCGACAGCGTCTCCGTCGCCATGCTGACGGTCCTGGAGACGCTCGCGCCCACGGAGCGCGCGGTGTTCGTCCTGCGCGAGGTCTTCGCGATGCCGTACGGCGAGATCGCCGGGGCCGTCGGGAAGTCCCCGGCCGCGGTGCGGCAGATCGCGCGGCGGGCCCGCGAACACGTGGCGGCCCGACGCCCCCGGGTGCGGGTGAGCCGGTCGGAGCAGAGGGCCGTGGTGGACCGGTTCCTGGCCGCGCTGCGCACCGGGCACCTCCAGGAGCTGATGGAGGTCATGGCCCCGGACGTGGTCATGATCGCCGACGGCGGGGGCCTGGTCGCCGCCGCGCTGACCCCGATCCACGGGGCGGACGCGGTGGCGCCCCTGCTCGCCCGCGCCCACCGGGTGGTCACCGCGCTCGACGCGCGGCCGGTCTGGCTCAACGGCGCCCCCGCGGGCCGCGTCGCCTTCGACGGCGAACCCGCCGCGGTGAGCCTCGTGGTGGAACACGGCCGGGTCACCCGGATCTACGTGGTCCGCAACCCGCGGAAGCTGACGCGCCTGGACGAACTGGCCGAACTCACGCGGTAGGCGGGCGCCTTCCGCGCCGGTGCCGTGGCACGCGCCCTCACCGAGCGTCGCGCAGGCGCAACAGATACGCCGCGGTCACGGCCACGGCACGGTCCGCGTCGCGCGACAGCTCCACGAGGGCGTGGGAGGCCGTCTCTCCCGGGATGCCCGCCAGTGCCTGGGTCAGCCGTCCGCGTGCGGGCGCCGGGGTCTCCTCCTGCGCGAGGCGGTCGACGAGCGTGCTCGCGATCCGGTCCGCCGCCGCGGCATCGCTCGCCAGCACGCTCAGCGCGTCGGCCGCGTCCGTGTCGCGCCGCCCCTCCACGATCATGTCGATGAGCGTGGGGGCGGCGTCGGCCACGCCGGATGTCCCGAGGGCCAGTGCCGCGTATCCGCGCACCACGGCGTCGGAGCTCGCGAGGGCGTCGTGCAGCCGGGCCGCCGCCTCGTCGCCGGGCATCTCGGCGAGGCACTGGACGGCGCGTTCGCGCACCGCGGCCTCCGGTGCGGCGAGGGCCTCGGCCAGCAGCGCCGGGCCGTCGCCGCGCGAACGCGCCAGTGCCCACCGAAGAGCCCCGGCGACGTTCGGGTCGGCCTCGCTCAGTGCCGCTTCGACCAGGGCCTCCACCGGCACGGGCACCTCGTCGGCCGAGGAGAGGGCCGCCCGCTGGCGTACGTCGGCCCGCTTCGACGCCAGCGCCTGGAGCAGCGCGACGGCCTGGAGGACGCCCTCCCAGTCGGCGGGGTCGGCCGCGTCGATCCGGCGCAGCCGCGTGAGCAGCTCGGTCTGTGCCGCGATGCGCTCACGCGTCTGCCGGATGAGGTCGTCGACGAGCGCCGCGGGCGTGAAGCCGGGGTCGTCGAGCGCGCGTCCGATCTCGCGCAGCGAGAGCCCCAGCGACCGCAGGCTCTCGACATGGAAGATCCGCTGGACGTCCGCCCCGGAGTACTCCCGGTAGCCGGAGCCCGTACGGACCGAAGGGCGCACCAGACCGAGCGACTCGTAGTGCCGGAGCATGCGGGCACTGACTCCGGAGCGGCGCGCCACCTCACCGATCAACACGTCCTACCGTCCCTCCTGGCCGGGCCCCCCGAGGGCCACGACGCGCTTCGCCTCCTCGACCGCGAGCTCGAATCCGGCGTCGGGGTCGCGCAGCAGGCGTTCCGTGGCCAGCGCGTGCGTGCGCACGCGCGGGTCAGGGGCCATCGTCGCAGCCCGCAGCACCGGAACGATCACTTCCCCCAGCGCGGCGAGGGCCTGGCTGAGGCTCAGCCGCGTCTCCCGTCCACCCCGCCCGAGCTGCGTCGCCAACACCGTGGCCAGCGCGGACTCCTCGCCTTCGGGCACGAGCACGACCGCGGCCCGCCAGGCGCTCCGCGCCACCTCGTCGTCGCCGTCGCACAGCAGCGTCCGCGTGAGCGCGGGCCACGCCCGCCGATCTCCGATCTTGGACAGCGTGTGCAGCGCCTGGCTGCGCGCCTGCGGGCGCTCCGAACGTGTCTCGCGCAGCAGCGCGGGAAGCGTCACCGCCACCGGGTACCGGGTGAGCGCCCAGGTCAGCATGTCCCGGACGAAGAACTCGGGCTCGACCGCACACCGCTCGATGACCCGGTCCACGAAGCGGGGGTCGGGCGCCGTCCCCACCTCCAGCGCGGCCCGCAGCCGCACGGACGCCCGCCCGTCCTCCAGCCCCTGAACCGCCCGCGTCCCGTCCGCGTCCTGCCTCGTGACCGTCATCGAGACCACCTCCTGGACGAGCAGTGAAGACCTTGCCACGGTGTCAAGGTCAAACAGCACGCTCACAGGTGTCTGACGGGTCGGCGGGTGCGGGCCGTGCCCGGGCGCGCGATGTGTGGAAGCGGGCCGGGGTGGGAAGGCCACGTCAGCCACCTCACTCGACGGCGAGGAGAGCCGCCATGCGCACCGGCATCGTCATGACAGCGGGGCCGGGTGTGGAACACCTGGCCGCCCGCGCGGAGGAACTCGGCTTCGACAGCTTCTGGGTGTACGACACGCCGATGGTCCACGGCGACCCGTTCGTGAGCCTCGCCCTCTGCGCCAGGGCCACCCGCCGGATCAGGCTCGGCATCGGTGTCACCTCACCGGCACTGCGTTCCGCGCCCGCCGCGGCGGCGGCCGTCGCCAGCCTCAACGCCCTCGCCCCCGGCCGCGTCGTCTGCGGGGTCGGCACCGGCAACACGGCGCGCCGTACGCTCGGCATGCGGCCCACCAAGATGGCGGAGCTGGAGTCGTTCACGGCCGCCCTGCAGGACCTCACCGCGGGCCGCGAGTCGGACTACCGCGAGGGGACCCGGTCGAGCAGGGTGCGGTTCCTGCACGTCGGGCCGTACGTCGACACCGAGGCTCCGGTGGAGTTCGTCGTGGCCGCGTTCGGTCTGAAGGCCGCCGCGGTCGCCGGTCGGCTCGGCGCGGGAGTGATCTCCTTCGGGCTGCACGACCCCGCGGCCTGGTCGGCCCTCGGCCAGGCCCGGCGGGCGGCGGCGGGGGACGCGGGCAGTGCCGGGAAGGCCCGTTCGTACCTCATGTCCTCCCTGTACGTCCTCGCCGACGGCGAGGACCGCTACGGCGACGCGGTCAAGGACGCGGTGGGGCACATCGCGCTGAGCGCACTGATCCTCGGCGCGGAGAACCCCGCCTTCCGCGCGGGCCTCCCTCCGGAGGAGGCCGCGGCGGTCGACCGCCTGCTCCAGCTCCGCGGCACCACCCCCACCGATCCCCGGCGTCACCAGGCCCTCTACCGCAACTACCTGGGGCGGCTCGCCCCCGAGGACCGCGAGCTCATCGTGCCCTCCCTGGTGGACACGTTCGGCCTGGTCGGCACCAGGGACGAGGTCATCGAGCGGATCGACGCGCTGGAGAAGGCCGGGGTCGACGAGCTGGTGATCCAGCCCGTCGTGGACCCGGAGACGGACATGGCCGCGCTCGCCCGGCTGCTGGCCTGACCCCTCGGCGAGCGCGGCCGCCGATCGCTTGCCCGCCCTCCTGTCCCGGCGCGGCGTGACGGCCGCCGGGGAGCGGGCCATCGACCGGCGTCGCCCTCGCGCAGGGAGTGGATCATGCCCTTCAGGGCCCGGAACGCGTCCGGCTGCTCGGTCTCGGTCATCCCGGACAGCATTCTGACCTCGACGGCCCTGACCGCCGCAGTCGCACGACCGCACCTGACCGACCACCCGGCGGTAGGCCCTGGGCGACAGGCCGCCGCCCAGGGCCGGTCCATGCCGGAGATCTCGCCGTCGACCCAGGGCGGCGTGGAACCTGTCACGGGAGCACCGTAGACGGACTCCTCGCGAACCTCAGGGGGCGATTGCCGTGATCCACTCCTCTACGGTGAGCACGTCGAACCACTGCGGGAACAGTTTCTCCGTGAGGAATCGGTGTACTTCGGGGTCGAGGTCGAGGCAGGCGTCGCCGAGGACGGTGAGGTCGAGGTCCAGGTCGTTGCCTGCGCAGACGGTGTGGAGGACGACGCCGCTGGTGGCGATGCCGGTGAGGACGAGGCTGTTGATGTCGCGGGCCCGGAGGGCCAGGTCGAGGTCGCTGCCCGAGAAGGCGCTGCCGCGCCGCTTCGTGACGACGACGTCGCCCTCCTGAGGGGCGATGTCCGGGTGGATCTCGTTGCCGGGGTTGCCTTCCGTGAAGAGCCCGGCCTGCGCGACCGTGGTGACTATCTTGTTGCGCGGGCTCACCTCCGCCTTGTCCGCGCGCAAGCCCATCACGACGTAGATGACGGGGATGCCCGCGGCTCGGGCGCCGTCGATCGCCTTGCCCAGACGGGAGAGGTACTCCGAGCTGTCACCCGCCGCCACTCCGTCGTACGCGCCGACGGCGAACGCGCCTCTGCCGTGCGCGATGTCCACCACGTCTCGCTGAACGTCCATCACCAGAAGAGCACTGTTGGCCATGCGGGCCGTCCTTAGGTCATTGGGGAAGGGGAAGATCCGGTTTTCCACAGGGGCGTTGCGTGCACTCAAGCGCCGTGTACGGCTCAAGTGCCTTGTGCGGCACAGGTGTCAGGTGTGTCAGGTGTATTACATGCGGTACCGCGCCGCACGCGCCACCCGGATCACGCGGCTCCGCCGAAGGTCACCCCGTACGGCAGCGGTCGCTCTGACCGGACTCCGGGCCCGGTGCCGGTGCCGTCCCCGTCCAGGGGGCCGCGCCGCTCTCCCCCTGCCGCTCCGCCCGGGCGGCCCGCGAGGGGTGGGCGATGGCCCGGGTGGACGGGCCCTCCTCGGCGGCGCCGGGGTAGCGGGGCAGCTCGCGGGCCTTGTCCAGGAGGTCCCGGGCCAGCGCGTGGTTCTGCCGCGCCCATTCGATCTTCGCGGCCAGGCGGTAGGCGTAGTTGAGGCTGGCGGGGTCACCGGCCGTCTGGAACCGGGTGAGCGCGCGATGGGCGTGCTGGGCGGCCGCCGGGAGGTCGCCCGCCTTGCGCAGGGCCTCCGCCGCCGAGGCGTGGGCGTGGGCGGCGCCCTCCTCGTCGCTGTGGGCGGCGAGGAGCCCGGCGGCCTGGTCGGCCAGGCTCGCCGCGGCCGGGAACCGCCCGGCGAACGTGTGCAGCGCCGCCTGCCCGACGAGGCACTCGGCCAGGAGCTTGTCGTCCCCCGCCTCCTCGAAGCAGGCGTGGGCCTCGGCCTGGAACCGCATGGCGTCGTCGACGAGCCCGGAGACCAGGGCCCGCTCGGCGAGGTCCATCAGCCGATGGCCGAGATCGGCCGGGTCGGCCGTGCCGCCCGGCCGCTGCCGCGCGCTGGCGGCCGCCCGGCGCAGCTCGGCCGTCACCTCCTGCTGTACGGCGGCCACTTCGCGGGCGCGCTGCCGCTGGTCACCAGGCCCGTGCTCGCCGCCCAGGAGGGCGAGACAGCCCCGGGCGCGGGCGATGCCCCGGCCGTCGGCGCGGCCCGCCGCGTAGCGGTAGGCGGCTTCGGCCTCCTCCCTGGCCTCGTCGAGGCACCGCTCCTCGCGGAGGGCGTCGGCCACCTCGCAGGTCAGCTCGGTCGCCACGGTCCACCGGTCCCGGCGCGCCGCCCGCGCGGCCGCGCGCAGCTCGGGCAGGGCCGCGACGCGCCAGCCCCGGTCGGCGCCGCCCTCGCGCGTGACCTTCAGGCGCCGCCGCAGGTGCAGGTACAGCCAGGTGCGGCACAGGGTCTGCTCCTCGGCGCTGGTCTGCGAGTAGCTGCGGTAGAGGGCGTGGAACGCGTAGCGCCCGTCGCTGCGCTGGAGCAGCCCCGCGTCGACGAGTTCCTCCAGCATCAGCCCGCAGATCCCGGGCGGCATCCGGCTCAGGGCCGCCGCCGAGTGCCGGTCGAAGTCCGGCCCGGGGTGGCTGACGCAGGCGCGCAGGACGTGCCGCTGCCGCTCGTCGAGCGCCTCGTACGACATGGTGTACGCGGCGCGGACGCGGTCGTCGTCCCAGCGCAGGTGCTCCAGCGGCCGGTCCGACTCGCGCATGGCGTCCAGCATGAGGTCGGGTGGCGTGCGGCGAAGGCGGGCGGCGACGGAGTACAGGGCGAGCGGGAAGCAGCTCAGCATCCGGGCCATCTCGGCGAGTTCGGTGTCGTGCCCGGTCAGCCCGCACAGGTGCCGCATCATCTCGACCGCGTCCTGTAGGGCGAGCGGCGCGAGCGGATAGCGGCGGGTGCCGGGCCGCGCCTCGGTGAGCGAGGCGCGACTCGTGACCACGACGAGCGCGTCGGGAGAGGCCTCGACCGCCCGGGCCACTTCGGCGGCGTCCGTGACGTCGTCGAGGAGGACGACGGGGAAACCGGCCTCGGCGTGCCCCGGGCGGCGGCCGGTGAGCCGCTGGTGGAGCTCGGCGGCCAGGGCCGACTTGCCCACGCCCGGCGGCCCGTGGATGACGAGGAGCCCGGGCCCCTTGGCGGCGTCCTCGGCGAGCTCCCGCAGCTCGCGGTCGCGGCCGAACAGGCGCTCCGCCGGGGGCGGCTGCGGCGCCGCCGCGTTCCGGTGCTCCTCGGCCGGTGCCCGCTCGACGTAGGCACGATTGCGGAAGACGGCGATCCGCTCGCCGGAGTTGTGGGTGCCGAGCTGGGGGTGCTGGGGGTGCTGCCGCGCGCTCAGGCGCTGGTGCAGGCGCGCGTGGAGCGTGCCGAAGTCGAGCACGGGCCCGGCCTCGGGCACTCCCGTCCGGACCAGGTCGACCAAGGCGCCGGTGAAGGCGGACAGCTCGTCGCCGGGCGGCGCGTAGGCGAGCTCGGTGGCGGCGCTCGCGGTGAGCACGCAGACGCCGTCGATGTCGGCGGCCTGCTTCAGGAGCGCTTCGGGGTGGCTCATGCCTCCTTCGACGGCCGCGCCGCTGAAGCAACAGTCGAGCACCACGGCGCACTTCAGCCGGCGCTGGCGGTGGGCCGCGCGCACCTCGTCGCGGATGTAGGCGTACGGCAGCGATCGCCACATCTGCCGCTCGTTGGAGTCGTGCAGGGCCAGGTGGAGTTCGGTGGGCCGGTCGGGGTGGAGCAGGCCGTGCCCGGCGTAGTAGACGAAGAGGGTGTCGCTCGCCGCGCGCACCGCCTCGTCGATGGCCCGCATGACGTCACTGCCGGTGGCCTCGGGGCCGAGGACGCGGCAGCTGGCGGACGACAGGCCCCAGCCGACCTCGTCGCACAGGACCTCCCGGAGCGCGCTGATGTTGCGCTGCACCGCGGGCAGAGGGGACAGTCCTGCTTCCTCGGCGTAGGCGTGCACCCCGATCAGGACCGCTCGGGAGGACGTGTGGGCCGACAGGCGCACGGTCATGCTTCGGACTGCTGGCGCTCACGACGTGCCCGTACGGTGTCGAGCACGTCCTGGGCGGTTCCCTCCACCACCGTTCCGTCGTCCTCGATGACCCGCACCAGGGGTGGTTGGGCGCCGCGCGGGCGGCGCCAGGCGGCGACGGCCACGAGCAGCGAGAGGACGCCGACCGTGCTGTCGAAGACGGCGGTGACCATCTCCACGGCGCCCATCGCGCCGTCCGCGCCGGACGGTTCGGAAGGGGCGGTTCCTCTGGACTCGATCTCGATGCCCGACCGCGCCACGCCGGGGTCGCGCCGCAACCATCCGGCGAGCGCTCCCGCCCCTGCCGCGTCTCCCGCGTCAACCCACACTTCGCCCATGCACACTCCCCCACGCTCGGCTCACACCGGCCTCACAACAGCTGATCCCTCAGGGTCGCATTTTCCGTACGTGCTGGGGGAGGTGTATGCCGACGTGCATCCATTCAGGGGTGACTTCTCGCCACCGCTCGCTCATCCGCACACGGACGGCAAGGCTCTCCGCAGAGCTGTCGCGTGCACGGGGTCAAGGCCCTTCTCGTGCCGTACGTGCAGGGCGGCTGCCGTCAGCAGCCCGCCGCAGTACGGGGCGGTGCGCGCGGGCGTCGACGCGGCGAGGGCGCGGACGAGTTCTCCGTTGACGCGATTGATCTCCTCGCGGACCTTGCCGAGGTCGGGCCGCTCGGTGGGTGCGGTCGAGGGGGCGGCGTCCCACGTCCGGTGCAGGGCGCGCTGGACGAGCTTGTTCGCCTCGATCTGATCGCGGAAGACGCGCACGGTCGCCTCCGGGTTCCCGCCCGCTTCCTCCGCCTGGCGGGCCACGGCGTCCAGGACCTGCTGCTCACGGGCAGGGTCGTCGATGGGACTGCCCGTGCCGTACTTGGCCGCGGCGACGAGGTCGGCGGTGGCGAGGCGGTCGGCGGAGAGCGCGGCGACGGTGCGGAGTTGACCGTACGGGCCGGAGTGCACCGAGGCGCCGACGGCGGATGCCGTCCGCCCCGCGGGCGCGGGCGCGGCGGCGCTCCCGCCGAGGACGAGGACGGTGGCAGCGCCGCCGACGGCCAGCAGACGGCCGAGCCGGGAGACAGCGGGAGTGGCGAGGTGCATGGGGCCCCCTGGGTCGCTTTTCGCAGATCATCAAATCCTCGCAGACCAGTTGGACAAAGCCACATGCGCTGGTTCACGCCATTCGCCGCGGAACCCTGTCCTCACTGGGGGGAGACGGTCACGATCTGAACAAATTCTCCGTTCGAATCGGCCAGGTCAAGCGGACAGATCCAGCAGCCACGTCAAGAAGACGGATCAAGCGAACACGTCGATCGGACGGATCAAGCGAACTCACCGGTGACATCATTCCGCGGACAGATGGAGCGCTCATGACGCGTACCGATGCCCATGCGCCCGTGCTCATAGAGAAACCGTCCATCAAGTTCTCCAGTGCGCCCGAACGCGCCGCCCTGCGGCACCTGGGCAGACCCTCCCTGCGTACGTCGAAGTCGGGCACCCGGCGGCGCGCCAGCGGGGAGTCGCCCCGCGTGCTGCTCCTCGTCCCCTCGTACACCCGCGTCGTGGAGCCCTCCCCGCAAAGGAGCAGCTTCCGGGCGCTCGGCCTGGACACGTTCGAGGTCATGAAGCGGGCGGGCACACCGATCGGGCTGCTGCGCATCGCGGCGAACGCCCGCCTCTCCGGCTTCGACGTCCGCATCGTCGACTCGCCCTTCGCCGGGTGGGAGCAGGAGCGTCGGCTCGTGGACCTCGGGGGCGGCAGCACCTTGGTGCGCTACGGCCTCGACGACACGCAACTGCGGGCCGTCATCGAGGAGTTCGACCCCGATGTCGTCGGCGTCCAGTGCATCTACACCGTCCAGTGGGGCAACGCGCGCGCCCTCGCCGACCTGATCAAGGACATCTCCCCGGAGATCGTGACCGTCACCGGTGGCGCGCACCCCAGCGGCGACTGGCGGTACGCCGTGCCGGACTCCCCCTTCGACTACGTGGTCATCAACGAGGCGGACCAGACCTTCACCGCGCTCCTTCAGGCGCTGACCGAGCCGGAGGGTGACGTCGACGCCGTGCCGGGCGTCGCCTACCGGCGCGCCGACGGGTCCGTCGTGCGGACGACCGCCATGTCGCCGTACATGCGGATCCTGCCCAAGCGCCAGGGCCTCGACCAGCGGCTCGGCATGATGCCGCTGCCCGACTTCGGCATGCTGGACATGCGCCAGTACGAGCAGGCCTACCACTCCTCGGGCAAGCGGGTGCGCGACCGGGGCTCCTGGGCGCAGATCTTCTCGACCATCGGCTGCAACGTGGGCTGCGACTTCTGCTACATCCCGATGGTGAACGGGCCGTGGCGGGCGCTCGGGACCGACTGGTTCGATCTGCACCTGGCCGAGATACGCAAGCACGGCGTGACCGAGGTCCTCATCGAGGACGACCACTTGCTGCACGACCCGCTGTACGCGATGGAGACCTTCAAGCTGTTGCGCAAGCACGACCTGCCGTGGGTCGAGGAGGGCGGCCTGAGCCTGTTCAACCTCGTGCTGCTGCACCTGGGCGCCGAGTTCGCGGACGGCATGGACGAGGCCGAGCGGCGCAACCCCAACTTCCGCAACGTCCTCGCGGCGATGCGGGCCGGGCTCACCTGCCGGGACCTGATCAAGGCCATGGCCGACGGCGGCTGCTACAGCGTCTACCTCGCGGTGGAGAGTGCCAACGAGGACAGCCTCGTGGAGTCGGGCAAGCCCCGGCTCAACGCCTTCCAGAAGGCGACCGGGGACATCGTGGAGATGTTCACCGAGTACGGCATCCAGGTCACCGGCGGCTTCATGCTCGGGTTCGTCAACCCGCCCGAGCGACCCGGGGACGAGCCGTACATCGAGTCGCTGGAGCAGATCGAGAAGACCATCGACTACGCGGTCACGCTCATGGGCCACGGCATGGCCTACGCCAACCCCTTCATCGTCACGCCGCTGCCGGGCACGAAGATGTGGGACTTCCAGAAGGACTACGTCGTACGCCACTACGACAACGGCTGGTCGCACGAGAAGGGGACCATGGCCACCGACAAGTGGAGCGCGGAGGACATCGAGCGCGCGCGTCTGGAACTGCTCGTCCGGGCCAACGGCGCCGACAAGGTGGTGGAGATGGTCCGCCGGGGCACCTGGCCGGTGGACGCCTGACCCGGCCGGGCTCAGCCCCCTCGCGGGCGGCTGGGCCCGGCATGGCCCCGCCTGCGCGCCGCCCGCACGGCGTCCGCCGAGGCCAGTGTGGCACCACCGGCGATCAGCACGCTGGCGGCGGCGACGGGCCAGCTCGCGTCCGCGCGGCCGGTGGCGACGAGGAGGGCGGTGGACAGCAGCGGAGCGAAGTACGAGAAGGTGCCGAGGAGTTGGATGTCGCCGTGCTTGGTGCCGTGGTCCCAGACGTAGAAGGCGCCGCCGACCGGGCCGAGGCCGAGGGCCAGCACGGCGAGCCACTGCCAGCCGTCGGGCCGGACCGTGTCCTCGAACACCAGGTGGCAGACGGCCGCGAGGGCCGCCGTGGCCAGGCAGAAGAAGGCGACCATGTCCGTGGGGACCTGCGGATACCGGCGGTTGGCGACCGAGTACGCCGACCACACCACCGCGCAGACGGCGGCCGCGGTGTACCCGAGCAGGTACTCGCCCCGCAGGTGCACTCCCTCGCCGCCGGTGACGAGCAGGAAGGTGCCGCCGAGCCCGAGCACCGCGCCCGCCGTGTGCCACCAGCGCAGCCGCTCGCCGGGCAGGGCCGCGGAGAACACGACGATGAGCAGCGGCCACAGATAGGCGATGAGTCCCGCGTCGACCGCGGGGGCGTTGCGCAGGGCCAGGAAGTAGAAGAAGTGGTAGCCGAACAGGCCGCCGATGCCGAGCGCCCAGGCGCCGCCGGGCAGCCCGCGGGCGAGCGCCGCGCCGCCGCGGACGGCCCGGGGCAGCCCGAGGAGCCCGCCGACCAGGAAGGCCATGGCGGTGAGCTGGAACGGCGGGATCCGCCCGGTCAGCGTGGTGACCAGGGCCAGGGACGCCCACAGCAGGACGGCCACCGCCCCGATCCCGGTGGCCCGCAGCTGACGCGTCGACTGCGACGCGACCGCGGGCCCGTGCCCCGACGCGATGACGTCGGCTCGTGTGTTCCGCGCGTCCACCAGTCCTCCAGTCCCCCGTGCCCGGTAACGGCGCGTCCTCGTACAGCTACCGGGAAATGCTACTGACGCGACGAACGGCACCCGCACATTCCGGACAGCCGCGGGGAGTTCCGGCGCGGGGCGCGCACCCCTGCGATCGACGACCGGCTCCTCGCGGTGAGACGACCGCACACTACTGACAGTGACGGCTTGGCCGTGAGGATGTGGCTTTCCGGGGCGAAGTTCCGAGGTTTGATCACGCTGGGTCGCGGTACGTCGTACGATCTTGGCCGTTGATCCCGCTGCCTGCCACCCGATCCGAAAGGCCCCAGGTGAGCCAGTACTTCGAGATGGGCGACGAGACGCTGTGGAACCCCTCCGGCGGAGCGGCGCGGCTGTTCCTGCGCCAGGTGGAGGTCTTCGAGGCGGAGCTCGGCGTGCCCTCCGGCGTCGGCCCGATGGAGAACGACGAGTCACACATCGACCCCGATGTGTTCGGCGACTTCGTCAACGCCTTGGTGGCCCACCACCGCAGAACCCATCACGCCGTCGTCCTCGCCCTGACGGACGGGTTCCTCGCCACGGTGCTCGCCCTGGCCGAACGGGCCGGTGTCGCGGCGGAGTGGGAGGACGAGGAGTGGTCGGCCCGACTGCGGGAGCGGGCGCGCGAACTCGACCGGTACATGGCGCGTTGAGCCCGCCGCGGGCGGGCGCCCTCCGCGCCCTTCCATGGACCGCGCCGCGTGTGGCGCAGGTCACCCACCTCGCCCTGTCACAACTGACCGGGTCAGTCCGGTCAGTACTGGTGAACCACCACTACGGCGAGGAGAGCACACCATGGACGCACGCCTGAACTACTTCGGCAACGCAGTCGGGGCCAAGGTCCTCAAGCACATCAACTCGGCGAGCAAGGTGGTGTCGGACTCCGCTCTCCCGCGCGCGACGCAGGAACTGGTGAAGATCCGCGCGAGCCAGATCAACGGCTGTGGGTTCTGCACCGACATGCACACCACCGACGCGGCCCACGCGGGTGAGACCGCCCGGCGGCTCAACCTGGTGGCCACCTGGCGGGAGGCCACGGTCTTCACCGAGGCCGAGCGCGCCGCGCTGGAGCTCACGGAGCAGGGCACCCGCACGGCGGACGCGGCGGGCGGCGTCAGCGACGAGGCCTGGGCGAACGCGGCCAAGCACTTCGACGAGGACCAACTGGCCGCGCTGATCTCCCTGATCGCCCTCATCAACGCGTACAACCGCATCAACGTCATCAACCAGCAGCCCGCCGGGAGCTACAAGCCCGGCCAGTTCGGCTGAGACGCCCGCCTCCGCGGAGCCGCCCTTCCCCGCGGGCGGCTCCGCGCGGGGGACGCGGCGCCAGTGGCGCTCATCCGGTGCGCGGTTCGGCGGACTCAAGTACCCCAGGGGCACCACACTGTTGACCACCGTCCGCCCGGTGTCCGCCGGGTGGACGCCTGTCCATCACACCACCCTGGAGGGACCGTCATGCGCCATCTGTCACGGCTCGGAGCGATCGGCGCCGTCCTCGTCGCTCTCGCGTTTCCCGCGGGCGCGGCCCACGCGACCCCCGGCGGACCCGGCGTCGTCGGCAAGGTCATCGCCCGGACCACCGTCGGCGACCGGGACTACATCCTGCGCGAGGTCACCATCCCGCCCGGTCAGGCCACGGGATGGCACTACCACGACGGCACGCTGTACGCCCGCGTCAAGCAGGGAACCCTCAGCCACTTCGACGCCACCTGCGCCTCCAGCGGGGTGCATCCCGAGGGCAGCACCCTCCAGGAGCCTCCGGGCGCCGACCACGTGCACCTCGGCCAGAACCGCGGCACCACCGACCTCGTGCTCCAGGTCCTCTACGTACTGCCGCACGGCGCGCCCTTCTCCCAGGACGCGCCCAACCCGGGCTGCGACTTCGAGTAACGACAGGGCCCTGTCGGTGTTTTCCGCACCTCCGCCACCGGCAGTGCCCACGCGGGAGCGCACTCCGGCGGCTCAGGGCGCACGTCCGGCGGAGTGCAACCCGGCACCCTGCGCGACCCATTGTGATGATGTGACCCTCTCCCTAACGTAGGGCACCGGAAATTCGGGACAGGAATTCACGGAGCCCGGCACACTTCTCCGGTGGCGTGAGATCCGCGCGGACCGGAGGAAACGGATCCGGAATTCCTGAATCTCTGCATTTACCTGACGCGCAGGAGGGCATGCGGCGCTTCGGAGGAAATGCACAGGCACCGCTCAATTCCCTTCAGAATTTCCATGGCAGGTGACCTGCGGCACGTACGTCCCCGAAAACGAGCGAGCAGGAGGGAAGAATCTCATGCGCACCTACGAACGCCCCACACTGGCCAAGGCCGGTGGCTTCCGCAAGGTGACCGGCGCGGGAAGCAGGGGTCCGAAGGACCTTCTCGGTCGCAAGCAGCTCCTCTGATCTGATCCGGTCGGCGCCGTAGTCGGCCCGACGCCGGGTGGTGGCTCCTGGCCGCCACCCGGCCCTTCCGCCCCCGCTCATCCGTCGCACGGACCGTCGCCCACCGGTGGCCGTGCGGCCCCAAGAGGGGTATGCCGTGGACTCGTTGTTCTCCCTCCGGGCGGCGCCCGCCTGGTTCCTCGTCCTGCCCGACACCGACGCCGCGGCCCCCGTCGCACGCGCCGCCCTCCCCCACACCACGCGCCGGCTGCACCACCCCTCCGGACGGCCGTGGCTGATCGGCCGCTGGGCCCCGTCCACCGCGACGTGCGGGGGCCGGGGCCGGGCGCGGATCGTGGTCATCGGTGACCACGCCGTGTCGCCCGGGGAGGCGGACCGCGCGGCGGCCGTGGCGGAATCCCCCGGCGCGCTCGACCGCCGCGCCGCCGCCTGGCCGGGCAGCTTCCACCTGGTGAGCTCCGTCGCCGGACAGGTACGCGTGCGGTGCGGCGCCATCGGCGTACGGCGCGTTTACCACGCGAGGACCGGTGCCGCGGGCGACGCGGTGACGCTCGCCTGCGACCGCGCCGACGTCCTGGCGGACCTGATCGGGGCGCCGCTCGACGAGCGGCGCCTCGCGGTGGAGCTGCTCACCCTCGACATGCTGCACCCGCTGTCCGGGCAGCCCCTGTGGCGCGGAGTGCACACGGTCGCGGGCGGCCACAGCCTGACGCTGCCCCCCGGCGGAGCGGCCCGCGAGACCCGTTGGTGGTCCCCGCCCGAGGGCGAGGTGCCCCTCGCCGTGGGGGCCGCCGCCCTGCGGGACGCGCTCAGCGCCGCCGTGCGCGTGCGTACCCGCGGCCGCGACCTGGTGACGGCCGACCTGGGAGGCCTCGACTCCACCGCCGTGTGCTGCACCGCCGTCCGCTCCGGGACGCCCGTCGTGGCCTACACCGTGGCCCAGCACGACGCACTCGGCGACGACGTGCACTGGGCCCGGCGCACCATCGACGCCCTCGCCGCCGTGGCGGCCGTCGACGGGGGCGGCCCCGTCGAGCACCACGTCGTATCCGCCGACGCGGTGCCGATGACGTACGACGGCCTGGACGCGCTCGACGACGTCCTGGACGGCCCCAGCCCGATCACCGTGGACCGCAACCGGCGCATGTGCCTGCTTGAGCTGGCCGCCGCACGCGGGTCCCGGCTGCATCTGAGCGGCCTCGGCGGGGACGAACTCCTCGCCGGGACCCCCGCCCGGCTGCACGCCCTGCTGCCCGGGCATCCGGCCGCCGCGCTGCGCCAGCTGCGCGGCTACACCGCGAAGTACCGCTGGCCCCGGCACCGGGTGCTGCGCGCCCTGTGCGACCGGCGCGGCTACGGCTCCTGGCTGCGCCGCGTCGCCGACCACCTCACCGACCCGCCGCCCGCCGTGGACGAACCGCTGCTCGACTGGGCCGTGCCACCGCGCATGCCGCCCTGGGCGACGCCCGACGCGGTCGCGGCCGTACGCGAACTCCTCCGCGACCGGGCGCCGTCGGCCCGGCCGCTCGGCCGCGGACACGGCGAGCACCGCGAACTGGCCGCGATGGCCTCCTTGTCCCGGACCGCCCGCTACATCGACCAGATCTCCGCTGCCCACGGCGTGACCTTCGCCGCGCCCTACTACGACGACCAGGTCGTCGAGGCCTGCCTGGCGGTGGCGCCGCGGGAACGCATCACGCCCTGGCGCTACAAGCCGCTGATCGTGGAGGCGATGCGCGGCACCGTGCCCGAAGCCGTGCGCACCCGCGCCACCAAGGCCAACGCCACCTTCGAGGAGGAGGCCGGTCTGCGGGCGCACCGGGCCGGTCTCCTCGCGCTGTGCGACCAGTCCCACCTGGCCCGGCTCGGGCTCATCGACGCGCGGGCCCTGCGCGCCTGGTGTGCCCGGCCGCTGTCGGCGGAGCTGGAGAGCGACCTGCTGCACCCGACCGTGGCCTGCGAGGTGTGGCTGCGCTCCCGGCGGACGGCGCCCGCCCCCGCCGGTCCCTGACCGTCCGGCGCACCGCCCGTACGACCACCACCGCTCGCGGTTCATCCGCACGCCCGAGGAGTGAGACATGGCGCTCGCACTGCGGCCCACCGTCCTGCTGACCGAGACCGAGTACGGCGCCGCGCTGCTCGACCAGCGCAGCGGCGACTACTGGACCCTCAACCCCACCGCCGCCTGCGTCCTGCGCTGCCTCGTCCAGGGCCGCTCCACCGACGACGCGGTCCGGGCCCTGACCGGGGAGTACGACGTGACCGCCGAAACCGCCGAGCAGGACGTCGCCCGCATCGTCGACGAGCTGCGTTCGGCGCGGCTTGTGAGTCTGGAGGGCGACGACGCATGACCCTGTCCGAAGCGGTTCCCCACGACCCGCGCTCCGTCCCGCTGCCCGGTCGGCTCGCCACCCGGTGCGCGGTGGCGCTGGCCCATCTGCTGGCCGCCCAGCCGCCCGGCCGCATCCGCTCGCTGCTGACCCTGCTGCGCCGCGGCGCCCGGCCCGCGACGGCCGCCGAGGCCGAGGCGGCGCGCACCACGGTGGTCACCGTCAGCCTCTCCTGCGCGGGCCAGAAGGGCTGTCTGGCGCGGTCGTTGGCCACGGTCCTGCTGTGCCGGACGCGCGGCCAGTGGCCCACGTGGTGCGTGGGGGTGCGCACCCGCCCGCCGTTCGCGGCGCACGCCTGGGTGGAGGCCGAGGGCGTCCTCGTGGGCGAGGGCTGCCCCCGCGACTACTTCCAGCGCTTCTTCACCGTGGAGTAGACGGCGTGCCCCCGCGCCCCGACGCACCGGCGGCGCCCGCGGGCAGCGGCCGCCGGGCCCTGCTGCGCACGCTGCGCCCCCAGCGGGCCGCCCTCGCCACCGGCACCGCGCTCAACCTCGTGGGCGGCGGGCTCGCGCTGCTCCAGCCGCTGGCGGCCAAGTGGCTGGTGGACGGGCTCGCGCAGGGCCGCTCCACGGCCGGGCCGCTGGCGCTCCTCGGCGTGCTCGTGCTGTGCGGCGCGCTCGTCGTCGGCGTGGGCTACTACGTCCTCGAACGCGGCGCCGAAGCCGTCCTGTGCGGCACGCGCCAACGCCTGACGGACCGTCTGCTGCGGCTGCGCGTACCGGAGTGGGAGCGTCACGAGCCGGGCGAACTGATCGCCCGGGCCACGTCCGACACGACGCTGCTGCGCCAGATCGCCGTCGAGGGAACGGTCGCCGCCGTCACCGGAACCGTCCTCACCTTCGCCACCCTCGTCCTGATGGGCCTGCTCGACCTCGTGCTGCTCGGCGTCACGCTGCTGGTGATCGCCCTGGTCGGGCTCGCGGTCGGCGCGGTGGCCCCCCGCATCGGTCGCGCCACCCGCCGGACCCAGGAGGCCGTCGGCGCCCTGGGGTCCGGGCTCGAACGCGCCCTGGGGGCCTTCCGTACGGTGAAGGCCGCGGGCACCGAGCAGCAGGAGAGCCACCGGCTGCGCGCGGTGGCGGAGCGCGCGCGGCGGACCGGGGTCAGCGCCGCGGTCTGGCAGTCCACGGCGGCCACCGCCTCCGCCCTGGCCGTCCAGCTGTCGTTCCTGGTCGTGCTGGGGGTCGGCGGCGCACGGGTGGCCTCCGGTGCCGTCCCGGTCGCGTCGCTGGTCGCCTTCCTGCTGTACCTCTTCTCGCTGGCCCCGCGCGTCGGTCAACTGGCCGAGGCCGTGGGCCAGTTCCAGATGGGCGCGGCGGCGGCCGCGCGCATCCACGAGGTCGAGTCGATGGCCACCGAGGCCGTGGACGCCCGCCCCGGCGCCACCGTGCCGCCCCGGGCGGGGGCGGGGCCCGCGACTGTGGCCTTCGACCGGGTGTGCTTCGCCTACCGCGACGGCGGGGCCGCCGCCCACCACCAGGTGTCGTTCACCGTGCCCGCCGGTGGCACGACGGCCTTCGTCGGACCGTCCGGAGCGGGCAAGACCACCGTCTTCTCCCTGATCGAGCGCTTCCACGACCCCGACAGCGGGCAGGTCCTCGTCGACGGCGTCGACGCCCGCCACTGGCAGCTGGCGCGGTTGCGCACGGCCATCGGGTACGTCGAGCAGGACTCCCCCGTCCTCGCCGGAACCCTGCGCGACAACCTGGTCTACGGCGTCCCGTGCCCCACCGGCGCCCAGGTGGACGACGTGGTGCGCCGCACCCGCCTCGACGCCCTGGTGCGGCGGCTCCCCCACGGCCTCGACACCCCCGTCGGGCACCGCGGGGGCCGGCTCTCCGGCGGTGAGCGGCAGCGGGTGGCCATCGCGCGCGCCCTGCTGCGCAAGCCCCGGCTGCTGCTCCTGGACGAGGCCACCTCGCAGCTCGACGCCGCCAACGAGGCCGCGCTGCGCGACGCCGTGGCCGAGGCGGCCCGCACCACGACCGTCCTGGTGGTCGCCCACCGGCTTTCCACCGTCGCCGCCGCGGACCGGATCGTCGTCATGGAGGAGGGCCGGGTCCGCGCGGTGGGCACCCACCCCGAACTCCTGGCGGGCGACGCCCTCTACCGGCGGCTGGCCGCCACGCAGTTCCTCACGCGGGAAGGGAGCCGCCCACAAGCAGCGCCAGGTCGATGAGCCGGTTCGAGTACCCCCACTCGTTGTCGTACCAGCCGACGACCTTCACCTGCGGGCCGACGACACGGGTGAGTTCGGCGTCGAAGACGCACGAGGCGGGGTCGCCGACGATGTCGGTGCTCACGAGCGGGGCCTCGGTGTAGCGCAGCAGCCCCTTGTACGCGCCCGCCGCGGCCTCCGCGTACGCCGCCTTGACCTCCTCCGCCGTGGTGCGGCGGGTGGTGGTGACCGTCAGGTCGGTGACCGAGCCGTTGGGCACGGGCACGCGGAGCGCGAACGCGTCGAGGCGGCCGCGGAGTTCGGGCAGGACGAGGCCGATGGCCTGGGCGGCGCCGCTGGAGGTCGGCACGACGTTGAGGGCGGCGGCTCGGGCGCGGCGCAGGTCCTTGTGCGGGGCGTCCTGGAGGTTCTGGTCCTGCGTGTAGGCGTGGACGGTCGTCATCATGCCGGTCTCGATGCCGACGGCCTCGTGCAGCACCTTGGCGAGGACGCCGAGGCAGTTGGTGGTGCACGAGGCGTTGGAGATGATCGTGTGGCGCAGCGGGTCGTACGCGTCGTCGTTCACGCCGAGCACGACCGTGACATCCTCGCCGCTGGCAGGGGCCGCGATGATGACCTTCTTGGCGCCGCCGTCGACGTGTGCGCGCGCCCTGGCGGCGTCGGTGAAGACGCCGGTGGACTCGATGACGACGTCCACACCGAGGTCGCCCCAGGGCAGCGCGGCCGGGTCGCGTTCGGCCAGCACCCGGACGGTGGTGTCCGCGGCGCGGATCACGCCGGGCTCCGCCGTCACCTCGCCGGGGAAGCGGCCGAGCAGGGAGTCGTGGGCGAGCAGATGGGCCATGGTGGCCACGTCGCCGAGGTCGTTGACCGCGACGATCTCCAGGTCCTCGCCGCGGGCCGCCGCCGCGCGGAAGACGTTGCGGCCGATCCGGCCGAAGCCGTTGACGCCGATGCGGACAGTCATGGTCTCTCCTTGGTCGTCCTTGCGCGGGGCGCTCCCGCGCGGCACGCCGAGCCGTGGCGTGCCGCGCGGGCGCGTGCCGAAGTGGCGGGCACGCCCCGCCACACGCTCCGCGAGGCAGCCACCACGAACAGCATAAGCCGCTTATATAAGAGACGCGATATATTTTGGCCGTGGACCACAACGCGCATGCCGACACCGCGCGGGGCAGCGCCGCCCCGCACACCCCCGACCTGGACGTGGACGCCTTCACCGCGGCCCTTGAGGACTTCAATCGCTTCTACATCCGGCTGCCCACCCTGGAGAAGCACCCCTTCACGACCCTGTCGGTGCTCGACACCCTGGCCTTCGGCGGCAGCCCCCGGCGACTGACCGAGCTGACGCGGACCGAGCAGCTCACCCAGCCCGCCATCACCCAGCTGGTCACCCGCCTGGAGCGCGACGGCCTGGTCGAGCGCCGACCCGACCCGAGCGACGGGCGCGCCGTCCTCGTCCACATCACCGAGGCGGGCCGACGCATCGGCCGCTCCCGCCACGACGACCGCACCCGGCACCTGGCCCCGCTCGTCGAGCGGCTCGCCCCGGAGGACCGCCAGGCGCTGGCCGCGGCACTGCCCGCGCTGACCCGCCTGGCGGCACTCGGGAGGGCCGGGGAGCACCGGCCCGGCTAGCCCCGTCGACCGCCGGGGCGCTCGCCTACGCGCCGCGCGCGCCCGGGGCCGACGTCACGCCGGGTCGATGCGGTGGATGCTGCCGCCGAGGTCGAGCACGTAGAGCTCGCCCTGGCGGCTCTGCACGAACGAGACGACCTCGCCGCCGTTGACGCCGAGGTCGCTCGTGCCGGTCACCTTGCCGTTCTCGATCTTCAGGGTGCGCAGGGTGCCGTCGCAGTAGTCGCTGTAGACGTACTGCCCCCGCAGGGCCGCAACGGCCCGGCCCCGGTAGACGAATCCGCCGGTCACCGAGCAGCCGAGGCCGTTGCGGTCGTACTCGTGGACCGGCGGGACGTGGTTCGCGGGCTCCGTGCCGCCGCGGAACGGGTGGGTGCCCTCCATCCGCGACCAGCCGTAGTTCTCGCCGCCCTTGCTCCTGGCCGGGGCCCAGTCGATCTCCTCCCAGGCGCTCTGGCCGACGTCACCGATCAGCAGGTCGCCCGTGCCCGCGTCGAAGGAGAACCGCCAGGGGTTGCGCAGCCCGTACGACCAGATCTCGTCCCTCGCCTTCGGGTCGTCGACGAACGGGTTGTCGCGCGGGATCGCGTACGGCTTGCCGCCCCTCGGGTCGATCCGCAGCAGCTTGCCGAGGAGGGTGTCGAGGTTCTGCCCGTTGCCGTGCGGGTCGCCGCCCGCGCCGCCGTCGCCGAAGGCGATGTAGAGGTAGCCGTCCGGGCCGAACTTGATGTCGCCGCCGTTGTGGTTCGCGTACGGCTGCGTCTGGGTGAGGACGGTGCGCCGCGTGTCCGGCCGGATCTTGCCGTGCCGTACGGCGAACTCGTCCACGACGCTGGTGCCTTCGAGGTTCGTGAACGAGATGTAGAAGTGCGCGAACCTCTTGTCGAACGCGATGCCCAGCAGGCCGCGCTCACCGTCGGTGGTGGTCTCCTTCGAGATGTCGAGGACGGGCTTGCCGAGGCCCTTGGCGTCCAGGGGCCTGACGGTGCCCGCGCGTTCGGCTATCCAGACCGTGCCGCCCGGTCCCGGGGTTCCGGCGACGGGGTTCTGGGCGGTGGCCACCTTCGTGAGCGCGACCTTCGCCGCCCGCGGCGGGGCGACGCGCTCGTCGGCGGAGGCCGTGGTCAGGGCGAGGGAGGCGACGAGGCAGAGGGCGCCGACGATCGCCGAGCTTCTGGTGCGTACGTTCACCGTGATCCTCCTGGAGGCGGCGAAGGGGGAGGTCACCCGGCTGCTTGGGGCAGATCTGGGGGTGTCGCCCGTGCCAGCACGCAACCTGGGTGGGGGGATGGTGTGCTACTGGCCACGGATGAGGGTACTGGGATCGACGTGATTGGTGTAGACTAAGACCCCCTCCTTCTCGCCCTTTCAACGAAATCCCTCCCCGCTCAAGGGACTTCCGCCCTTGGAGCGCCTGCCTGAGAGGTCACAGCGCCGAGTGGGTCAGCCAGTGGTCCAGTAGCGCGTGGTCGCCCGTCACCGTCACGCGGGCGTCCTCCGGCGGGATCCGGCGGTTCACCAGCAGCAGGAGGTCCGCCAGGGCGCCCGAGACCTCCGTGTCGGCGTCGGCGGGGCCGCGCCGCCAGCGCACCCCGCCGGGCGTGCGGGTGATCACCCAGCCCGCTCCGGACGGCGGCCGGAGTCCGATGCGTTCGCCGTGGCCGCGCAGTTCGGCGACGGCGGGCCTGAGCGTCTCCCACGCCGGTGCGGCAAGGAGCTCCAGGTGTTCGCTGAGCACCTCGGCGGCGAGGTCGTCGGCGACCTCGAACGCGGTGCCCGTCGCGTGCGCGGCGTCGTAGTGGTGGACGCAGGTGTCGCTGAGCATCCTGCGCAGCCAGGAGACCGCGGGCCGGGGCCCCAGGAACGTCTGCACCACGGTGTCCGCGCCGGTCTCCTGGAGCGCCTGGATCACGTCCTCGGCGCCCTCGCGCAGCCACCCGGCCCAGTCGTCGGGACTGCCGGGATCGGCCTCCCACGGGTCGGGGACCGGCAGCTGTGCACCCTTGCGCACCAGTTCGGCCGCCCACCGGTGCTCCTGGCCGACATGCCCGACGAGGGTGCGCAGCGGCCACTGCGGGCAGGTCGGCACCCGCGTGTCCTGGGGCTTTCCCGCGACCGCGCGGACGAACCCTCCGGTCTGCTCCCGCAGGCCCGCCACGAGCCGTGCGGTGTGCAGCGTCGACGACATCACGAAATCTCCTCTCATGCGGCTACGCCGGTACGGTAGGAGCTCCAGTCCAGTGGAGGTTCAAGTGCCTTTACTCGATGGCACGCTCGGCATCGGCGACCTGGCACGACGGACCGGCGTGCCGGTGCGGACCGTTCGCTTCTACTGCGACGAGGGCATCGTCGACTCGGTGCGCAGCACGGGCGGTCACCGCAGGTTCGACCCGTCGGCGGTCGAGCGGCTCCATCTGGTCCGAAGGCTGCGCGGGCTCGGCCTCGGCCTGCCGTCCATCAGGAACGTGCTCGTCGGCGAGCGCTCCGTGGCGGAGGTCGTCGCCGCCGAGCGGGCCGCCCTCGACGTACAGCTCGCTGACCTGGCCTGGCGACGGGCCTCGCTGCGCGCGGTCGAGGAGGCCGAACCGGCCGACCGGGCCGCTCGCCTCGAACTGCTCGCCGCCGTGGCGGGCGGGGGCGCGGCCCGCGACGCGCTGATCGACTTCTGGAAGCGCACGAGGGTCGCCCCGGTGTCCGAGGCGACGCTCTCCGCCTTCGTGACGATGGCGGTGCCGGAGCCGCCCGCGGACCCGACGCCGCCGCAGGTCGTCGCGTTCGCCGAGCTGGTCGCCCTGACCGGGGACCGGGTGCTGACCCGCGGCCTGCTGGCCATGGCCCGGGCCAACGCCGAACTCATCGCCGACGAGGACGAGTTGATCCACGGCATCCGCGAGGCGTGCGCCCTCGCCAAGCCCCGGGTGCAGGCGGGCGAGGCACCCCGCGTGGGCCCCGAGCTCGACCGCTTCGTCGCCGTGCACGCGTCGGTGCGCGGCACCACCGACACCCCTCAGTTCCGGCGCCGCCTCCTGTCCGACGTGGCCGCCGACCACGACCGCGGCATGCGCCGCTACTGGCACCTGGTCGCCGAGGCCAGCGGCGACCCCGTCACCTTCGGCGCGTCCCATCTGTGGCTGACGGACTCCCTCGCCCTGTGCGTGAAGGCCCAGGGCTGACGTCCGCTGTTCGCCAGCCCCCCGGGGGGGGGGAGGCTGGCGGCTCAGAGCTGGTAGAGGCGCTGAGCCGTGTCGTGGAAGAGTTTCGTCTGACTCTCCGGCGCGTACCGGGCGGCGACGCGCCGGAAGAGGCCGTAGATGTCGTCGAACGACATCTGGATGCTGCCGACGGGAAAGTCGCTGGCGAACATCGCGCGGTCGGCGCCGAACGCGTGGACGATGGTGTCGATGACGAAGGCGAACGACTCGTCGGTCGGGGCCGGGTCGTAGGTGCCCAGGGCGGAGATCTTGATCGCCACGTTGTCCGCCGCGGCGAGTTGGGCGATGCTGTCCTGCCACGCGGCCAGTGCGACGGAGTCGCGTTCCACGGGACTGGCGGCGTGATCGACCACCATCGTGACGTCCGGGAAGGTACGAGCGAGGTCGGCGACCTGGTCGGCCTGCCAGGGGAACATCAGGAATTCCACGAGCAATCCGCGTTCGCGTGCCTGCTCGACGCCCGCACGCCAGCCGGGATCGCGGGTGAGGAACTGGTCGGTGACCCAGGACCGCGCGGGGTTGGGATGCCAGCCGATGGTCTGGCGGACTCCGACGACGCGGTCGAAGGCGGCCTGGGCTGACAGCGTCCGCTCCGTGGACGGAGTCCCGAAGGGACAGGCGGCCACGTAGCGCCGGGCGATGCCTCGATGCTTGGGCAGGGTCTCCAGCCATCGCGTCTCGTTGACGGGGTCGTCGGCGGGGTCCCAGAGCGCCTCCACATGGACGCTCGCCACGACGTTCTGCTCTGCGGCGTCGGCCAGGTAGTCGTTGACCAGGTAGTCGTGGTGGAGCTTGTCGATACCGGGCAGGACGCCGCAGTCCGCCGGGGACAGCCACGGGTGGATGTCGGCGGCGAAGTCCCACAGGTGCATGTGCGGGTCGATGACGGGTCCGTCATAGCCGATGGGCGACATGGACTCCTCCGAGCGTCGAGTGGCGGAGCGGCCGAGACCCCGAGCTGTTGGCAACACGCCGTCGGCATGGTGATTCCGCTCAACACACCGACCACGCAAGCTTCGTCGGTTCCGCATTCTGCCAGCCTCGACGTGCCGGACGCCGTCGTCGATCAGCCGCCGGATTCCGTTCCGCACCCAGGGGTCCCGTGCGGGCTCACGCCCGCTCCCCGCCGTCGAAGAAGCCGGTCAGTACGGGAGCGAGGAGGTCCGGGGCGATGGCGTGCTCCTGGCCGGGGAAGACGTGCAGGACGAAGTTGTCCGCCAGCGCGGCGAGTTCCCGCGCCCCGCTCAGCATCTGTGGTGCGCCCGCGTCCCCGCTGCCGACGAGGACGGGCACGGTCACGGACCGCCAGCGGTCGGCGGGCAGCGGACGGCCGGACATGGTGTCGCCCATGATCTGGCCGTCGTAGGGCAGGGTGCGGGCGGTGGCCTCCATGCCGCCCCAGAAGGGGGCCTGGCGCATTCCGGCGACGGCATCGGCGGGCAGGCCCACGGCCGCGGTCATGAAGTAGGCCACGGCGTCGCCGTACGCCCCCTGCCGCACGAGGTCCGTCAGGTGGGCGACGTAGTCGGCGGGCAGCGGCGGACGGCTGTCGTCGGTGATGAACGGCGGTTCGTACACGGCGAGGCGCGAGACGGCGCTGCCCCGCGCCGCGGCCTCGAGCGCCAGTACGGCACCGGAGGACATGCCGAAGACCATCGCCTCGCCGCCCACGCGCCCGATCAGCGCGTCCAAGTCCTCGACCTCACGCTGCACGTCGTACTCCGGGCTGTCCCCGCTGTCACCGCGTCCCCGGCGGTCGTACGTGACCACGGTGAAGCGCTCGGCCAGCAGACCGGCGAGCGCGGCGGAGTCGCCGCGCGTCATGAACGCGCCGCCGACGAGCACGACGGCGGGGCCCGAGCCCTGCTGCTCGTAGGCGATGGCCGTGCCGTCGGCGGAGAACACCTTGTCCATGAGAGACCCCCAAAAAATCTGTGCGGTACGCAGGGCCGGAAGCCCCGCGTTTAGTACTGGACCGTACAGTACTCACGCGAGTACTGGTCAGTCCAGTACCCTTCCGGGAGGCAGGCCTCAGGAGAAGGAGTCGATGATGGACAGCCGTTCAGCACGCAAGCACGAGGCGATCCGGGAGGCCGCGACCAGCGTCTTCCTGGACAAGGGGTACGCGGGAACGAGCATGGACGACATCGCGAAACTGGCCGCGGTGTCCAAGCAGACCGTCTACAAGCACTTCTCCGACAAGGAGAAGCTCTTCGCCGACATCGTCCTGGCCACCACCGACCGGCTCGACACCACCATCGACCTGCTGGCCGACCTCCCGACCGACGACGCCGGTCTGGAAGAGAGCCTCACCCGGCTCGCCCGTCAGTTCCTGACCGCCCTCACCGACCCCCGGGTGATCCAGCTGCGGCGCCTGATCATCGCCAACGCCGACGTCTTCCCCGATCTGGGCAGCAAGTGGTACGAGCGGGGCTTCGAACGAGGACTCGCCACGCTGGCGGCGACCTTCCAGCGCCTGTCCGACCAGGGGCTGCTCCGCGTCGACGACCCGCTCCTGGCCGCGAACCACTTCTCCGGCCTGCTGCTGTGGATCCCGGTGAACCAGGCCATGTTCACCGGCGGCGCCCGGCACACCGAGGCCGACCTCGACCGCTACGCCGCCGCCGGCACCCGGGTGTTCCTCGCCGCCTACCGCTGATCACCGCACCCCGACAGTCGAAGCCCGCCACTGCTCGACCGGCCTCCGGGGCCGGTCCCGTGCCCCGGAGGCAACATGACTTAGAGTCAACGCCGGGAGCCCCACTCATCACCGAGCGGGGCGTGGGAACAGCTCGGCGAGGAACACCAGGTGCACGACCGGCAGGGCGGACTCTCCTTTCGGCTGCTCGGGCCCGTGGACGGCCGGGCCGGTGACGAGCCGATCGCTGTGGGATCGCCGCAGCAGCAGGCCGTCCTCGCCATGCTGCTGCTGGCCGAGGGCCGGGCCGTCTCCATGACGGAGCTGATCGACGGCATGTGGGGCGAGGAGCCGCCGCGTACCGGGCGCCGCACGGTCCTCACCTACGTCTCGCGGCTGCGGGCCGCGCTCGAACCCGGTCGGCAGGCCCGTGAGAGCGGTCAGGTCCTCCTGTCCGTGCCCGGGGGATACGCGCTGCGGGCCGAGGGCGTCGAGGTCGACTCCGTCCGGTTCGAGCGGGAGGCGGCCGACCGGAGCGGCAGCGTCCACGCCCGCCACGACCGGCTGGCCGCGGCCTTGGGCCGGTGGCGCGGAGCCGCGCTCGCGGGCGTGCCCGGCCCCTGGGCGCGGCGCGAGCGGGACCGTCTGGAGGAGCTGCGGTCCACGGCGCGCGAGGAGCGCTTCGGCCACGCCCTCAACCTCGGCCTGCACGCGCGGGCCGTGCCGGAACTCCAGGCCATGGTGGCCGAGTTCCCGCTGCGCGAGCGCCTGAGCGAACTGCTCATGCTCGCCCTCTACCGCTGCGGGCGCCAGGCCGAGGCCCTGGCCGTCCACCGTGCCGTGCGGCAGGCCCTGCGTACCGAACTGGGAGTCGCGCCCTCCGCCTCGCTCACGGACCTCCAGCAGCGGATCCTCACGGCCGACCCGGGCCTGATGGGGCCCGCGGGGCAGGGCCGGGCCGGTGGCCGGGTGGACTCCGCCGCACCACCGGCCGCCGCGGCGGCGCCGGTCCGGCCGCTCCCCCAGCAGCTCCCGGCGGGCATCGCCGACTTCACCGGCCGCGACGCCACGGTCGACGCGATCCGCGGCGTCCTGGCGCGCGGCGGGGCGGGCCAGGAACACGCGGTCACGGTGTGCACGGTCAGCGGCACGGCGGGCGTGGGCAAGACCACCGTCGCCGTCCACGTCGCGCACGCCCTGGGCGAGGAGTTCCCCGACGGACGGCTCCACGTGGATCTCGGCGCGGGCAGCACCCCCGCCGACCCCGCCAGCGTCCTCGCGGACTTCCTGGCGGCCCTGGGCACCCCGTCCGACCGGATCCCGCTGGGCCTCGAACAGCGGGCCGCGCTCTACCGCACCCTCCTCGCGGACCGGCGCGTGCTGCTCGTCCTCGACAACGCCCTGGACGCCGAGCAGATCCGGCCCCTGCTGCCGGGCACGGCGGGCTGCGCCGTCCTGGTGACCGGCCGCTCCCGCGACCTGGCGCTCCCGGGCGCGCACCGCTTCGACCTCGACGTACCGCCCGAGTCCGAGGCGCTTGCGCTGCTCGCCGCGATCGTCGGCCCCGCGCGGGTGGCCGCCGAACCGGAGGCCGCGCGGGCCCTCGTGGAGGCCTGCGGGCGGCTGCCGCTCGCCGTGCGCATCGCGGCGTCCCGGCTCGACGGCCGCCCGGGCCGCAGCATCGCCTCGCTCGAACGGCGCCTCCAGGACGAGCGGGCCCGGCTCGACGAACTGCGCGTCGGAGGCCTGGCCGTGACGTCGGCGTTCCACCTCGGCTACGGGGCGCTGTCCCCCGACGCCGCCCGCGCCTTCAGGCTGCTCGCCCTGTCCGACGCGCCGGACCTCCCGCTGGCCGTGGCGGCCGCGCTCCTGGACACGGACGAACGCACCGCGGAACACCTCGCCGAGACGCTCGTGGACGCGGGCATGCTCGAGTCGCACACCCCGGACCGCTACCGCTTCCACGACCTGCTGCGGCTCTACGCCCGCCACGGCACCGGGCACACGGACCGTCCCGAGGAGCACGAGGCGGCGCTCGTGCGCGTGGCGGAGCTGCTGATCGCCACCGCGCTGCGGGCCGCGCGGGCCGTCGTGCCCGCCGAGACCCCGCGCGCCTGGCTGCGGCCCGTGCGGCACTCCGGCGTGGCCTTCGCGGGGGCCGAAGAGGTGCGGGAGTGGTTCGGCGCCGAACACGCCCTGCTCACCGCCACGGTCAACCAGCTGCTCCCCTGGGGTCCGCAGGCCCTGCGCACGGGTGTCGAGCTGCTCGGTATCGTCGCGGTCAGCGGGCACTTCATGGGCCGCGCCCACTACCTGGAGATCAGCGGGATCGCGGGGGCCGCCGCCGAGCGGGCCCACGCGCACGGGGACCCGGAGTACCGGGCCCGTGCCCTGCACACCCGCGCCTGGCTCTCCTTCCTCGCGGCACGGCACGAGGCGGCGGAGGCCGATCTGCGCACGGCGCTCGCCTGCGCCGCCGAGACGGACGACGCCCTGCGCCACCACATGTCGGGCATCCTCCTGTCCCTGGTGCTCTGGGCGACGGACCGGCCCGAGGAGGCCGAGCGCACCATGCACGAGGCGGCAGGGTTCGCGGGCGACCTCCAGGACCCGGACAGCCCCGCGGCCGTCGCCCAGTACGTGGCACGCCTGTACACGGCGCTCGGCTCCCGGCAGCCCGACGTCACGGTCATGACGCCGCTGATGCGCACCGCGGACGCCACGGGCGAGTCCCTCACCACCACGGAAGGCCTGCAACGTCTGGGCACCCTGCTGCGCCGCCCGGCGCCGGACGGCGCACAAGGGTCCTAGCGGCGCGCCCGCGCCTTGCCGAGCTCTCCGTAGACCGCGAGCGCGGCCCCGACCACGAACAGCACGGCGTACCCGGCCGTGGGCACGTCCCACCACTTCTGGATGAGGCCCCAGGAGTCCCCTCCGAAGACCCGGCCCAGGAACCCGAGGGCGCCCTGGATGCCGACGACCCAACCCACGATGGCGATGATGTCCTTCATGCCTTCAGCGTCGCCCGCGCCCAGGTCGGGGACATCGTCCGCCGGTCGGACCTGCCGGTAGGCCGAAGGATGCACACCGGCGCCCCCGCGGGCGGGACCGACGGTCCCGATGGCTACCCGGCCTCGCCGGGCGGCTCCGACGTCGGCGCCGGTACGCGGGTGAGGTGGAAGTAGAAGTCCTCGGGCGCCCCCTTCTTGTCCATGAGGCCGAGGAGCACGTCGTCGGTGAGCCGCCGGAAGTGGTCGACGATGGGCAGCTGGTCATAGACCATCGCCGTGGACTGCTTGCCGCGGTGGACGACCTCATGGAGCCTCGCGAGGCCCAGTTCCTCGTACGAGTAGACGGTTCCGTCCTCGTCGCGGCAGAGCAGCGGCTCGACGTGATCGGCGTCGACGAACCGCTTGCCGTACCACCGCATCTTGGCGAGCAGCGCGGCGTTCTCGCTGGTGTGCTCGAAGCCGCCGCCCTGCCAGGTGCCGACGAGGAGTTCGGGGCCGACCGGTTCGAGCCGGTCGAAGAACTCCGCGAGACGTGTGGTGTCGCACTCCTTGCCGGACGCGATGACGTCCAGAAGTTCCTCTTCCGGGCGCTGGATGCTCATGGGCTGGACCTCCCTCGGCCGGGGGCCGGACGGTGTGTGCCGGATGTCCGTGGCGCGGCCCGGCAGCGGGGCGCCGGCGCCGGGCCGTACGGGGTCGGAGTGGTGGTACATCCGCGCGTGCCAGAGCACGGCCCTCTCCAGGGCCACCGCGGAACCGTACCCGGCCGAGCTGAGCGGGGCCAGGGTGCGCCGACAGCTTTCCAGCGCCTTCCCGGCACGGTCGTACGCCTCCTGCTCGCTCATGCCGAGGGCCAGCGCGTCGACCTTTCCCTCGGCCCTTTCCCGCTGGTGGCCACGGAGGTCGTTGAGCAGGCGGATCGCGAGGGCGCCCTCGCGCAGCGCGCTCCGCAGGACCGGGAGCCGCCGTGGCAGGTCCGGCTCGTCCAGGAGCGTCCATACGGCGGTGACCTGCTGTTCGACGCCGATGGTCCAGGTGCCGTACCGCAGGTAGTCGGCCAGCCGGGGTGCGGGTCCGGCCGCCGTCCGGGCCGCCGTGCTCTCGTGCCGCATGCCGATGAGTGTCTGATGCATGCTTTCCCGCCAGAGGGCGAGGAGTTCGGGGCGGGCGTCGCGGTGCAGATCCCCGGTGATCTCCGCCAGGGCGCGGGCCACCGGATCGGCCTCGCGGCCGCCGTTGCCGTGCTCCTCCAAGACGCCGTGCCAGGACAGGACGCGGTCGGCGGTCCCGCCCGGTCCCCCGTGGTCCGGCGCGTCCAGGACGTTGTCGATCGCCATCAGCCAGACCATGAGCCGGGAGATCCGATAGCACGATTCCGAAGTCAGCCAGGGCGTCATGAACGCCGTCTGAAGGCACATCAGCGGAACGAGCGCGGGGTCCACGGGTAGCCCGAGCCCTTTGAGCCAGATCTCCAGGCGCGGCATGTTCCGCAGCGCGGTGGAGCATGTGTCCGCTATGGAGACGATCTCCGAGGGAGGGTGGCCGGTCGGTAATGAGGTGTCCACGTCGTTCAGGCTACGTACGCGCGGGGCGTGGGGGCCACGTCGATGAGCCGAGCCGCTGCGCCTTGCGGCTGACCCGTACGTCCCGCCGCCGCGGATCCGGCGCGGGCGGCGGAATCGCGAGAGATTGAGGCCCGATGTCGACAGAATGTCCGTTACAGCCCTTATCTGACGCGGAGTTGTCGCGCTTGTCGCCCGCGGATACGTCGCCCGCGCCGGGCGAGCCGCCGCCGTCCACCTCGCCACCACCGTCACCCCCGCCACCGCCGTCGGACTCCACCCTCACGCCGGAGGCCTCGCTCCGGCCGGACACGCCGTCCGTACCTGACGCCTCGCACCCCTCAGACGCACCCGCTGCTCCCAGCGCCCCACACCCCCTCCGCAGGACACCCACACCGAACGCCTCGCCCCCACCGGGCACCTCGCCGAGGCCGAAGACCTCGCTCCCGCCGCACGCGTCGCCTGCGCCCAATGAACCGCTTCCGCCAGACACGTCCGCCACGCCGGACGTCTCGCCCCCGCCAGGCACCTCATCGAGGCCAGACGCCTCGCCTTCGCCACACGCGGCGCGCGCACCCAAAGGCTGGCCCCTGCCACCCGCCCTCGCCGCGGGTGTGGACCGTGCGCTCGGCCTCGCTACTCGGCATGTCCTCGCCGCTCAGTGGCCCGACGGCTCGTGGTCGTCCCTGCCGGGGCCGCGTATCACCGAGACCGCGCTGTGCACGCTGGCCCTGGCCCGTTCGCCGTACCCCGGTGCCGACCGGGCGGCCGGGCGGGGGCGGGCCTGGCTCGCGGGTGGGGCCGTGCCGCAGGATCACCATCCGGTGGCCCACGCGGTGGAGGCGGCGCTGCTGTCGCTGGCCCTGGGCACCGGCGGTCCCATAGACGTGAGCCACCCCTCCTTCGCGGACCGGGCGCTGTCGGCCCGTGCCCGGCTGATCCAGGCCATCGCCCTGCACGCGGGCCGGGCGACGCGCGGCGGCACCAGGCCCGCCGCGCTGCGCGCCCTCCTGGCCTCCACCCTCGCCGCCCCGGGGCGCCTCAAGCGCTGGACCCGGGTGGAACTCTGGGCCGCCCACGCCCTGGTGGAGGCGGTTCACGGCAACCGACCGGCCGCGCGGCGCGCCGCCCGGGTGATCGCCGCCGAGCAGTCACCGGCGGGCGACTTCTTCGCCAACCCGGTCACCACCGCTCTCGCGGCGCTCGCGCTCCAGGCCGCCGCGCCCGACACGGCCGCCGCCCGCGCCGCCGCCCGGCACCTGATCACCAGCCAACACCCCGACGGAACCTGGCGCTTCGCCACCAGCGACGTCTGGGACACCACGCTGACCGTGCGGACCTTTCGCGGCGCGGCGGCCTTCGACCGCCAGGGCCTTCCGGCCGCCGTCGCGTTCCTGGTCGAGGCGCAGAACCCGGACGGCGGCTGGCCGTACCGCTCGGGCGTCGAGTCCGACAACGACACCACCGCGGCCGCCCTGATCGCGCTGGGCGGCGCGAGCGGCGTGCCCGGCACGACCGTCGGGGCCGGGCTGCGGCACTTGGCCGGGCAGCAGACGCCCGACGGGCTGTGGCGGACCTGGCAGTCCGCCGGGGATCCTCCCGTGGACGACGTGATCGCCCATGTCGTCACCGCGCTCGACCGCCACCGGGGCCGTCACCGTACGCGGTCGGCCGCCGCGCGCCGCTGGCTCGCCGAGCGCCTCCGCACCCGGGGGCGCTGGCACGCCGGGTGGTACCGGGGCCTGCCGTACGCGACCGCCGAGGTCCTGCCCGCCGTCGACGGCGCGGCTCCCGAGGCCGGTCACCCCGCCGCCCGGGCGCTGGCCGAGACCCGCAACCCCGACGGCGGCTGGCCCGTCGAGGCGGGCGGCCCCAGCGCCCCCGCGGCCACCGGCCTCGCGCTCGCGGCCCTGGAACGCGGCGGCCTCCTGGCCGCCGACTACTGGGCCGAGGGGCTCGCCTACCTCCTGGAGACCCAGCGCGCCGACGGCACCTGGCCCGGCGTACCGCTCATGTACGGGCCCCGGCCGCTCCTCACCCACTTCCCCACACACACCCACGCGTTCGCCGCGGACGGCCTGTTCGCCGGGAAGCGACGCCTGGCGGAGGGCGGCTGACATGCGGCCCGGCACCCGGCCCGCGAGCGTCGAGGCCCCCGTCGTGCCCGGCAGGCGGCCGCTGACCGGGCACGCCGCACGGTTCCGCGGTGACGCGCTGCGGTTCGTACGCGAGCTGCCGCGGTACGGGCCGGTGTCGAAGATCTACATCGGCCCGCGCCCGGTCCATGTCGTCTCCTCGCCGGACCTGGTCCGGGAGTTGCTGACGTCGCAGGCCCGCTCCTTCGACAAGGGCGCGATGTTCGACGCGCTGCGCGTGCCGCTCGGCGACGGCCTGATCACCGCCGCGGGCGACCGCCACCTGTGCCACCGCCGCCTGCTGCAGCCTGCCTTCCACCACGCCCGGATCGCCCGCTACGCCGACGTCATGGCCGAGCGCTGCCTGGCCCGGGCCGCGGCCTGGAAGCCCGGGACCACGCTCGACCTGGTACCGGAGATCGACCGACTCACCCTCGACATCCTGCTGCGCACCCTCTTCGCGGCGCCTCAGGACCCCGCCCTGCACACCGCCGTCAAGGACTGGCTGTCCGTCAAGTACCACGCGATGCGCCTGGCCCTGTCCCCGCTGCACGCCTGGGCCGAGCGCCTCCCGCTCCTTCCGGCATGGCGGCCTCCGGACGACGGGCCGCTGCGCCGCCTCGTCGCCGTCCAGCACCGCGTCGTCGACGCCTACCGCGCCACCGGCCACGACCGCGGCGACCTGCTGTCGATGCTGCTGCTCACCGGCGGCCCGGACGGCACCCTGACCGACGCCGAGGTGACCGACGAGCTCATCACCCTCTTCCTCGCCGGTACCGGCACCGTCAGCGCCTCCTTGGCCTGGACGCTGTACGAGGTCTCCCGTCGGCCCGACGTCCAGCGGCGCCTCCACGACGAGCTGGACACCGCGCTCGCCGGGCGCCCCTGCGCCTTCGACGACCTGCCCGCCCTGGTCTACACCCGGCAGGTGCTGACCGAAGCCCTGCGGCTGCATCCGCCGTCGTGGCTGCTGATGCGGCGCGCGGTGCGGCCGGTGGCCCTCGGTGGGGTACGGCTCCCGCCGGGCGCCGAGGTCTTCTTCAGCCCGTACGGCCTGCACCGTGACCCTCAGGTGTACGAGGACCCCGACCGCTTCGCTCCCGACCGCTGGCCGGGCCGGGCCGCCGCGAAGGCTCCACGCCACACCTACCTCCCCTTCGGCGCGGGTAGTCGGCTGTGCCTCGGCGAGGACTTCGCCTGGACCGAACTGACCCTGGCCCTGGCCGCGTTCACGGCCCACCGGCGTCTGACCCCGGCCGGTGCCACCCCCGTACGTCCCTTGGCCGGAACGGTCCTGCGCCCCGACCGCCTGCCGCTCACGGCCCACGCCCGCCCGTCCTGACCCACCCCGTACGCCCCGGTGAGGAGCCACCCATGACAACGCACGCACAGCCGCCGGCCGACGCGGGCCCGGGGCCCGCCCGGCTGCGCGACCGGGTCGCCCTGGTGACCGGCGGCGCCTCCGGGATCGGCGCCGCGTGCGCGACGCGGTTCGCCGCGGAGGGAGCCGTCGTGGTGGTCGCGGACCTCGACGAGGAGGGCGCGCGGCGGGTGGCCGGGCAGATCGCCGCGGCCGGTGGCACCGCCCTGCCCCGCCGCGTCGACGTCACCGACCCCGACAGCGTCGGCCTCGTCGTCACGGAAGCCACCGGCCTGCGCGGGGGCCTGCGCGTCGCGGTCAACAGCGCCGGTGTCATGGGCCCGCTCGACCCGCTGGCCGACCTCTCGCCCGCCGACTTCGACACCGTGATGAAGGTGAACCTCTACGGCGTCTTCCACGCCCTGCGCTGCCAGCTCCCCGCGATGGCGCCGGGGGGCGTCATCGTCAACCTCGCCTCGATCGCGGCGCATTCGGGCTTCCGGGGCCACGCCGCGTACGCCGCCGCCAAGCAGGGCGTCCTCGCCCTCACCCGGACCGCGGCCCGCGAGTACGCCGATCGGGGGCTCCGCGTCCTGTCCGTGTCACCGGGCGTCGTCGACACGCCCCTGCTCGCGGAGCTGCCGCCCCCCACCGTCGACGGCCTCGTCGGCTCCCTCCCCCTGCGCCGCACCGCCCACCCGGCCGAGGTGGCCGCCCTCGTCGCGTTCCTGGTGTCCGACGACGCCTCGTACGTCACGGGCAGCGACCACGTCGTCGACGGCGGCTATCTGGCCAAATAACCAGACCTGACGGCCGTGACCAGGGCCGCCTTGCCGCCCGTCCCGCTGAGCGGGACGGAGGCTGGGCTCCACCGGCGCCTCTCGGCATAGTCGGTGTGCCCGCGCCCGCGGAGGGGCGGGTTGACGGAGTTCACAAGCCGAGGGGGAACGATGAGGGAGTCAGAGACACACGCGTTACCCAGCCGCCGCCAGGTGCTGCGCGTGGGCGCGGCAGCCGCGGCGGCGGCCGGAGTACCGACGATCGCCGCACCGGGCGCCCACGCGTCGGAGGCAGCCGCGCGCGGGAGGGACGGCGTGCCCGACGGCACGACGTTCATGGCGTGTAAGGGCGTCACGGGCGACGAGCAGATCTGGTGGAGCAGGCTCGTGGGCAATACGTGGTCGGCTCCGCAGCACGTGGTGGGCGCCCTTTCCTCCTTCCGCCCGGCACTGGCCACGATCGGCAGCTGACGGCCGTGTGCTTCCGGCAGCGGCCAGCGGACCGTGTCAACTGCCAGGGCGCGGGGCGATGGCGGCGAGAAGCCGTGCCGCGTCCTCGTAGCGGCGGATCTCGGCGACCGTGGCGCGGGACTGCTCGGTCGGCTGCTCGCGGAGGCGTTCGTTGGTCGTGACGAGACGGAAGACGAGGGCGCGGGCGACGTACGCGACGGCGTCGGGTCCGTTCGCGGCGACGGCCTCGTGGAGCAGGTCGGGGCCCGCGCCGTGCCAGATCAGGGCATCAGCCACCACGACGGCCTCGCCGAAGGCCGGTGGGCGCCAGTAGGGCGAGAAGTCGATGACGGCCGGGGCCAGGCCCGGCGCGACCAGCACGTTGCCGGTGAGGTCGCCGTGCACGAGCTGGGGTCTGGCCTGCGGCTTCGGGCCGAACAGTGCGATCAGCGCGGCGTACGGCGCACGCACCGCGGGGAGCAGGTCGGCGTCCTGCTCCTGCCAGGCGACCCGGTCCCCGGTCGCCCACCCGTCACGGCGGCGGTCGAGGAAGCCGGGCCGGGGCAGGTGGGCCAGCGCGCGGTGGAAGGCGCGCCCCGCGGCGATGATCTCGCCCCAGCGGGGTGCGGCGGTGTGGTCGGGTTCGACCCCGGCGACGACGTGGGACGCGGTCCAGCCGTCGTGGCTCCAGGCTCCCGTGAGCGCACGCAGGGGCCGCGCGACACGGAAGCCGTCCTCCACCACCGAGGCCATGATGTCGCCCAGCCACTCGGCGAACTCGGGGGCCGGACCGGTCGGCTTGAGCACCACATCCCCCACGCGCACGCTCCGCCCCTCCCCACCGGGCAGCCGAACGGGCCGACCGACAAGCCGGAAGGCAGCGAGTACGTCTCGTCCAGGGATGCTCATGACCGCGCTTCGCCGTCGAGGAGGCAGAACGATGTCACGGTAATGACCCCGCCGTTTCCCCGACCAACGGTTTTCTGCCCGTCCTGGCCCGTGGCTATCGGTGCACGCTGGCCCCGCCCGCGTCACCGGAGCGTGCGGGGTCAGGAACCACGGCCCCGGCGTCCAGATGAGCCGCGATGCGCGCGATCGCCCGGGCGTTGTCCTCGAACAGGTGGGCCCGCATGCCCGCCGCGCGGGCGGCGTCGACATGGGGCGCCGCGTCGTCGATGAAGAGACAGTTCTCCGGCCTGACCCCCAAGATCGCACACGTGGCCTCGAAGGCGCGCGGGTCGGGCTTCTCGATGCCGATCTCATGGGAGTAGACGATCTGCTCCACCAGTTCGTCGAAGTGGTACAGCGCCGACTCCCGCTCCCGGGCGCCGACGAAGCTGTTGCTGAGGATGCCCAGTCGGCAGCTTCCCCGCAGCCCGCGGACATAGTCGATGAGCTCGTCGTTCGGCGTCCCCAGGTACTCCGCCCACAGATCGGCCATGAAGGCCTCGGTCTGGAACGCGGTGAGCCCCAGCCGGGCCGCCACCTGCGCGCGCACCTCCCGTTCGCCGATGCTCCCGACGCTCCCGGCGCGCCACACGTCCCGCATCCGCTCGTGGACGGTGCCCGGCGGCAGTGCCAGCTCCTCTTCCCAGCGGCTCACCCATCCGGTGTCCGGCGTGATCTCCAGTACGCCGCCGATGTCGAGAATGACGCAGGTCGCTGTCATGCGAACTCCCCCTTTGTCGCTGCGGTCCCACCAGCGGGCGCGTAGCGCCCGCTCCGGTGATCGACAACAGACACTGTCGGCTCTCCCTCCGCCCCGACGTCAAGCGATCTCGGACGCTTGTGACAGCCCTGTCGCACCTGGCTGTTGCGGTGCGCGCGGTCAGTCAGCCCCGCGTGCCCGCCCCGTCGACGCGGGCGCCGGGCCGCAGTTCGACGCGGACCGTGTCGTCGTCCTCGATGACGAAGGTCGCGTCCCTGTCCTCCCGCCAGCCCAGGGGGAGGACGTAGTACCGGTGGTCGCGCTCCACCAGGAGTCGCAGGCCGCTGTAGCGGTAGCGATAGCGCAGGCCCTTGCCGAGGTCCTCGGCGACGACGTCGGGGCCGGTCAGGCTGAGGCGTTCGGTGCTGAGGACCACGACGGCCACGCGGTTCACGAGGCGGTGCGAGGTGCGCCGCGCGTCGCGGCGGCCCAGGTCACCGGCTGCCAGGGCCACGACCCACATCAGGAACGCCCCGGCGACCACGAGGGAGACGGCCCGTTCCCACGCGCGTCGCCGCCGGGGCGAGCGGGCGGTCGCCGCCGAGGTCTGCCCGAGCAGCAGCCCCACGGCGACGCAGAGGGGTGCGATCCAGTTGAGGCCGCCGAGCAGCGGCCACAGGGCCATGAGGACGACCCCGGCGACGATGAGGAAGGGGTGCAGCCGCGCGAGGGTGTGGCCGTACTCCCGTACGGCCCGCACCTGGCGCTGCTCCACCCCGAGCAGGGACATCAGCTCCGGCGTGTACGGGATGAGGACGAGCACCGCGAGGGCGGCGAACACCGGCAGCGTGACGAGCCGCAGGCTCCGCAGGGCGAACTCCAGCGAGTCGAACCCGACGGCGAACGTGCCGAGGTGGAAGTAGCTGTAGAACGCGTCGACGTAGAGGTAGCCCGCGTAGAGCATCAGCGCCACGGCGAAGGAGCCCGCTCCGAGCAGGGAGTTGGCGTACTCCAGGTGGCCGCCGGTGTCGGCGTCCGGCGGAGTGGCGGGGGGCGTGTCCGGTGGCTGGCGCGCCCGGGGCGGGCGCGGGGCCGGGCGGGCCGGGCCGCGTACGCGAGGCCGGGGGCGGCGGCGTGGGCCCGCTCCCTGCGGTGGTGTCGTACGGCGGGGTCGGCGCGGCGGTGGGTCCGGTGCTGTCATCGGCGTTTCAGGAGCCGTCGTCCGTCGTGGGCGGGCCGCTCTCGGAGACTTCGGGCGTGAGGGACGGTGGGCAGGTGACGGCCGCGCTGCCCGGGTCGCCGCACGGGGGCGGCGGGTCGGTGGTGGCGCCACCGGAGAGACCCCCGGAGGTGGTTTGGGTTCCGCCGTCGGTGCCGCCGGTGTCTCCGCTGGGGTACACGCCGATGCCTGCGACGGAGCCGCCGCCCGTGCCTCCCGTCGCCACGGGTGGCGCGGAGACCGGCGGAATGTCGTCCCCGCCTTCGCCGTCTCCGTCGCCGCCGGGCGAGTGCGCGCTGGAGTCACCGGGCTGTGCGGAGGTCAGCGAGGAGGCCGACCGGTCGGAGCCGCCGTGCGGGTCCGACGGAGTCCCCTTCCCTTCCCCGCCTCCGCATCCCGACGCCCCGCACAGCACGAGGGCCACCGCGAGGCCCACCGCGCTCGCGCCCCTGACGCGTCGCCCTGTCCGCATCGCACCCCCCTGAACAGCCCGTACGTACGCTGCGCTGCCTGCCGAAAGGATCCCACCGGGCCGCGCGGTCCGCAGCCCTGTGCGTGCTCGGCGTAGGGAATCTGAGCCCGTTGACGGACGGGGCGGGCTCTCGACGCCGTACGTCGTCCGGCATGGCCGCACCGGTCCCAACGTGCCGGTCGGGAGGGAGCCGTCAGGCCGCGCGGCAGAGCACCGCGGGACCGGCCGGGACAGCGGCGCGGGCCACCGTCGCCCGCACGGGAGAGGCGGCGGGGGCCGCGGCCCGCGAGCGGTTCCGGGCGAAGACGACCAGGCGCAGCACCACGAACCGCGCGACACCGGCGAGCGCGGAGGCCGACAGATAGACGACCTGCTCGAGCACCGCTCCGGGCGCCGCCACCAGCTGCTGGAGGGCGAACATCGCCACGCAGGTGACCACGTACGCGGCCGCCGCGGATCCGGCCGACTGCATGTGCTGGCTCCAGGTCGCCCGCCCGCCCCTGCCGAAGGTGAAGCGGGCGTGCAGCTCGGTGGCGAGGAGCGTGGAGACCACGGTGATCAGCGCGTTGGCCAGGGCCCAGGGGAGCCAGGAGGCGAGGCCTGCCACGGCGAAGCTGGAGGCGAGACCGACACCGCCGCCGCAGAGCACGAAGCGGGCGAAGGCGGTGACGGCGCCCGGCGCTGCCACCTGCTGCTGGCTCTGCGCTGTCTCCATGGTCCGACCCCTTCGATGGTTCTCCGCGAAACGCGCGCCCCTCGGCCGATGAGACCGAGGGGCGCCCCCTCATGCCGCCATCATGGCACATCCATGGCGCCATGGCGAGCCACTTGTGGCGCCATGCGTGTCACCGGTGGCGTCACCTCGCATCAGAATCACACCTGCGCAGGTCAGAGCAGTAGGCCAGCCACGCCTCAGCTCGGGGCGCCGCATATGCCACCGCCGTGGCGGAGACTCCGCGGACTGCCATGGCGCCAGCCTGGCACCAGCCCACGGGCCAGCGGCGTCGGTTGTGGCCCCTCGGGTCATGAGCTGGCTCCCACGCGGCCCCTCGGGCGCCTCGCGGCTGCCGCGCACCCTGGCCCTTGCTGGCGGCCGTGCCGCGCCGAGCCCGTGCGGCCCCGCCCCGGCCCGGGTCGCGCAGCGCGGGCGCCCGACGTAGACCTGGAGTCATGAGCGAGGAGAAGACCACCTGGCATCCCGGTGAGATCGTGCCCTCCAGCGGGATCTACGAATGCGACTGCGGCGCCGGGCACCACTGGAGCACCGATGTGAAGGGCCACCGGTTCCCGCCGTTCCCCGCAGGCTGCCCGGGCGAGTACTGGCGGCTCCAGACGCAGGCCCACCCCGAGGAATCACTCGGCTGACCCAAGGGGGCACCGTGCCGCGCTCGACCGGGCAGGCCGCCGACAGCGCTCTGCCCTATGTGCCCGCGCGGGGCGGGATCCCGGCGCTGCGCCGCGCCGCCGCCGACTGCCGCGGCTGCCCGCTGTACGCACAGGCCACGCAGACCGTGTTCGGCGCGGGCCCCGCCCGCGCCCGCCTCATGCTGGTCGGAGAACAGCCCGGCGACCAGGAGGACCGGGCGGGCGAGCCGTTCGTGGGTCCGGCCGGGCGGCTGCTCCGCTCGGCGCTCGACGAGGCCGGGATCGACGCCGAGCAGACCTACGTCACCAACGCGGTCAAGCATTTCAAGTTCGCGCCCGTCACCGAGGGCAGGAAGCGCCGCATTCACAAGGCGCCGAGCCTCGGAGAAATGGCCGCGTGCCGCCCCTGGCTCGCGGCCGAGATCAAACGGGTGGACCCGGAACTGGTCGTCGCGCTCGGCGCGACCGCCGGGAAATCCCTGCTGGGAAATTCCTTCAAAGTGACCGCATCGCGGGGCGCCCTGCTCGCCCTGGCACCCGGGACCGATCTGCCGCTCGCCGAGGCGGAGAGCGGCAGTGCCGACAACGCCGATCGCCGACTGCTGGCCACCGTGCATCCCTCGGCGGTCCTGCGGTCCAAGCACCGCGACGAGGCCTTCGCGGGGCTCGTGTCCGACCTGCGCGTCGCCTCCCGCTTTCTCGGCTGACGCGCCCCGGCGGCACCGGACACCGCAACTTCATACCGCCTGGCACATGCGGGCTGCTTCCGAAGCCAGCAGGCCGGGCACCCGACCCTTGGAATGCGAATACCTATTCCGAAGCGACATAGTAAGAAAGAGCGGATTTCCGCCCGGACATATGGGAGGCCTACATGACTGGCTATTTTTCGCACGGGGGCGGGTACAACACTCATATGAAGACCATGGAGTGGGAACTCGCTGCTTCCTCCGGCACGGCGCTGCTGATGTGGATTGCCGGTCTTGCCGTGGTCGGCGTTCTCATCGCCGCCTTCATCTGGGGCCGCCGCGTACAGGCGCGGGAGGCCAGGCGGCCGCGTCCGGACGAACAACCGCACCTGCCCGAGGACGGCCCCGTCAGGGAGGTCCGGGAGTACCGCGACCCGGACGAAGTGCCTCACGACGGCGGTTGGCTCACCCCGCACGAGCTGAAAGAGGGCTACGGCCAGTCGAGCACGCACCCCAGCCCCTCACAGGACCCCAAGGACCACAGGAAGGGGCGCGGCAGCAGCTTCGGAGGCGGCGGGCTCGGATAGCGGACTGCACCACGCGTCACCGACGCCCCACGGGGCCGCCCCTCGACGTCCCGAGAGGCGGCCCCGTCCGTTTGCCCCGAGAGTGGAAGGGCAGACGACCAACGTGCTTCGGACAGGAGGCGCGTTCGCGAAGCGGCAGCGCCGATGTTCGTGTGCGGCCTCCGTCGAAGCCGCACAGTGGCCACGCCGCGACGTCCCCCGCACGCACGCGCAGGCCGAGGAGCGAGTCCCCTGCCCAGGGACGCGTCCGCCAGCAGCCGCCCACGCCGCAATCACCGTCGAGGAAACAGAACCCGAGAGAGGTTGTCCCATGCCTGCTGGATCCAGCAAGAAGCGTGAGCGCCAGTACGAGCACATCAAGGAGAGCGCGGAGAAGCGCGGGGAGTCCACGAAGCGCGCGAAGGAGATCGCCGCCCGGACGGTCAACAAGGAGCGGGCGCGCTCCGGCGAGTCCAAGACCGCGAGCAGGACCTCGACGCAGGACAAGAAGTCCGCGTCCCAGCGCGGCGGCGAGCGCTCGCACAGCGGCTCCCAGGGCCCCACCCGCGACCAGCTGTACGAGGAGGCCAAGAAGAAGAACATCGAGGGCCGCTCGTCGATGAACAAGAAGGAACTCAAGCGGGCCCTCGGCCACTGAGGCTCCCCAGAGGGCTCATGTCCGCGTACGGCGGGCACGCGTGCCCGCCGTACGGCCGCCACCCGAGGACGGGACCGCCATGACCGAGTACGAGCGTTCGCGCACGATGCCCGCGCCGCCCGAGTACGTCTTCGACCAGGCCGCCAACGTCGACGGGCTCGACAGCTGGCTGCCGGACGCCCTCCACGTGCGGGCCGGGCACCTTCCCGACGTGACCGTGCACGAGGACCGCACGGACGAGGACACCGCCGCCGAACTACGCGTACGACGCGAGCAGATGCGGCTCGAATGGGGCACCCGCGACCAGGGCAGCTACACCGGTTGGCTCCAGGTCACCGCAGTCGACGGCGGCTCCGGTGAGGCGACGGTGCACCTCACCTTCCTCGACGAGAGCCACGACCCGGGCAAGGAGGCCGTCGACGCCGCGCTGGACGACAGCCTCCGGCGCCTGGCGGAGCAGGTGCGTCTGCGCGTCGACAACGCGGCGGGCTGAACCGCGCCGACGGCCGCCCGCCGAGGTCCAGGAGGTCCGCGTGCGCCTCTCCCACAGCCGCCCCACCGACCCGGGCTACGCCCGCAAACGGCACGGGCGCGGCTTCCGGTACCTCGATCCGCACGGCCGACCCGTGCGCGACCGCGCCGAGCTGGAGCGCGTCAAGGCGCTGGTGATCCCCCCGGCGTGGCAGGACGTCTGGATCTGCGCCAAGGCGAACGGCCATCTCCAGGCCGTCGGCACCGACGCCGCCGGGCGCCGCCAGTATCTGTACCACCCGCAGTTCCGCGCCGAGCAGGAGCGGGCCAAGCACGAGCACGTCCTCGACGTCGCGGCCCGCCTGCCGAAGGTGCGGGAGGCCGTGGAAGCACACCTGGGTGACCGCGGGCTCACCCGGCACAGAGTCCTCGCCACCGCCGTACGCCTTCTCGACCTGGGGTTCTTCCGGATCGGCAGCGACCGCTACGCCGATCTCAACGACACCTACGGCCTCACCACCCTGCTGCGCGAGCACACCCGCTGCGAGCGTGGCGAGGTGGTGTTCACCTACCCCTCCAAGCAGGGCAAGGAGCAGGTCCAGGCGGTCGCCGACCCGCCCGCGTGCCGCAGTCTCAGCGCCCTCGCGCACCGGCGCAGCGGCGGCGACCGGCTGTTCGTCTACTGGGAGCGCCCCGACTGGCACGAGCTCAGCAGCGCGGAAGTCAACGCCTACCTGAAGGAGTTGGCCGGTCTGGAGATCACCGCCAAGGACTTCAGGACCTGGCACGCCACCGTCATGGCGGCCGTGGCCCTCGCCGTGTCCCAGGGCGCCGCACACAGCGAGACCGCCCGCAAGCGCGCCATCAGCCGGTCCGTCCAGGAGGTCGCCGCCTACCTCGGCAACACTCCGGCCGTCTGCCGTGCCTCGTACATCAACCCCCGGGCCATCGAGTTGTACGAGGAGGGCGTCACCGTGGCCGCCGTCCTGCCGCGCCTCGGTGCCACCGGCACGTACGGGATCCCGGCGACGCAGGGGCCCGCCGAGCGAGCCGTCCTGCGCATGCTGCGCACCGGGCGCGCGCCCAAGGGGCGGTGAGCCGTCACCCGAGCCGGTACTGGGCTCGGCCCTGCCAGCGCGCGCCGTCCCACACGATCAGCTCGACCGCGCGTACGGGGCAGACCAGCGGCAGCGAGGGAGCGAGTTCGCGCTCCAGCTCGTCGTACGCGGCCTCTTGCGCGGCGGGGGCCTCGCTGGTGGCGATCGTCAGGTGCGGGTCGAGTCCCGCGCCGAAGAGCCCCCGGTACGGCACCGCTTCGGGCCACCGCTGGGTGAGGTCCTTGGTGAGTGCCTGGACCGGGTCGCGCGGCCACGGCTCCAGGTAGAGCACTCCGGGATAGCGGCCGAACTCGGCGAACGTCAGGGTGAAGGCGTCGTGCCCGGCGAAGAGCGCGGCGAGTTCCCGCTGGAGAGCCGCGTCGACGCGGCTCTCGTGCAGGAACGGGTAGAGCACGGTCACATGGGCGGGGAACCCGGCCCGGACCAGCGGATCGGCCTGGGGAACCTTAATGGTGAGTGCCGTGTCACCGGGCGCGTCGGGCCAACCGCCCGCCCCGTGCCCGGCCTGCTCGGTTTCGGTGAGGTCCCCGTCTGTGGTCATGACACGCCATGGTCGCACGGGCGCCCGGCGGGCCGCGTTCCCGCCCGCCGGGCGCCATCGGCGTCAGGCCGTCTGGGGCCCGTCAGGCCGTCTGGGGCCGCCGCTCGACCCGCCCCACATACCACCGCAAGGCCACGGAGACGGCCCCGAAGGCCAGGAACAAGGCCGTGGCTATGCCGAGCGTCCACCAGCGCAGGTCCCCGTCGACCGCCAGCTCGCTGCCCACCCCCGGATGCAGGCTGTGCAGCAGGACGTGGAAGAAGAAGGTCAGGCCGACCAGATAGAGGGCGTACCAGGCGGGCTTGCTCCATTCCTTCAGGCTGCGCCCGTCCATACCGGACAGCGGGAGCAGACCGAACACCACGACCTCGATGCCCGCGACGACCGCGAGTCCCACGGCGTAGGCGAGCACGTACCGGATGCTTCCGGGCTCGGCGTGCTCCTTCCGCGCGGCTTCCAGCAAGGGGGCGCCGAGGACCCAGATGAGGACCACGGCCGCCAGTACGCAGATCCCGCCGATCAGGATCGCCTGTCCCTTGGGCAGGCCGTCGTCGGGGTCGTCGGCCCTTCGGCGGGGTGACCTGAGGGCCATGTAGACCGCGACCAGGCCGTAGACGTACGGGACGGGGAACTCCAGGAACCGGGACATCGCCGTCATCAGGCCCGCGAGCAGCAGGCCCGCGGGGACCACCCGCAGCTCGGAGCGGATGCCGTCCCGGCGCGGGTGCTGGAGGGTGTCCTTGGTCTTCTCGTAGGCCAGCAGGATGACCAGCATCCCCATGGCCGCACCGGCGACCTTGATCGCGGTCGCCGGACCCACCGTGGTGTCCGTGTCGGCCCAGACGGCCAGAGAGCCGCCGAGGAGCGCGAACCCGCACGCCCTGAGCCACCCGGGCAGTCGCGGCGACCGGGCCCGCCTCTGCTCCTGGCGGCGGAGCCACCAGCGGCTCAGCGCGTTGTCGGCCAGCTGGGAGGGGAAGGCCCTCTCCAGCAGGAGGACCACCACGAGGAACCAGGCGGCCATGCCGAACGATCCGGCCAGGTCCTTCAGGGCCCAGGACACGTCGGCCGGGGTGCGCAGGGCACCGACGAGACCCAGGTCCGGATCCTTGCTGGTCGAGCCGTGCCCGTCAGCGTCCTTCGGGTCCTTCTCGTCATCGTCGTGCGGGGAACCCGAGCCACCGTGGTGGTGATGGCCCTTGCCTCCGTTCGGCGTGCCCGAGCCGCCGCCCGGCCTGCGCGTGGGGCTCTTCGACGGATTCGGTGTGATCGGCCCTGTCTTCCCCTCCGGGAACCGGGTGGACCCCAGGGGCAGTTGGAAGAGCGTCAGCTGGTCCCGTGCGGGAAGGGTGATCTCCCCGGCCTTCTCCCGCCCCCGTCCCGGGCAGTCGAGGCTCACGTCCCGGCGGCCCGTCATGGCCGCGGGGATCCGGGCGTGGAGGTCGATCAGCTCCCAGCGGCCCCGCTCGGCCGTGCCCTCGGTCGAGTCGGAGTCCAGCCAGGTGTCCAGTCGGCGCCCGCCGATGACGATCGCGCCCTTGACGCAGGCGGCCGGGTAGCCGGACATGTGGATCGTGACCTCGCGCGGGTCCTCCGACGGGCCCGACGGTGTGGTGACCGGCCGGTTCACCCTGTAGGTCGCCGAGGCCCGGACGTCTTCCGGGGTGCGGCAGGTCGCGGTCACCTCGTGGCCCCCCTCCGCGGCGGAGGCCGGGACGTGGAACGGGACGGTGAAGCCTCCGCTCTCGGAGGGCGTGCCGCCCGCGACGGACTGCCCGTCCCACAGGATGTCCGCTCCGGATCCCGCGTCGCACAAGAAGCCCGTACCCGTGACGGTCAGGTGGTCGCCGGGCTCTCCGGCATCGGACGACAGGGAGATCCGCGGGTCGGGCCGGGCCGCCCGCACGACGGTGAACACGGCTTCGGCGGCGGGCGCGTCGGCCACGGCCGAGCAGAACGCCGTCATCTCGTACCGCCCCGGGGTGGCGTTCGTCGGCACGGAGACCTGCTGCGCGAAGCTTCCGCCGGCGTCGACCGTCACGCTCACCGGCGGCTGTCCCTGCACGGTGAACGTCAGCGGGCCCGCGAGGCCCTCCCCCTCGGAGCAGTCGAAGTCACTGCCCGTCGCCGTGAACGTCCCGCCCTGCGGTACCTGTTGGCCCTGCGGGCCCAGTGACGGGTCCACGGGATCGGGCCCTGGCTCCGGGTCGCCCGTCTCGGTGGCCGTGGGCTGGGGATCGGGCTGCGGCCCCGAGGGGGACGCGGCTGTGCCCGACGGCCCCGGTGCGGGGTCCGTCCCGGCCGTGGCCACGGCCCGGTCCGCATCGCCGCCCACCAGGGCCACGCAGGGCATCGCCGCCGTGACGACGAGGAGCACCGCTCCCAGGAGCGCCCCCCATAGTCGCCAGTTCCGTACTCGTCCCGTCCGCTTCATGGCCGTGTCCCCCCACGCCCGCACGGCCCCCCGGCCGCGCCCCCTCGGCTCCCACTCTTGAGACGAACGACCGGCCCTCAACCGTTTCCGGCCAGGGGGGCGCAGCGTGGTGCGACCACACACTGGGCAGGGCGGTGCGCTACCAGCGCACGCCCCGCTCACGCCTTCCTCCGCCGCGCGCCCCGACGCACGGCCGCGGTGGCGCGCTAGGTCAGGTCCAGGTCGCTCCGCACCAGGTGGTGGTCCGAGTACGCGCTGGGGTGCACACGGTGTTCGAGCGGGGCGATGCCGCGGAGGAAGACGTAGTCGAACGTGAGGTTCCAGTCGGTGGTCGGCTTGCAGGCGCCGACCAGCGAGGGGTGGCACTCGGGATCCGTGTCCGTGGCCAGCGCCCACATCCGGCGGAGCTCGGGAGCGCCCGGCACGGCGTTGAAGTCACCGAGGACGATCGCGCGGTCGTGCCAGGCCACCTCCGTGGCGAGCACACCGGCCTGGTCCGCCCGGACCGCTTCCTGGCTGCGCTGGGCGAGGTGCGTGTTGAAGACCCGGACGGCCTTGCCGCCCACCTGGGTGGTGACGGCCATGTACCCGCGGTCCTCGGAGCCGCCGTCGGGGTACTCCACGTTCACACGGTCCGTCATCGGTGCCGCGGAGAGGATCGCCTGGCCGAAGGCCCCCGGGCTCCACGGCCATCCTCCGCAGCGGCCGCGCTTGCGGAGGACCGAACCGTACTCGACGTGGTAGACGAGCCCGTGGAGGTCCTCCAGGTAGTCGCGGATCCTCTCGACGTCCCGCACGCAGGCTTCTTGCATGCCGATGACCTGGGGCGCCTGGGCGGCGATCTCCGCTGCCCGGCCGACGTTGTTGTTCTCGCCGCAGGGATTGCAGATGTTCCAGGTCATGACCCGGTTCGGTACGACGTCCCGGACGGCTTCGACGGGCTGGGACCTGCCGAAGACGGCACCGCTCGGTGTGCTGGGGCCGATGAGCACCAGACAGGCCACGACCAGGGCGCCCCCGAGCAACCGCATGCCCCTTCCGAGCACCATCGCCTCCTCCAAGGGGTGACACGTGGGAGCTGACGTCTCCCCGCACGAGGTTAGGGGACGGACCCCTACTCCACGGCGATCCCGTAGTCCGGCAGCAGTTGTTCCAGGCCGCCCGGGTATCCCTTGCCTCCCACGACGAAGTCCCAGTCGCCGCTCGCCCGGCGGCGGAAGGACCCCAGGACCAGGGCCGTCTCGCCCGCGCGGCCGTCGGAGACTTCGAGCTGTCCGAGTTCGGTCAGCGCGGGATCCAGCAGGCGGATGCGGGCGTCGGTGAAGCCCGACAGGTCCGCGTCGGGGTTGGCCTCGGGGTCGATCGCGGCCACGAGGGCCAGCCGGTCCGCCGCGTCCGGCAGCGCTTCGAAGGAGACGCGGAGGGCGGCCTTGTCGGGCGGCGTGGCGGGGTGGGCGCGGACCGCTCCGTCCGGCGTCCGGGGGTTGTTGAAGAACACGAAGTGGTCGTCGCTGAGGACGCGGTGGCCCGAGCAGACCAGAGCGCACACGTCGAGGGCCACGGGGCCGGACCAGGACATGCCCAGGACGTTGTGGTCCTGCGACTGCGGCTCGGGGGCCGGAGGCGGCGAGGGCGCGGTGCGCTCGCCGAGGCGGCCGTGCAGTCCGTGCCGGTGCAGCAGGTCGACGAGCTCGCTGCCCGATATCAGCTCCAGGGGCTTGCCGTTGGCGAAGGTGTGGGAGCCGGGCCCGAATCCCGACGTGGTGACGAGCACGCCCTTGTTGGCGCCCTGGTCCTGGACCGTGCCGTACAGGTCGCGCACCGCCGTGGGCGGCACGGTGTTGCGGTAGCGCTTCACCTGCACGACGATCTTGCCGCCGCGGATCGGAGTGGGGTCCAGGGCGTCGACGTCCACACCGCCGTCGTTCGAGCGCTGCGTCATCACGGCCTGCATGCCCATGGCGCGGAAGAGGTCCGCGACGAGCGACTCGAACACGATCGGATCCATGTCGTACAGGTCCGGTTCGTCGCCGTCACCGCCGTGGGTCACGACGTGGTTGCCCACGTCGTGGGGCCTGCGTCCGAGGCGTACGGGCACCAGTTGGTCCGGCCGTGCCGTCAGCTGGCCCCGCAGCCCGTCGGCCAGGCAGCTCACCGCGTCCACCTGTTCCAGACGCATCTGCGTGAACGTGGAGCGCGGCGCCATGACGGTGGCCAGGAAGATCTCGGTCTGTCTGCCCGTCGCCGGGTCGTGGTCGTCCACGAATCCGTTCAGGGCCACCGACTCGAGCGCCCCGTGCTCGTCCGCGGCGAAGAGGTCGTGCAGGACGAGCAGCAGGCACTGCGCGAGGACGTCGCGGTACAGGGACCGGCGCTGGGTCACCGGGCGCGGTGTTTCCTTCTCCTCGTCGGCAGTGACCAGATACCGCACGGCCTTCGTCTCGGGGACGACGCCGAAGCCAGGGAGCTCCCAGTCGAGGACCAGCTGTCGTGCCGCCGGATCGTAGGCCGCGGAGATCCGGCGCGGAAAGCTCTCGGGCCAGGCGGTGGAGGCGTAGAGGGCGGCGGAGAAGTACTCCACCACGGACTCGGGGTCACCGCGCCGCACTCCCGCGGACACCTCGGCGATGCTCGCGTTGTAGCCGCGCACCTCCGAGAGCTGGCTCTCGGCCCACTGCGCGTACTGCTGGTGCAGCGCCGCGAGTTGTTGCTGGCGCTGGGTCTCCGCCGCCTGCGCGGCCCGCCAGTCGTGTTCGAACCTGGCCCGCGCCTCGGCCTGCGCCTGTGCGCGGCGGCTCGCCGTCCAACCGCCCTGGGCCTGGTACTGGTTCGGGTCCGGCATGGTGACCGGCACGGCCAGGTGCCCCGGCGAGAACGGCTCGACCTCCTCGGCCCGCAGGAGCATGGCCGCCCGGAAGGCGGGCCCGCGACACCCTGCCGTCAACAGCCCCTGGAGGGCCTCGACTTGGGCGTCCAGCTCCTCGGTCCGCCGCCTGGCCTCCGTCTGGCGGTACTCCCGGTAGTCGCGGGCCTGTTGGCGCTGCCGGGCACGAGCCTCCCGCTCCTGCTCCCTTCGCAGCCTGGCCTCGGCTTCCCTCTGGCGCTGTTGCTGGCGCTGCGCCTCGGCCCAGACACCGACCAGACCACTAGAGCGACGACTCATGCGCGGCAAGCCCTCCCCAGGACGTCAGTCGTCCACCGACCGCCGATCGCCCCCTCGACCAGCGGTGATGAATCAAGAGGGAACAACTCTATCCAGCAATCGACGCGCATCTCCAAACGTGCCGGGGGCAAAGTCCCGGACCCTCTTCAGGATCCGCCGCCCGGCGTGGGTGGCGCTACCGCGGACGATCCGGGCGTGGCCGACGGGGCGCACGAACCGCCCCCGCCACCGGAGTCGCCGCACGGCTGCGGCGGTGAGCTGGAGGTGCTGCCGGTCGTCCCGTCGACGGAGGGGCTGCTGCTGTCGACGCCGCCGATGTCTCCACCGGGGTACACCCCGATACCGCTGATCTCGCCTTCGCCGGGCGCGACGGGTGGCGCGGAGGCCGGAGGGATGTCGTCCCCGCCTTCGCCGCCGCCCTCGCGGCCGTCGCCGCCGCCCACTCCCCCGCCGTCTCCGTCCGTGCCGTGATCGCCGGTGCCACCGCCCCGGTCGCCGGGTGCGTCCGCGCTCGAACCGTCGGACTGCGCCGAGGCGAGCGAGGAGGCCGGTCCGTCGGTGCCGCCCCGCTGATCCGACGGGGTCCGGCCGCCACCGCCGCAGCCCGCCGCGCCGCAGACCACGAGAGCCACCACGAGGGCCACCGCGCCCGCGCCCCTGAGGCGTCGCCTTGTCCGCATCGCATCCCCCTGGACAGCCGTGGGTACGCTGCCTGCCGAAAGCGTCCCACCGCGCCGTGCGGGCCGCAGCACCGCGCGTCACCGGCGTACGGAATCTGAGCATCTTGGCGGAGCGGCGTGACTCGTGACGCCGTATGTCTCCCCCTGCCTGCCCACGGCGATCCACGCGTTCGCCGTTGTTCCGCACCGCTCGATGCCCACAGGAACGCACCACTGAGCGTCCTCGGAAGAGGTGAGGTGCATGGAACTCCCCCTCGTCGTAGGAGTCGACGGGTCCGAGCACAGCCTTCGTGCCGTCGACTGGGCCGCCGACGAGGCCGCCGTGCGCGGAGTACCGCTGTGCCTCGTGCACGCCGCGTCGCGGGAGGGCGGGGGCGACCTCACGCTCGCGGACGTACGGGGCGATCCGTCGGCCGAGGAACTGGCCGACACCGTCGTCGGCATCGCCGCGCGGCGGGCGCGGCGGCGCGACGAGAACCTCAAGCTCTCCGTCCGGGTCAGCGCCGGGGATCCGATCCCGGCGCTGCTGCGCGAGGGCCGCGAGGCGGTCGCGCTGGTGATGGCCTCACGCGGGCGCGGCCGGATCGTGGAGCTGCTGCTCGGCTCGGTCAGCCTCGGCGTCGCCGCTCGGGCCGACTGCCCGGTGATCGTGCTCCGCGGCCGCCACGACAACCAGGCCAGGGCCGGGACGCGGCAGCGCGTCGTGGTCGGCGTCGGAGAAGTTGGCCTCTCGGCGGCAGCCGTCCGGTTCGCCGTCGACGAGGCCGAGCGGCGGCACGTCGTCCTGGAGGCCGTACGGGTGTGGCGCCGTCCCCTGTACGGGACCGGCGGCGCCGGTCACCGGGCCGGGGGTGAGCGGCGCGCGGCGGACGGCCTCGCCTCAGCCGTGCGCGACGCCGTGGCCGACCACCCCTCCATGAAGGTGCTCGAGCACGTCGTCGAAGGCGCCGCGCACCGGGTGCTCCTCGGCGCCTCGGCCCGTGCCGACCTGCTCGTCGTCGGAGCCCGGCGAGGTCGCGGGCCGCGCCTCGGCCGGACCGCCCACACGCTTCTGCGCCACTCCGCCTGCCCGGTCGCCGTCGTGCCGCAACCGGCGTGAACCTCGTACGGACCGCCGGATGCGGCACTCGCTCCGTCAGGGGCCGTGCGCCGAGCGCCGCTTATTCTCCTGTTCATGGAGGCACTGGCCGCACGTCTTTCCCAGCTGGATGCGCATGTCGAGGGCGCGATCCGCGTCGTCATGTTCTACGACACGCTGATGCGACGGCGGGTCGACCTCCCGGCGCTCGCCCGGGCGTCGGCGGGCCTCGCCGAGTGCGCGGCCGGGATCCGGCTGCACGGCGCGGGGCGGCCGATCCGCTTCTCGCCCGACGGCACCGAGGCGACCGCTCCAGCGCCGACCGCGTCCTCCACAGCGCCGGTCACGCTCGACGAGGAGGAGATCGGCGCGGTGTGGCTGGAGCGCGCCGGACCGGCAGGGCCGCTCGACGAGGTGCTCCTCGACCGGCTCGCCATCGCCGCCGCGGCGGTGGTCGAGCGGTACGGTCCGGCCCGTACCACCATGGCCGACCCCGCCCTCGTCGAGCTCGCCGTCAGCGGCGACAGCGACGCGGCGGCCAGGGCCCGCGCGCTGCGCCTGCTGGGGTTCGCCGCCGGGGTGCCGCTGCGCGTCGTCGCCGTACGCTCGTCCCTTCCGCTCGACCGGATCAGCGCCGCGCTCTGCCCGGACCGCCCGGTGAAGGCGGCCCCACTCGGTGACGTGGGTGTCGTCCTGGCCAGCGCCGTGGACCTGGACCGCTTCCCGGCGGGCGTGCGCGCGGGCGTCGGCACCGCCGACAGCCCCGAACGGTCCTGGGGCGAGGCCCGGACGGCACTGCGCTTCGCCACCGAGCGGAGGCCGGTCGTCCGCTACGACGGCCTGGGCGCGCTCGCGCTCCTCGCGCAGGTGCCGCGGGAGGCCGCGCGCGGCAACGCCGACGTGGCCGCGATCGGCCTCGTCGCCGACGCCCCCGAGGACTTGGAGACGCTGGAGGCCTACTGCGCCACGGGCTCGCTGCGCCGCGCCGCCGACCGGCTCCATCTGCACCACAGCAGCGTCGCCCGTCGGCTCGATCTGATCGGCAAGGCCCTGGGCATCGAACTCACCACGCCCGCGGGCCTGATCCGCGCCACCCTCGCCCTCACGGCGTGGCGACTGCTGGACAGTTGAGGCCCCCACGGCACCGGGCGGCCGCGCGCCTGTGACACTGGCCCGATGATCGTCAGACTCGCGACTGAGAACGACTTCCCCGGCTTCCTGAGCCTGGCGGCCCAGGTGGAGCACTGGTTCGGCCCGATGGTGGAGGAGCCCGGCTTCCACCGTGCCGTGCGGGACCACATCGGCGACTCCTCGGCCCTGGTCGCCCCCGCGCCCTCGGGGACGGGCCTGCTGGGCGGGCTCCTGTTCGGCGGGAGTGCCCCGACGTACCACGTCCACTGGCTCGTCGTCTCCACGGAAGCCCGCGGCCAAGGCGTGGGGCAGGCGCTGATGGCGGAGGCCGGGCGCCGGTTCGGCCCCGGCCCCGGCACCATCGAGGTGATCACCTTCGGGGCCGACCACCCGGGCGCCGTCACCAGCGGCGCGCGCGACTTCTACGCCCGCCTCGGCTTCACCCCGGCCGAGGCCGCGGAGCCGGGGCCGGAGGGCGGCTCGCGGCAGGTCTTCCGGTGCGCCATGCCGGTGTGAGCCGCTCACCAGGCGCGCGAAGGGGCCGTGCCCTCCTCGTCGTCCGCGAACCGCTGGCGGTGGAACTGCGGAAACCGTACGCCGTCCGGGTCGAGCAGGTCGACGAGTTCGACGAGCTGGCGCTGTAGCGCTTGGAGGCGCGGCGCGGAGGGCGCGCCGTCCGCGGCGATCGTGTCCACGTCGGCCAGCGCCGCGGCGAACCACGCCCTGAAGCGCTCGTCGGCGTCGAGGCGTTCGCAGAACTCCGCGTAGTCGAGGCAGCGCCTGCGGCCCGGCTCGCTGTCGGGGTGGATCATGACGCTGCCGATGGCGCGCTGCTGGATCCGGAACAGGCGCAGCTCGTCGTGGTAGGCGGTGGACCTGTTGAGGGTCTCGGCGATCCGGGACAGCTGGTGCATGACGCGGCGGTTGGGGCGGCTGCCGCCGAGGTCGAGGAACTGGACGTCCCGCCGGAGGATTTCGACCCAGCCCAGGTATTCGGCGAGGACGTAGACAGTGCTGCGCCGGGCCAGTTCCGCGTCCTGCTCGGTGCCTTGGAGCAGGAAGAAGACCAGGTACCTGCCGCGGAGGACGTTGTAGAGGCGGCTCTGGAGGTCGAAGGCCGCCCAGGCGAGCGACGCCCCGTACTGGTTCATGTAGTTGAGCCGCTCGGCCGCGGCTGTCCGGCGCTGCTGCCAGTAGCCCAGGAACGCCGTCGTCGCGGCACTGGCCAACGCCACGGCCGCCGAGATCCACGTGAGCGCGTCCACGGGGAAAACCTAGGGGTACCGGCACGCGCCTGTCAGGCACGTGCCGGTACCGGAAGCACTGCTCAGGCGTCCGCGGCGCCCCCGGACGTCCGCAGGCAGCCCCTCAGACGCCCGCCAGGCTCCTCAGGCGTCCGCGCCGCCGAAGTCCGGTGCCACCGGCGACAGCTCGGCCCAGACGATCTGGCCGGAACCGCCGCCGGTCGGCGTGACGCCCCAGTCCTGCGCCAGCGCGTCCACCAGCGCGAGGCCGCGCCCGCTCTCCCTGTCGAGGTCCGGTGGGCGCGGCGCGGGCACCGTGTCCCCCCGGGCCTGGTCCTCGACCTCGATGCGGAGCCGCTGTCCGGTCACGCACAACCGGCACACCACGTGGTCGCCGAAGGCGTGCGCGATCGCGTTGGTGACGAGCTCGGAGATCAACAGGACCGCGTCGTCGCCGACTTCCGGGGCGAGGCTCCACTCCGCCATCCGCTCGCGTACGTGGATGCGCGCCGCCCGTACGGAGGCGGCGACGGCCGGTAAACGGAACACGGTCGACCGGTGCGCGGGCAGCGGCCCGGGCACGAGATCCGAAGGCGTGGGGTGGGTGGGGGAAACCACGTGGGTCGCCTTTCGTTCGCCGTCGCCTCACCGACGGTGTCGGCCACGCACCACGGCGTGACGACGCGTACGTGCTCGCCCTCCGCCCGTCGTCGGGCCGCCGGGGCGGTGGCGCCGGATCGGCACCACCGTGGGCGAGTCATGGCCTGGGCCCGGCCGGGCCCGTTCTGTCATGACGGACCGTCAACTCCATGATGATCACGGTCTCTTGATGCTCCTGACAGCGCATCCACTGTGACACCTGTGAAGAGCGGACTGCAACCGCTGAGTTGAAATTTTCAATTCGTCACGCGCAAGCTGCTCACATCGGCCGATGATCGTGACAGACTGCGATCGAGGCACCGGTGAGACGCCCTCGGCGGGCGCGACCGCGTACAGGTGCGGGGAGGTGGGGCATGGCAGCGCGAACGGCGTGGGGCGGCGCCCCCTCGGTCCTGCGCATGATCCTCGGCAAGCGCCTTGAGGACCTGCGGACGCGCGCCGGTCTGACGTACGAGCAGGCGGGCGAGACCATCGGCGTCAGCCACTCGACGATCCGCCGGCTCGAAGCCGCCAAGGTGGCGCGGCTGCGCCTCTCCGACGTCGAGAAGCTCCTTCGGACGTACGGCGTCGCGGACCAGCGCGAGATCGACACCTTCCTGCAGTCGGTCCGCGAGGCCAACCAGCGCGGCTGGTGGCACTCGTACCGCGACGTGATGCCCGACTGGTTCGCCGCCTACCTCAGCCTGGAGCAGGCCGCCCACCAGATCCGCGCCTACGAGTCGCAGTTCGTCCACGGCCTGCTCCAGACGGAGGACTACGCCCGCGCGCTGCTGAGCGCGGGCAACCCGCACGCCGCGGCCGAGGTCACGGAGCGCCAGGTCGCCCTGCGCATGGAGCGTCAGGAACTGCTGACCCGCGCCGCTCCCCCGCACCTGTGGGTCGTGATGGACGAGACCGTGCTGCGCTGGCCGGTCGGCGGCGGCGCCGTGATGCGCGCGCAGATCGACCATCTGATCGCGGTGACGGCGCAGCCCCACGTGACCTTGCAGATCATGCCCTTCAAGAACGGCCCCCACCCGGCCATGCGGGCGGGAGCGTTCCACATCTTCCGGTTCAAGGCCCCGGAGCTGCCGGACATCGTCTACGTCAACGGCCTGGTCGGGGCCGTCTACCTCGACAAGGGCGACGACGTGGTGGTCTACCGCGAGGCCCTGGACCGCCTCGGCGCCCAGGCGGCGCCCGCCCGGAAGACCGAAGCCCTGCTCGGCGCGATCCGTAAGGAGCTGTGAGTGCACCCCATACGCAACGGCATGCCTTCCCGGGAGCTCGGCGCCCACGGTTGGCGCAAGCCCTGGAGCGATGACGCCGGAGGCGCCTGCCTCGAGGCGAAGAAGCTCGTCGACGGGCGGGTGGCCTTCCGCCAGTCGACCGACCCCGGCGGGCCCGCGCTGATCCTCACGCCGCGTGAAGTGGCCCGCTTCCTCGCGAGCGTGAAGGCGGGCGACGCCGACTTCCTCTGCTAGGACGGCGGCCCCTAGGGGCCCAGCTCTTCCCCCGTTCCGCGCACGGCCCGGGCCGCTCCCGCGAAACGGTTCACCACACAGGCACGCCGCGCAACTGAACGCACAGCTCGCCGCAGGGCGAGATCACGACTGACAGGAGGGGCCGTGTCGCACGACGACGGATGGCCGGCCGACCGGATCGACACCGCCAGCGCGCACTCGGCGCGCATCTACGACTACATACTCGGCGGCAAGGACTACTACCCCGCCGACAAGGAGGCAGGGGACGTGATGGCCCAGGAGTGGCCCGCCCTGCCCATCCACATGCGGGCCAACCGCGACTTCATGGACCGCGCCGTGACGTATCTGGCGCGGGAGGCGGGCATCCGGCAGTTCCTCGACATCGGCACCGGCATCCCGACCTCGCCGAACCTCCACGAGATCGCCCAGTCGGTCGCTCCGGCGTCCCGCGTCGTGTACGTCGACAACGACCCCATCGTGCTCACGCTGTCCCAGGGGCTGCTCGCCAGCACCACCGAGGGCATGACCTCGTACATCGAGGCCGACATGCTCGACCCGGACACGATCCTGAACGCCCCCGAGCTGCGCGAGACCCTGGATCTCGACCAGCCCGTCGCGCTCACGATCATCGCCATCGTGCACTTCCTCCTCGACGAGCACGACGCCACCGGCATCGTCAAGCGGCTCCTGGAACCCCTGCCGTCGGGCAGCTATCTGGCGATGTCCGTCGGCACCGCCGACTTCGCGCCGGAAGACGTGGCGCGGGTGGCACGCGAATACGCGGCGCGGGGCCTGCCCATGCGGCTGCGCACCCGGGCCGAAGCCGGGCGGTTCTTCGAAGGCCTGGACCTGGTGGAGCCCGGGATCGTCCAGGTCCACAAGTGGCGCCCGGACGGCACGGAGGGTGAAATGATCAAGGACGAGGACATCGCCATGTACGGCGCGGTCGCCCGCAAACCCTAGTTTCCCGCCGGGCGCACCGCGCCCGCTGCTGCGGCTACGGCACGGGGTACGAGACCCTTGCCACAAGCCATGAAAGCTTGAATTACTGACCCCGAAACAAGATCGGCCGATAGCTCGGCCGCCCGGCTCGGACGGGGGTATCCGCCCATGGCGCGTACACCGGCACTCCTGGACGCCGCGGAGCGGCTCGGTCGTGAGGAGCTCGAAGCGCTGCAGCTCGAGCGCCTTCAGGACACCTTGCTGCACGCGTACGAGAACGTTCCCTTCTACCGGGCCGCGTTCGACGCGGCGGGGCTCAGCCCCGACGACTGCCATACGCTGCCCGACCTGGCCCGCTTCCCCTTCACCACGAAGGCGGACCTGCGGGCCAACTATCCCTTCGGGATGTTCGCCGTGGAGCAGTCAGAGCTGCGGCGCCTGCACGCGTCGAGCGGCACCACGGGCCGTCCCACGCTCGTCGGCTACACCGAGCAGGACCTGTCGATGTGGGCGGACGTCGTGGCCCGCTCGATCCGGGCCGCGGGCGGCAGGCCCGGCCACAAGGTCCATGTGGCCTACGGCTACGGCCTCTTCACCGGCGGGCTCGGCGCGCACTACGGCGCGGAGCGGCTCGGCTGCACGGTGATCCCCGCGTCCGGCGGCATGACCGCGCGCCAGGTGCAGCTCATCCTGGACCTCCGCCCCGAGATCATCATGGTGACGCCCTCGTACATGCTCACGCTCCTGGAGGAGTTCGAGCGGCAGGGCATCGATCCGCGCAACACGTCCCTCCAGGTCGGCATCTTCGGCGCGGAGCCGTGGACGGAGGAGATGCGGCACGAGATCGAGGAGCGGTTCGCCATCGACGCCGTGGACATATACGGGCTCTCGGAGGTGATCGGCCCCGGGGTCGCGCAGGAGTGCGTCGAGACGAAGGACGGCCTGCACATCTGGGAGGACCACTTCTATCCGGAAGTGGTCGACCCGATCACCGGTGAGGTGCTGCCCGACGGCGAGCTCGGCGAGCTGGTCTTCACCTCGCTCACCAAGGAGGCCATGCCCGTCATCCGCTACCGCACCCGGGATCTGACGCGTCTCCTTCCCGGTACGGCCCGGGTCTTCCGCCGCATGGAGAAGGTCACGGGCCGCTGCGACGACATGGTCATCCTGCGCGGTGTGAACCTCTTCCCCACGCAGATCGAGGAGATCATCCTGCGCACGCCGGGCCTCGCCCCGCACTTCCAGCTCTGTCTCACCAGGGAGGGCCGCATGGACGCCCTCACGGTGCGTGTGGAGTCCCGCGTGGACACGCCGCGCGGGCGCCGCGTCACCGCCGCGCGCGAGGTCGAGTCGGCGGTCAAGGACTCCATCGGCGTCTCCATCTCGGCGGAGGTCGTCGACCCCGAGTCGATCGAGCGGTCGGTGGGCAAGGTGAAGCGGATCGTGGACATGCGCAACCGCAAGCCCTGACGGAGGCCCCCGGGCGCGCACGCCCACTCACAGCCCTGCCAGAAAGCCACCCACGGCCCCCGCGAACCCCTCCGGGTCGGTCTCGTGCACGGTGTGCCCGGTGTCCAGCTCCACCAGCCGGACCCGCGCCCGCCGCCGGGCCATGTCCCGCGCCCGCGCGGCCCCGATGTCCACGACGACGAGGGCGCGCACGAGGCGCGGCTGCCGGCCCGCCAGGGCCCGTGCCAGGGGTGTGAAGGTGCGGCCGTCGGTGAAGTGGCCGTGCAGGGCCAGGAGTGCCGGGCCGTGGTCGCGGTAGCACAGGCGGTGCCCGCCGGGACCGGCGACGTACTCGACGGGCACGGCAGCCGGACGCTCGGGCCGGTGGCTCATGGGACGCGGAACGCTCGCCGGTAGGCGCCCGGGGTCGTGCCGGTCCGGGCGCGGAAGCGGCGCCGCAGATTGACGGCGGAGGAGAGGCCGACGCGGGCCGCGATCGCCTCGACGGGCAGGTCCGTCTCCTCAAGGAGGGTGCGGGCGGCGGCCACCCGCCGGGAGAGCAGCCACGCGCCCGGGCTCATGCCGAGCTGGTCGGCGAAGCGGCGGGCCAGGGTGCGGGGCGAGACGCCGAGGCGCGCGGCGAGGTCGGTCACCGACAACGGCGTCCCGAGGCGGTCGTCGGCCCATTCCAGCAGCCCGTCGAGCGCGTCCCCCGGCGGAGGCGGCGGGGCGTACTGCGCCTGGCCGCCCTCACGGTGCGGCGGCAGCACCATGTGCCGCGCGAGCAGGGCGGCGTACGCGGCCCCGTGGTCGTTCCGTACGAGGTGCAGGCACAGGTCGAACCCGGCGCCCGCGCCGGCGCTGGTGGCGACGTCGCCGTGGTCCACGTAGAGCCGGTCCGGCTCCACCCGCACCTCGGGGAACTCGCGCCGCAGCTGTTCGGCACGCGCCCAGTGCGTGGTCGCCGAGCGGCCGTCCAGGAGCCCGGTGCGGGCCAGCGCGAACACGCCGGAGCAGATCGTGGCCAGCCGCGCCCCGCGCGCGTGCGCCCGCAGCAGCGCTTCGCGTACGCCGTCGGAGAGCGGCTCCTCCACCGGCAGCCAGCCGGGGATGACCACGGTGTCCGCCGCCTCGATCGCCGACAGGCCCCGCGTCACGGACATCGCGTACCCACCCGTGGTCGGCACCGGGCCGGGCACCTCCGCGCACGTCTCGAACGCGTAGTGCCGGGGCACGCCCGGCCGCTGGGTGCCGAAGACCTCGACGGCGCAGCCGAGTTCGAAGACCGACTGCACCGGCCGCACCAGAGCCACCACGCGATGCATGGCACAAAAGTACCCCATGGCGTCAGGGCAGACTCTGCTCCGCCCGGCTCGGAGGCGGCACTGTGGTGGGCATGCACCCCGAGATACTCATGCAGGAGGGCTACACCTCCGTCCCTGCCGCCGAAGCCCCGGTCCGCGAGCTGTTCCCCGGCATCCGCGTCCGTCCCCTGTGGCGGGGGCCGACCGGCGCGCACGCCACCATGCTGGAGATGGACGCGGGTACGTCCTGGCCGCACCGCGACGTCCACGAGCCCGGCCCCGAGGAGGTCTACGTCGTCGCGGGCACCTTCAACGACGGGGCTCGCGACTACCCGCCCGGTACGTTCCTGCACGCCCCGGCCGGTTCGTGGCACGTGCCCTCGACGACCACCGGCTGCACGCTGTTCGTCTTCTATCCGGAGGGCTAGGGACGAGCCGGAGGGCTGGGGACGAGCTGCCGGGGCCGGGTCACTCCGCGTCCGGTGCGTCGATGATGTCGCCCTTCTTGTCGACGGTGTGCGTGCGCCAGTACACGTCCCACTTGTCGTCGACCTTCTGCGGCACCTTGCCCTCGGGGTAACGCGTGTATCCCTTCGGCTCCTTCGTGCCGTCCTTGACGCAGGCGGAGCCGGTCCCTCCGATGGTCATGACGGGGTACTCACCGCCGCCGCAGATGTCGTCCCGGAAGGAGAGGCCGGAGCAGCCGCTGAGCGCGACGACGGCGGCGGCTCCCGTGAGCGCGGCGACCACGGCCGTGCGGGTCCGTCGGCGGGAGGCGGTGCGCGGGCGGGTGGGGCTGGGGGACATGGTCGTCTCCTGTGGGTTGTCCGGTCCGCCTCCCACTGTGGTCGAACGTGCCCGCCCGGACCTGAGTACGCGTACTCAGGTCCGGGCCCTGGCGGTCGGCGGTTCGCGTACCGCGCCGCTGGAGTCAGCCGTCCGAGAACCGGTCCCGCAGCTCCCGCTTCAGGATCTTGCCGCTGGCGTTGCGGGGCAGTTCGTCCACGAACAGGACCCGCTTCGGGGCCTTGAACGCGGCGAGCTTCTCGCGGGCGTGGGCGATGAGTTCGGCCTCGGTGACCTGTGCCGTGTCGTGGGCCGGGACGACGACGGCCGTCACGGCCTCGATCCAGCGCGCGTCCGGCAGGCCGATCACCGCCGCCTCCGCGACGGCGGGGTGGGTGTAGAGGGCCTCCTCCACCTGGCGTGAAGCGACCAGCACGCCGCCGGAGTTGATGACGTCCTTCACCCGGTCGACGACGGTGAAGTAGCCTTCCGCGTCGCGCACGGCCAGGTCACCGGAGTGGAACCAGCCGCCGCGGAAGGCCTCCTCGGTCTCCTCCGGCTTTCCCCAGTATCCGTCGCACAGCTGCGGGGAGCGGTAGACGACTTCGCCCTGCGTCCCGTCGGGCACCTCCTTGCCGGTGACGTCGACGACCTTCGCCTCCACGAAGAGGACCGGCCGCCCGCAGGAGGCCATCCGCCCCTCGTGCTCGTCGGGCCCGAGGACCGTGGCGAGCGGGCCGATCTCGCTCTGCCCGAAGCAGTTGTAGAAGGCGAGCCCCGGCAGCCGTTCCCGCAGCCTCTCCAGGACCGGCACCGGCATGATCGACGCGCCGTAGTACGCCTTGCGCAGCGCGCTCAGGTCGCGGGTGGCGAAGTCGGGGTGCTGGGAGAGCCCGATCCACACGGTGGGCGGCGCGAAGAGGCTGTCGGCGCGGCCCGCCGCGACGAGGTCCAGGATCCGCGCGGCGTCGGGCCCGTCGAGGATCGTGTTCTCGGCCCCCACCGCCAGGTACGGCAGCAGGAACACGTGCAGCTGCGCGGAGTGGTAGAGCGGCAGCGAGTGCAGCGGCCGGTCCGAGGCCTTCAGATCCAGGGCGTGCACCGCGCTGACGTACTCGTGGATCAGGGCGCGGTGGCTCATCATGGCGCCCTTGGGGTGGGCGGTCGTGCCCGAGGTGTACAGGAGCTGCACGAGGTCGCCGCTGTCCGGCTCCTCCCCGTCGTACGGCGCCACGGCGGCGAGCCGCGTGAGCAGTGAGTCGGCCGCGTCGCGCAGGGGCACCACCCGCACGGTGTCCGGCAGCCGGGGTGCGAGGTCCGGGTCGGCGAGCACCAGCGTGCTCCCGGACTGTTCGATGACGTACGCCAGGTCGTCGCCGGTGAGGTTCTGGTTGACCGGCACGTGCACGAAGCCCGCCCGCGAGCACGCCAGGAAGCCGATCAGGTAGGCATCGGAGTTGTGCCCGTACGCCGCGACCCGGTCCCCCCGCCCGAGCCCGCTCTCCCCGAGAACCCGCACCGCCCGGGAAACGGCGTCATCCAACTCGGCGTACGTCCACACCCGTTCGCCGTACCTCAGGGCAACAGCCTGCGGCGAACGGCGTGCACTACGCCGCAGGACCCCGTCGACCGTACTGCTGCGGACATCCGTCATGGCGTGATCCTGTGGGTCGCCGGGGCGGGGGTCAAGAGGGGGGCCGTGCCCTCTTGGCGACGGCTCCTGGTGTGCTGACCAGGCCGCTCATCAGGGCACGTTGTTAGGGTCCCGGTCATGACGCGACTGAAGATCGAGATATCCGTTCCGGAGACGCATGTGGAGGTGGTGGTCGAGGCGCTCCACGCGGCCGGGGCGGGGCGGGTGGGTGAGTACGCGCGGTGTTCCAGCGTGTGGAGCGTGACCGGTAGGTGGCAGCCGCTGCCCGGTGCGCAGCCGTATGACGGGGAGGTGGGTGTGGTGCGGCACGGCAGGGAATGCAGGGTCGAGTCCGTCTGTGAGGTGGAACAGGCCCCTGCCGTCCAGCAGGCGGTCCGGGATGCCCATCCGTATGAGGAAGCGGTCATTCACTTCCTGCCTCTGTACGAGCCCTGAGGGGGCCGCCTCGGTGCCTTCCGGGACGGGAGCAGCCCACCGTCAGGCGAGCCCCGCCTCGATGGCGCGGCGGACGGCGTCGGCCCGGTCGCGGATGGCTGCCTTGGCGAACAGGTTGTTGATGTGGGTCTTGACCGTGGCCTCGCTGATGAAGAGCTTCTCCGCGATGGCGCGGTTGGGCAGGCCCTGGCCGATCAGTGCGAGGACCTCGCGTTCGCGGGGTGTGAGGTCCTCGGGCAGGGCCTGTCCCCGTGTGGGCGCCTTGGTCCTGACGGTGGCGAGCAGCCGGTCCTGGACCTCGCGGTCGAGCACGGACTGACCGGCGGCAGCGGCCCGGATCGCCCGGGTGATGTCCTGGCGGCCCGCGTTCTTGGTGAGGTAGCCGCGGGCTCCCGCGCCGAGCGCGCCGAGGATCGAGTCGTCGTCGGCGAAGGTGGTGAGGACGACCACCGCCACCTCCGGGTGCTCCTCGTTCAGTCGGCGGGTTGCCTCGATGCCGTCCATCACGGGCATCCTCAGGTCCATCAGGACGACGTCCACCGGCCCGGCCGCGACTGCGGTCAGCACCTCGCCGCCGTGCGCGGCGGACGCGACGACGTCGATGTCCTCGGTCAGCCCGAGCACCGCGGCGAGCGGTTCCCTCACGGCGGCCTGGTCGTCGGCGACGACCACCCTCAGCCGCCGCGGCTCCTGCGTCGGTTCACTCATCCCGGGATCACTGCCTCCACTTGCCAGCCGCCCTGGTACGGCCCGTCGGTGACCGGGCCCGCGGTGAGCGTTCCGCCGAGCAGGGCGACGCGTTCGCGCATTCCGATCAGCCCCATTCCGCTGCCGACGTCCACGCTCACCTTACGGGTGGCGGGGCGGTTGCGGACGCTCAGCGTGGTCGATGAGGCGGTGAACTCCAGCTCCACGCCGACCTCTCCCCCGGGCGCGTGCCGAGCGGCGTTGGTCAGTGCCTCCTGGGCGATGCGCAGCAGGTTCTGGGTCACCTGGGCCGACACGGCGCGGACGGTTCCGGTGACGGTGAGGGCATCGCGATGGCCCGTCGAGGCGAGCATCGCGGTCAGGCTGTCCAGGAGCGGCAGCGCGTCCTCGCGCAGCGCGTGCACGGTCCACTGTGCTTGTTTCAGGCTCTCCTTGACCAGGTCGTGGGCCTTGTTGTTGGCCGCACGCACCCGGTCCAGGTCGCCGGTGTCGAGCAGCGCGTCGGCCAGTTCCAGCTGCATGTTGATCCCGGCCAACGAGTGTGCCAGGACGTCGTGCACGTCCCGGGCGATGCGGCTGCGCTCGGTCAGCACGGCGGTCCGGGCCTCGGCCCGGGCGGCGCGCTCGGCGGACTCCGCCGCGTCGATCGCCGCCCGTACGGCCCGGCGCTGGCTGCGGTTGATGATGCCGATCAGGACCGGGGTGCCGGTGGTGAGACCGAGCGTCCAGGGCAACAGCTCGTGCCCCGGGCCGAGGTGGAAGTACAGGACGCCGCCGCAGAGCAGGCCGCAGGCCCCGGCGAGCACGAGGGCCTGCTTGGTCTCCAGCCGGTAGCCGATGTGACCGGCGAGGAAGAAGGCGAAGAGGTAACTCGTGCCGCTGCTGCTGACGCCGATCAGGGCGGCCGCCGCGACGATGCCGAGCGACAGCCAGACCAGGGCGAGGTACTGGGGAACCTTGTGCTCGGGCAGGCGCCGGGCCAGCAGCGCCGCCGCGTTGACCACGAAGAGGACGGCGACGGCCAGGCCCCGGCCGCTGAAGCCCATGGGCCGGATGGTCGGGACGCCGACGGCGATGACGGCGAGGGACACGGCCCACTGCACCCGCGGGTCCTGCCCGGGAACCGGCCGCGGGCCCGCGTCCCGCTCCGCGGCCTGCTGGGGCGTCGGGGCACTCGGCGTAGCGGACACGGGCAGAACATACTGCATGGTCAGGCCGCACGGTCGACGGCGGGCACGGGGCGGGTCACCGTCAGGCCGCGGCTCCGGCTCCGGCTGCGTATGAAGATCGTGGCCACGCGCGTCACCACTTCGGTGAGTGCCATCAGCACGAACGCCGTCACCCAGGCCTGCTCGCCGGTGATGTGGTGCGCGAGGCTGAACCGGGCCACGTCGTCGGCTCCGCCGCCGTGCTCGACCCACATCTGGAATCCCATCCGCGCGCCCATGCCCGCGACCCACAGGATCGCCGATACCGCCCCCGCCTTGATCAGGACGTGTCCGTCGAGCGTGCGGATCCGGGTGTAGACGCCACCGGCGACACCGAGCGCGGCTCCCACGCCCATCAGGGCCGCGATCAGCACCAGGTCATGGCCCGCGGTGGGGAGGGAGTCCAGGTACGAGTACGCCACGAAGGCCACGATTCCCAGGGGGACCAGGAAGGTCTTGAGGTCGAGTCGGTCTTCCCGCAGCTGCCGGAAGACGACCAGGACGAGGGCGATGTCGGTGATCCACTCCGTTGTCGTCATGCCCTCAAGGCTCCTGCGACGAGGCCCGGAACACCTGGACCCATGGGTGGAACCGGGGGTGGAGATCAGCCGCCTCGCCGATCTCCACCCTGCCGCGTCAGGATCTGCGCGGCCACGGCCGTGGGGTGCTCCGCCGCAGGTTCTCCCGTCCCAAGGTCTTGACAACTCGATTGGTCTGGACCAACTTTGCGCAACAGCGGTGGCCGCCGTCGTCGCTCACGCACTTCACCTCTCTCCCCCCAGGAGGCACCCCGTGGACCGTGTACGCCAGGACAGACCCGGCGCCCGCCGGAGGATCAGCGCGGCGATGGCCGTCGGTGCGGCCGCCGCGCTCGCCGTCACCGCGCTCGCCGCGCCCGCGCAGTCCGCGGACACCCACGCGACCGGCACCAAGGCCGCGAGCACCGGAGCGGCCGGGGCCGGGGCGGCGGACGTCAACGTCGCCAAGAACGCCGGGTTCGAGGCGGACCTGAGCAACTGGACCTGCGCGGCGAACAGCGGCGTGGCCGTCACGTCCCCCGTGCACGGCGGCGCGAAGGCGCTCAAGGCCACCCCGTCCGGCCAGGGCACCGCCGAGTGTTCCCAGATCGTCGCGGTGAAGCCGAACTCGACGTACAAGCTGACCAGTTGGGTGCAGGGCGGCTACGCCTACCTGGGCGCCCGCGGCACCGGCGCCACCGACGTGTCGACCTGGACGCCGGGCACCTCGTCCTGGCAGCAGCTCTCCACCAGCTTCACCACCGGCGCGAACACCACCTCGGTCACCGTGTACACCCACGGCTGGTACGGGCAGAGCGCGTACTACGTCGACGACGTGAGCGTCTTCGGGCCCGACGGGGGCGGCGGCCCCGACCCGGTCGAGATACCGCCCGTCCCGGCCGGTCTCGCGGCGGGCACGGCGACGCCCACGTCGGTGGACCTGTCCTGGACCCCGTCGTCCACAGCCACCGGTTACACCGTCTACCGCGACGGCACGAAGGTCGCCTCGGCCAGCGGCGCCTCCACGACCGTCACCGGCCTCACGCCGGAGACCACGTACAGCTTCCAAGTGAGCGCGTCGAACGCGGCGGGCGAGTCGGCGAAGTCGACAGCGGTGTCCGTACGGACCCCCAAGGGCGACGGTGGCGGCGACGGCACCGTGCCCCGGCACGCGGTGACCGGCTACTGGCAGAACTTCAACAACGGCGCGACCGTGCAGAAGCTGCGGGACGTGTCCTCGCAGTACGACATCATCGCCGTGTCGTTCGCGGACGCCACCACCACCCCGGGGCAGATCACCTTCAACCTGGACCCGGCCGTCGGCTACTCCTCCGTCGCCGACTTCAAGGCGGACATCGCCGCGAAGAAGGCCGCGGGCAAGTCCGTGATCCTCTCGGTCGGCGGCGAGAAGGGCACCATCTCCGTCAACAGTGACGCCTCCGCGACGGCGTTCGCCAACAGCGCGTACGCGCTGATGCAGGAGTACGGGTTCAACGGCGTCGACATCGACCTGGAGAACGGCCTCAACCCCACCTACATGACGAAGGCGCTGCGCCAGCTCGCGGCGAAGGCGGGCCCGAAGCTGGTGCTCACGATGGCACCGCAGACCATCGACATGCAGTCCACGTCCGGCGGCTACTTCCAGACGGCGCTGAACGTGAAGGACATCCTCACCGTCGTCAACATGCAGTACTACAACAGCGGTTCGATGCTCGGCTGTGACGGCAAGGTCTACAGCCAGGGCAGCGTGGACTTCCTGACCGCGCTCGCCTGCATCCAGCTGGAGGGCGGCCTCGACCCGTCGCAGGTCGGGATCGGCGTCCCGGCGTCGACGCGCGGCGCGGGCAGCGGTTACGTGGCCCCGTCGGTCGTGAACAACGCCCTGGACTGCCTGACCCGCGGCACCGGCTGCGGCTCCTTCAAGCCGTCGAAGACCTACCCGTCGCTGCGCGGCGCGATGACGTGGTCGACGAACTGGGACGCGACGGCGGGCCACGCGTGGTCGAACGCCGTCGGCCCGAAGGTGCACAGCCTTCCGTAGCGAACGAACGCCCCGGAGGGGCGGGCCGGGCCGCACACGGTCCGTCCGCCCCTTGGGGCCTGTGCGGTCCCGGCCCGCCCGGCCTCCGGGGCGGCCGTCGCGGAAGGGCGCGCTCAGAGCGGTGTGAGGACGCAGAACTCGTTGCCCTCCGGGTCGGCGAGGACCGTCCACGCCATGTCGCCGCCCACGTCGACGCGCGTCGCGCCGAGGCTCTGGAGCCGGGCCACCTCCGCCGCCTGGTCGTCACCGGCGTAGGGGCGGAGGTCGAGGTGGACGCGGTTCCACACCGTCTTCGGGTCGGACGAGCGGAGGAATTCCAGGTACGGGCCGACGCCCTCGGCGGAGCGCAGGGCCGCACGGTCGTCGGTCACCTCATGCACGGTCCAGTCCATCGCCTCGCCCCAGAACCCGGCCATGGCGCGGGGGTCCGCGCAGTCGACCACGACGGCGGCCATCGGCCCGGTGTCCCGGTAGACCTCCCGAGGTTCGAGGACGCAGAACTCGTTGCCCTCCGGATCGGCGAGGACCGCCCACGGGACGTCGCCCTGGCCCACGTCGGCGGGCGTCGCGCCGAGGTCCGTCAGGCGGGCGACCAGTTCCGCCTGGTGGGCCGCGGAGGTGGTGGCGAGGTCGACGTGCACGCGGTTCTTCACCGTCTTGGGCTCCGGGACCCCGATGACGTCGACGCAGACGGCGGCGGCGTTCGGGTAGGAGAAGCCCTCGGGTTCGACGTTGGTCTCGGCACCCTTGTCGCCGGTGACCTTCCAGCCGAGTGCCTCGGCCCAGAACCGCCCGACCGCGGAGTTGTCCCGAGCCTGCATCGAAATCTGAACGAGTCGTGTCGCCATGCGGGTGATCATATGCCTGTACTGATCAGGCGCCACTGGGTTACCCGGGACGCTGGCTTCGGTGCCCTCTGGCGGCCGTCATGCCGCCGTGCCCTCAGTCGTCGGGCTCCGGGAAGGCAGGCGTGATCGTGCCGTCGGCGTCCAGGCCGTTGGGCCACCGCACGGGGAAATTGAACAGCCAGGCGTATCCGGCGTCGGCGGCCTTCAGGGCCACGTGTTCGGCGCCCACGGGGTCGCCGTCCCGCTCGCGCATCCGGAAGAGGCGGAGGAGGGCGTGGGGATCGCCGGTCTCGGCGGCTCGGCGGTACAGGAGTTCGGCGCCCTCCCCGGCACGCGGGTCCGCGTCCGGGAGAGGGGGGAATCCCTCGGCGTCCGCCGCGCTTCGGGCCAGGCGTTCGACGCCTTCCGTGTCGCCCGCCCGTTCGTACGCCTGGGCCAGTCGGAACAGGGCCAGCGGGTCCCCGGCCTCGGCGGCCTGCTGGTACAGCCGCTCGGCGCCTTCGAGGTCGCCCGACCTCTCCGTCAGGGCGGCCTTCGAGTAGAGGGCGGCCGTGCCTGCCACGACGGGACCGCCCAAGTCGGCCGTACGACGGATCAGTTGGTTCGCCCACGTCAGCCGGGCACTCCTGAAGGCCGCCGTGGACAGGGCGAAGAGATCCCCGGCGGGCAGGTGTGCGTAGGCCGCGTACCAGAAGGACGAGGGTGGGAACCGCGTCCGGCGTGCGGTGCGGCCGACCTGTACCAGGTAGTCGGCGAGACGGAACGCTTGGTCGGCGGGCGAGGCTTCAGGGTCTCTCCGTTCCCGCGCGGGGCCGGGCCGCAGCGGCCGCAAGGGCGCCATGCGGCCGTGGACGGGCGCGGTGGCTTCGGCGAGCGCCCCCACGGCCCAGTCACCGGTCAGGCCGTCGTACGCGGAGTCGGTGAGGTAACCGGTCGCCGCTTCGGTGAGGAAGGACAGGGGCAGCGCGACTCCCGCGCCGTAGCGGCGGGCGTCGATCGCGGCGTCCAGGAGAGCTCGCGCGACCGGGGTGGACGTGTCGTAGCGGCGCAGGAGTTCCGGACCGCCCGCGAGGAACTGCGGCACGCGCCCGGCGTGACTCCAGGCGAGGGCCTCCGCGAGGGGCGCGTCGCCGTGCCGCGCCAGGGCACCGGCGGACCTCAGCGCGTCCTGGTCGAAGGCGTCCGGGACGGGGATGAGGCGTCCGGCGAGCAGGTCGCGGGCCTGAGGGTGCGGATCGGGTGCTCCGGGCGCGGGCGGGTCGGTGTACTGGTGCGCGTACGCGGGCCACAGGGTGCCGAGGACGAGGACCGGGCCGCGCCCGGGCCGTACGAGCAGGTCGTGCAGCGCGGCTGCGAGCCGCTCGCCGTGGCGGGGCTGGCCGAGGTAGTGCTGGGTCTCGTTGAGCCACACCACCGTCCGGGGACGCACGTCGTCGAGGCCGCGCAGGGCCGCGTCGGCGCGCGTGGGATCGACCGGGTGCCACAGGCGCCAGCCCTTCGGCGCGAGCGGCTTGACCGCTTCCCAGCAGGCACGGGTCTTGCCGGTGGAGGAGGACCCGACGAGGACGGCCATGCCGCTGGTGCCCTCGGCGGCGGCCGACACCACGCGGGCCAGGGCCCGGTCGTGGGCGCGCGGGACGTATCCCGGCAGCGTCTGTCCGACGGCCGTGGACGCCGGGCGCAGCGCCGGGTGGACTTCCAGGTCGAGCGGGTCCCACTGGCTGATCGGTCGTGAGGTGTCCTGTACGGCAGGGGGGGTGACGGCGGCGCGGGCGGCCCGGAGCACTCCTTGGGTGGCGGGCTCGCGTTCGGCGTCCGGCAGCGTACCGATCAGGGCCTCGGCCACCTGGAGGGCGTGGGGCAGCGCGGGAGCGGGGTCGCGGAGCGCCCGCTCGATCGTGGACTTCCCCAGGCGCGTTCCGGCGGCTTCCAGGCGCTGGGCGATCTCGCGCAGGCTGAGACCGGACTCCTCCCGCAGCACCAGGAGATGGTCGTGCAGATCGCTCCGTCCGGCTGCCCGGCTGTCTGTCGCCGCCTCCTCTTCCGCACGCGCCTGGCGCAGCCGCAGCTCCAGCGCCCTCGTATCGTCCTCGGCCAGGCCGAGGGAGGACGTGAGACGGCGCAGATCGGCTTCGCTCATGAGGCGCTCGCCGTTGAACACCCGGGACAGCGAGGCGGGGCTCAGCTCGATGGAGCGGGCGAGTTCGCGCAGGGTCAGCCCCGACTCCGCGCGGCGGCGCCGCAGTTCGACGGCGAAGGAGCGGAGCGCGGGCGACAGGTCCTGTCGCAGCGCGGCCATGGGACGTCCGGCGCGTCGCGCCGTCATGCTGGATCACCACCCCCGGCATCGCCGTTCAACTGCGTTGTTTCCATTGTCTCAGAAACTCTGGGACAGTGGTGGGAGGGGACGCCACCGTCAGCCCTGTCCCCTCGTCGTGCCCGCAGGGCACTTCGCCCCGAGGGGGTCTTGGTGTCCGTCGTCGTCGCGGTGCTCCTGGGGTGCACCTCCCTGGCCGCCGCGGTCTGCGCGCGCGTGGGCTTCCGCCTCGCGCTGGCGGACGGCGCCGGTCGCGCCAGGGCCTGGGGCGCGGCCGGGGCGTCCGCCATGGCCGTGATCACCGATGTGTGCACGGTCGCCGCCACCCTTGAGCTCGGGGACGGGCGCCCCAGGGCCTCCCGTGTCGCGGTCACGGTCGTCACCGTCGCCCTGGCGCTCTTCCTCGGGTTCGTCGCGTACGACGTCACCGGCCCGGCCCCCGCGCCCGCCGCGGGACCGCCCGCCGCCGCGCTGAGCAGGCCGAAGCGACTGGCCTCCGCGGCCACCGCGTTCACCAGTACGTTCATCGTGCTCGCCCTCGTCCTGCCGCTGCTGAGCTGACGCCCGGTGGAAGGGCGCCCGGACGCCCGATGGAGGGGCGCCCACCGCCCGGCAGCCGTCCCGGGCGTCGGCCGCGGAGACCGGGGCGCGTGCGGGGAAGGGACCTTACAGCACCGCCACTTGAGCCGCCCCCGCCCCGCGTCCGCCCCCCCCTTACGGAAGGTCCGCGCGGAACTTCTTCGTCAGGTCCGCTCCCCGGACCACACCGCCCGAGTGGTACTTCAGCGCCCAGGCGTCGATGACCGAACCGTCGCCGAACATGCAGCCGGGGATCGCCTTCTCCGGGTTCGTCTCGCCCTTCTTGGCCCAGCCGCCGCCGTCCGTCGCCCGGGGGCCGTACATCGCCGTGCCGTTGAGGGCCTTGCAATAGCCGAGGGACGGGTTGCCGGGGTGGCCGCCCGGGTCGGCGGGCTTGTGGACGTAGGCGAGGGCGGCGAGCGTCGGCTTCGTGGCGGCGAGCGTGTCCGCCGCGATGGTCAGCTTCGAGCCGTCGTCCGCGGTGAACACGCACATCTCCCGTTCGCCGCCGAGGCGTACGATCTGGGTGCCGGTCTTGGTGTAGTACGGCACCTGGACCTGCGCCTTGCCGCCCTGTTTCACGCACCAGGCCGCGGCCGGGGATCTGTGGTGGGCGGAGGCCCCCGCCGAGGAGCCGTCGGCGGCGCTGGCCGCCACGGCGCTGCCCGACAGCAGCAACAGGACACTCATGGCGAGGGCTTGGGGTCGCTTCATGTTTCCTCCAGTAGGACTCAAGGGGCTCCTGGGGCTCGCTGGACATCTTCAGGAAGGGAGTTATCGCAGGTCAACGCGGAAGCGACCGGCAATCGACTCCCCGCGCGACAACGTCGTGATCACGCACCCGGCCCGCCCGTGACATGCCGCGATGACCAGCGAGTTCCGGCCAGTAATTCACCCGTAACAGGCGTGGCCGCGTGCCCGGCCGGAGAAACTGCACCCCATGACCACGTCAGCACGCACGTACGACAGAGGGAGCGGGGCCCACGCGGACGACGGCGCGGCCGGTGCGGGCGCCGGGCCGCTGCATCTGTATCTGCTCGGCGGCTTCCGCGCCGAGCGACCCCTGGGCGTACCGCCCGCCGCGCGCTGGCCGCGCCCCGGCGCCCGCACCCTGGTGAAGCTCCTGGCCCTCGCCCCGGGGCACCAGCTGCACCGCGAGCACGTCATGGCCGCCTGCTGGCCGCACGCCGAGCTGGGTGCCGCGCTGCGGAACCTGCGCGTCGCCCTGCACACCGCGCGCCACGCCCTGGAGCCCGAGCTCAGGCCCCGCGCCGCGTCCTCCTACCTCACCGCCGACGGATCACTGCTGCGCCTGGTGCCGGGGGCCGTGCTCATCGACGCGGACCGTGTCGAGACCCTGGCCGACAACGCCTTGAGGTGTGGGGGCGTGCCCGAACTGACCGCCGCGTTCGAGGCGTTCACCGGCGAGCTGCTCCCCGAGGACCGCTACGCCGCCTGGGCCGACGCCCGGCGCACCCGCCTGGCCGACCTGCGGGCCGCGACGGGCCTCGCGCTCGCCGAGCGCCACCTCGCCGAGAGCGATCCGGTGCGCGCGGCGACGGTCGCCCGGCGCGTCCTCGACCAGGCCCCCGCCGACGACCGGGCCCGCCGGGTCCTCAACGAGGCTTCCCGGCGCCGGGAGCGCGCGGTCCCGCGCGAGGACGTCGACCTCGAGGCGGCGCGCGTCCGCCTCGACTGGGCGCTCACCCTTGACCGTTCGGGCCGCTACGACGAGGCCATCGGTGTGCTGCGGCAGGCCCTGGCCGCGTACGCACTGCGCGGCCACGCCGACGCCTGCGCCCTCGCCGCCGCCCGCCTCGCGGAGGTGCTCGCGCGCCGCCACCGCCCGGCCGAGGCCCACGCGAGCCTGCGCGCCCACGCGCCGGGCCCGGCGGCCCCGGCCGAGGTCAGGGCCGCGCATCACATGGCGCGGTCCCTGGTCCTCTTCTACGAGGGCGCGTACGAGGCGGGCCTCGACGCGGCGCGCACCGCCCAGGCCGCCGTGGGCAGTGCCCCGCCGACGGCGACCGCGGGCCTCGCCCCGGCGCCTCCCCCGTCCGCGCGCTCCGCGCTCCTGGCCCGCTCCCTCGCTCAGCAGGCCGCCTGCAACGGCCTGCTTGGCCGCTTCGAGCAGGCGGTCGCCCCGGCCGAGCAGGCCCTCGACGCCGCCGAGGCGTCCGGTGACCCGGCCCTGCTCGCCACCGTGCTCTCCGTCCTGCGGGAGAACGCGCGCCGCGCGGGCGACCTCCGCCAGGCCCTGCGCCACGGCCGCCGCGCCCTCGCCCTGGCCGAGCAGGCGGGCCGCCCCACGGCCACGGCGTTCGAGCGGGCCAACCTCGCCGAACTCCAGCTGTCCCTGGGCGACGCGGTCGAGGCGGAGCGCCTGGCGCGGGCCGCCGTCGAGCTGGCCGAGCCCTTCGGCGGCACCGTCCTGGCCTTCGCCCTCACCGCGCTGGCCCGGGTCCGCACCGCCGCGGACCCGGCCGGGGCCGCCGCCCTGCTCGACCGCGCCGAGCACCGCGCCCGCGAGGGCGGCCACCGCCAGGCCCTCGACGAGGTGCGCGCCGCCCGCGCGGAGTGGGCCGCGCGGCACTGAAGGAACCGCACGCCCCACGGACCACCTGGCGTACGCCCTCCAGACACGTTACGTACCGGTTGGTACGCTCCAACGGCCACTGCTCTCACTGTAGTTGGGAGGCACGATGCGCATGCGTACCAGACCCGTCGTGGCGTTGGGCACGGCCCTGCTGACCGCCTCGGCCCTGCTGCCGGCCACGGCGGCGGCCGCGCCGGGTGGCGGCGAGCGACTGTCGGGCGGCGGCCTCTCCGCCACCATCCGTTACACCGAGTACGGCGTCCCGCACATCCTCGCCAAGGACTACGCGAGCCTCGGCTTCGGCACCGGCTGGGCCCAGGCCGCCGACCAGGTGTGCGTGCTCGCCCAGAGCTTCACCACCGTACGCGGCGAGCGCTCGCGCCACTTCGGGCCGGACGGCGACCCGGGCGGCGGCCTGTCGTCGGCGACCACGAACCTCGCGAGCGACCTGTACTTCCGAGGCGTACGGCAGGCGGGCACGGTGGAGAAGCTCCTGAAGCAGCCCGCGCCGCGCGGTCCGAGCCGCGCCGCCAAGGAGCTGATGCGCGGCCTGGCCGCGGGCTACAACGCGTGGCTGCGGCAGCACCGCGTCACGGACCCGGCGTGCGCGAAGGCCGACTGGGTGCGGCCGGCTTCGGCCCTGGACGTGGCCCGCCTCGGCCACGCGGTGTCGATGCTCGGCGGTCAGGGCCGGGCCGTCGACGGCATCACCGGGGCGACCCCGCCGGGCCCCGGCGCGCCGCGCCGCTCCCCCGACCCGCGCGGAACCGCCGAGGCGGCGCGGCGGCTGCTCGCGCCCGGCGGCGAGGGCGCCGACATGGGCTCCAACGCCGTGGCCTTCAGCGGCAGGACGACGGCGGGCGGCCGCGGTCTGCTGCTCGGCAACCCGCACTACCCCTGGCAAGGCAGCCGTCGCTTCGTGCAGCTCCAGCAGACCATCCCGGGCGAGCTGAACGTCTCGGGCGGGGCGCTGCTCGGCACCCCCGTCGTCAACATCGGCTTCAACAGCCACGTGGCGTGGAGCCACACCGTGGCGACCGGCGTCCCGTTCTCCGTGCACGAGCTGACGCTCGACCCCACCGATCCCACCGCGTACCTCGTCGACGGCGAGCGGGAGCGGATGACGCGCCGGACTGTGTCCGTGCCCGTGCGGGGCGGCGCTCCGGTCACCCGCACCCAGTGGTGGACCCGCTACGGCCCGGTCGTCACCTCGCTCGGCTCCCAGCTGCCCCTGCCGTGGACCGCGCGGACCGCGTACGCGCTCAACGACCCCAACGCCGCGCAACTGCGCGCCGGTGACGCCAACCTGCGCTTCGGCAAGGCCCGTTCGGTCAAGGGCGTGCTGCGCGCGCTGCGCGACACCCAGGGGCTGCCCTGGGTCAACACCGTCGCCGCGGACCGCGCGGGGCACTCGCTGCTCACCCAGTCGCAGATCCTGCCGCGCGTCACCGACGACCTCGCCGCGCGCTGCTCCACCCCGCTCGGCAAGCTGACGTACCCGGTGGCGGGCGTGGCCGTCCTGGACGGCTCCCGGCGCGACTGCGCGCTCGGCTCGGACGAGGACGCCCTCCAGCCCGGCACGTTCGGGCCGTCGCGCATGCCCACCCTCAAGGACGCCCCGTACGCGGAGAACTCCAACGACAGCGCCTGGCTGTCCAACGCCGACCAGCCCCTCACCGGCTACGAGCGGATCTTCGGCACCATCGGCACCGAGCGGACGACGCGCACGCGCGGCGCCGTCGAGGACGTCGCCGCGATGGCCCGCCGGGGCGGCCTGACGGTCAAGGACCTCCAGCGGCAGCAGTTCACGAACCGCGCGCCCGCCGGTGACCTGGCCGCCGCCGACGCCGCGCGCGCCTGCGCGGCCCTGCCCTCCGGGTCGGCGACGGGCAGCGACGGCCGGGCCGTCGACGTGCGCGCGGCCTGTGACGTGCTCAAGGCCTGGGACCGCACGATGGACAGCGGGTCGCGGGGCGCGCTGCTCTTCGACCGGTTCTGGCGCGCCCTGCGCGTGCAGGTGCCGGGCGCCCAGCTGTGGAAGGTGCCCTTCAGCCCGTCCGATCCGGTCCGCACTCCCCGCTCCCTCAACACCGACGCGCCCGGTTTCGCCACCGCGCTCGCCGACGCCGTGGCGGAGCTGCGCGCCGCGGGCATCCCGCTGGACGCCCGCCTCGGTGACCACCAGTTCGTCGTACGCGACGGACAGCGCCTGCCGATCCACGGCGGCACGGAGTCCCTCGGCGTCTGGAACAAGATCGAGGGCCGCTGGAACCCGGCGAGCGGCGGCTACACAGAGGTCGGCAGCGGCTCCAGCCACATCCAGGCCGTCGGCTGGGACGCCTCTCCTTGCCCCAGGGCGCGCACGCTCCTGACCTACTCCCAGTCGTCCAACCCGCGCTCCCCGCATTACAGCGACCAGACGCGCCTGTACTCCGGCGAGCGCTGGGTGAGGTCACGGTTCTGCGAGCGGGACATCCGCAAGGCGCCCGGCTTGAAGGTGGTGAAGGTGCGCGAGCGCTGAGGCCGGGGCGAGCCCACCCCCGCCGGTCCCGTGGCGGGGGTGGCCCCTCGCACAGGTCAGGGAGTGGTGAGGCCGAACCAGTACTCGAAGGTGTCCAGGAGTTCGGTGAAGGTGTTCAAGGGGGCGATGGTGCCGGTGGTGACGGTGAGGGTGCCGTCGGTCAGGAGTTGGTCGGGGGTGGTGGCGCCGATGACGAGGTCGTTCAGGCCGGTGCGGGTGAGGGTGTAGGTGGCGTCGGCGGAGTCCGGTGCGGTACGGGGGGTGTAGACGAGGACGCCGTTGCGGAGCTGGACGGTGCACTGGTCGGGGTCGTCGGCCAGGCCGCCGGTCACGGTGAAGCCGATGGTCAGGGGGTGGGTGGCGGCTTCGGGCCCGTTGAGGCGGATGCCCAGGTAGTCGAAGACCATCTCCAGGCTCATGGCCTCGAGGACGGGCCGGGTGATGATCTGCGGGGAGGGGAGGCCGGGCGGGGTGCCGTCGGCGGGCCGGGTGCGCAGCTCGTGCGCGGCGGCGAGGTAGAAGTTGCGCCAAGGGCCGCTCTCGGCCTGGTAGCCGAGCTGTTCGAGGACGTCGGCCTCCAGCCTGCGGGCCTGGTGGTCGGTGGGGTCGGCGAAGACGGCGTGGCTCAGGAGTTCGGCGGCCCACCGGTAGTCGTCCGCGCTCTTGGCGTTGTCGAACGCCTCCCGGGCCAGCGACACGACCTGCGCGGCGCCGCCCATCGCCTCGACGTACCGCGGTCCGGCCTGCTCGGGCGGCAGGGTGTGCAGATGGGCGGCGTTGCCGTCGTACCAGCCGAGGTAGCGCTGGTAGACGGCCTTGATGTCGTGGTTGAGAGTGCCGTAGTAGCCGCGGTTGAACCACTGGCCCGCGAGGCCGCCCGGCACGTTGGTGTCGAGGTCCTCGGCGATCTCGGTCATGGTCCGGCCGTGGTTGGCCAGGCGCAGGGACTGGTCGTGGAGGTAGCGGTACAGGTCGGCCTGGCTGGTGAGGAAGTCGACGATCTCGTTGCCGCCCTCGCTCTTCCAGCGGGGCCAGAAGTGGCTGGCGAACAGCACGTCCGAGCGGTCGCCGTACCACTCGACGGACTGGGCGAGGTACTGCGACCACGCCTTGGCGTCGCGGACCTGGGCCCCGCGCAGGCTGTAGAGGTTGTGCAGGGTGGGAGTGGCGTTCTCGGCCATGCACACCGTACGGATGTCGGGGAGGTAGAAGTTCAGCTCCGCCGGGGCCTCGGTGCCCGGGGTGAGCTGGAACTCCAGGTTCACCGGCCCGAAGGAGACGATGTTGTGGGGCACGGCGATCTCCGGGGTGACCGTGCAGGTCGGGGGCAGCAGGCCCGACAGGCCCACGGAGTTGTACTTGCCGAGGCCCGCGTCGACCTGTCCCCGCGCGGAGCGGTCCAGCAGGGCGCCGTACATGAACAGGGCGCGGCGCTGCATCGCGTTTCCGGCGTAGACGTTCTCGCTCACCGAGTGCTCCAGGAACCCCTCCGGAGCGATGATGTCCACGCCCTGCGGCAGCACACCGTCGTCGAACAGCCCCAGCACGCCGCCGTAGTGGTCGAGGTGGGAGTGCGTGAAGATCACAGCGCGGATGGTGCGCTCGGCGCCGCGGTGCTCGCGGTAGAGCTTCCAGGCCGCTGCCGCGCACTCCTCGCTGATCAGCGGGTCGACCACCACGATCTCCTGGGAGGCGCCGGTGGGGTCCTCCAGGAAGGAGATGTTGGACAGGTCCATCCCCCGCACTTGGTAGACGGCGTTCTCGACGACTTCGAACAGGCCGGTCTTCATGTTCAGGAGCGCGTTGCGCCACAGGCTGGGGTTGACCGTGTCGGGTGCCTGGCCGGTCAGGAACGCGTACGGGCCCAGGCTCCACGCGGGGATGTCGCTGCCCTCCCGCTCCACGGTGAAGTCCGCGGGCAGCGCCACGAGCTGGCCCTTCGCCGCGAGCGCCGCCTCCGGATCCTGATCCGTCGGGGGGACGGTGACCGCGGCGTTCAGGTCCCTCGTCAAGGACGTCGCGGGCTGGGCCGCGCTGTGTTCGGAATCAGTCAACGGTCTTTCCCTTCGCTCGGCCGGGCAGGCCCGGCACGCACTGGGTGCCCCGTAGAACTGCGCTCCGGACCGCGGCGTCGGCGTGTGCGGACGCCGCGTGGGCTCTCCGCCTCAGCACGTGGGCTCTCCACCTCAGCAGTCCGGTGGTTCGGATCCTTGCAGCCCCCAATCAGTCTCAAAAGGGGCTGAATCGGCCAGGCTCTCGCATGGTCCGCTTCACCGATCGTCGAAGGCGGCCCGCAGAAGGTCGCGGTGGGCACGCACGTAGCGGATGTCCGCCTCGTACAGGTCCGCGTGGCCTTCGGCGATGTGCCGCTGGAACGCCTCGTTGCCCGACGCGGCCTGTTCGCGCATGAAGTCCAGGAGGGCGTGCAGCCGTTCGGGAACGGCGTCGATCACCTCGGCGCCCACACCAGGGCCGTAGGCCCGGCAGAAGGCGGCGACCCGGCCTGCTTGCTGCTGTGGTGTGCCGAAGCCCTCGGGGTTGTCCGGACCCTGAAGCGGCGCGAACCGGTAGACGGCGTAGGCGACGTCCCAGACGCGTGGTCCCGGGTGCGCCGCGTCGAAGTCGATGAATCCGACGGCCACGCCGTCCTTCACCACGCAGTTGTACGGGGCTGCGTCACCGTGGCACACGACCTCCGTCGGCTGTCGGGCCGGGAGCGACCAGCGGTCGTCGGGACGCGGTGGGAAGGTGGCGGTGGCGTCGTGGAGTCGCCGCAGCAGTACGGCTGCGGAGGTGAGGAGTTCGGGCGTACGCAGCTGCGGCGTGAGCGCGGTGTGCACCTCGCCGTCGAGGAAGGTGAGCACTTCGTTGCCCTCGGCGTCGAAGCCCCGTGGCTCCGGTGCGCCGTGGAACCCCTGCTCGTGAAGGTGGTCCAGCAAGCGGTGGATCGCTGGTGCCGCTGGGGACGCCGGTCGGTGGACGACGTCGCCGTGGCGGTGCACGACGTTCACCCCACCGCGGAATTCCTGCCGTTCCGTCATGCGTGCCTCGCCTTCCAAGATCCAGGACCGGGCCTTGGCCGACCGTACACGGGTGGGGCGATCACGTCTCTGGCGTTCCGGTGGGACCGGCCGGTTGGAGCCGCGGGCCGGTTGGAGCGGCGGGCCGGTTGGAGCGGCGGGCCGGTTGGAGCGGCGGGCCGGTTGGAGCCGCAGGCGCGCCACACCGGCGGCTGTGGTGGACGAGCCCTTTCTGACCGTCGACGACCGCGCCTGGCCGCGCCTGGCCGTGATGATTCAGCCATGCGAAACCGTTGCGGGAAAAGCCATTTTATGGCTTCTCAGTACCCTCGTTACGGTCTGATTCATGGAATGGAAATTTTCTACGGCCGAAGAGACCATGTCTGCCCTGCGCGCCGGTGAAGTGACGTCAGTGGAACTCACCGACGAGGTGATCGCCCGCATTGAGCGGGACGACGAGGCCGTCAACGCGATCTGCGTGCCGGACTTCGACCGTGCGCGGGCCGCCGCGCGCGACGCCGACCAGGCGCGTGCCCGCGGGGAGGACCGGCCGCTGCTCGGCCTTCCGGTGACGGTCAAGGAGTCGTACAACATGGCCGGGCTGCCCACGACTTGGGGCATCCCGCAGTACCGCGACCATCTTCCGGCCGAGGACGCGGTGCAGGTATCGCGCCTCAAGGACGCGGGCGCGGTGCTGCTCGGCAAAACCAATGTGCCTCTGGGATTGCAGGACATTCAGAGCTTCAACGAGATCTACGGCACGACCAACAATCCATGGGATCACAGCCGCACGTCGGGCGGCTCCTCCGGCGGTTCGGCGGCGGCCCTGGCCGTCGGATTCGGGTCGCTTTCCATCGGCTCGGACCTCGCCGGTTCGTTGCGCACCCCCGCGCATTTCTGCGGCGTCTACGCGCACAAGCCGACGCTCGGCCTCGCGGCGCACCGCGGCATGGTCCCGCCGCCGTCACCCGCGCTGCCGATCGAGAGCGAACTGGCCGTCGTCGGACCGATGGCGCGCACCGCCCGCGACCTGACGCTCCTGCTCGACGTCATGGCCGGACCGGACCCGCTGACGCTCGGTGTGGCGCACGAGGTGACGCTGCCGCCCGCGCGCCACGAGCGGCTCCGCGACTTCCGCGTCCTGGTCCTCGACGAGCATCCGTTCATTGCGACCGGGGCCGCCGTACGGGCGGGCGTGCGGCGCGTGGCCGACGCGCTCGTCGACGCGGGCGCCCGCGTCGAACGACACAGCCCACTGCTGCCCGACCTGGCCGAAGCCGCCGTGGTCTACATGCAGTTGCTCGTCTCGGGCTCCATCGCGCGCTTCCCCATCGACGCGTACGAGACGCTCCGGGCCCGGGCCGCGGAACTGAGCGCGGACGACCAGAGCCTCGACGCGGTGCGGCTGCGCGCCATGGTGTTCACCCACCGCGACTGGCTGGAGACCAACAGCCGCCGCGAGCTCCACCGCCACCGCTGGCGCCAGTTCTTCGCCGAGTTCGACGCCGTGGTGTGTCCGATCACGCCCACCCCCGCGTTCCCCCACGATCACCACCCCGACCCGCTGCGACGCCGCGTCGCCGTCGACGGCGTCGAGTACCCGTACTTCGACCAGCTCGTCTGGGCCGGTGTGGCCACCATGCCCGGCCTCCCCGCCACCGCCGTACCGACGGGCCGCTCCCCCGAGGGCCTGCCGGTGGGCGTACAGCTCATCGGCCCGATGTACGAGGACCGCACGCCACTGAGGCTGGCCGAACTGCTTGAGCAGGAGATCGGGGGGTTCCAGGCACCGGCACCGGCGGGCGCGTTCACCTCGGAGTGGCCCTGCCCGTGACGCGCGCCGCTTCGGCGAGCTGTGCTTGGTTGCTCCGCCTCAGTTTGTCCAGCGTGCTCCGGTTCTCCGCGACCAGGTCTTTCTGGTAGCGCGATTCCACCGCGAACCACACACCGACCAGATTGGACTTCTTCTTGCAGGTGATATCGGCGTTCGCCGTCTCGATCTGCTGTGCCGTGACACGCTCGGTGAAGCGAGGGTCCCCCGGTGGGTCGAGGGGTGTCGCGTAGTCGTAACCCCTCGCTTTCATGCACTGCGCCCACTGGGCGAACACCGCGCGTACCCGGGAGTCCTGCTGTGAGCGCGTGAAGCTTTCCGCGGAGAGATTCTGCGCTGTCGACGTCTCGCTGTCGGAGAGGGGCGGAGCGCCGGACGACAGCCCCCGCGCCGCCTCACCCGCGCAGCCCTTCTCGGGGATGGGCTTTCCCTTCCACGACCGCTGCCCCTTTCCCAGGAGTACGGACGTCTCCGCGGGGTCATCGCTCGTGGGAGCTGCTTTCGAGGCCGGTGCTTTCCCGCGCGGCGGCGGCTTCGCCTGATAGCCGTACTTCGCGGCCGCGGCCCTGTCGGTCGTCCCGTAGCGCCGCTCGTTGCCGTCCGGTGGTTCGGGCTGAGGCGGCGGGTCCGGCATGCGGAACGCGAAGCCGAAGCGGTGCATGCACCGCGCGACCAGCGTGTTCTGCGCCGCGGCCAGCCGGTCGAGCTCGTCCGATGACAACTGGTACGTATCGAGGGGAAGCTTCAGGGAGGCGGCCGCCAGGGTGGTCGGCGTCGACTTCACCTCGGGCTCGGCGCCGGAGGCGGGACCGGCGTCGGAACCGCTGCTACAGCCGGTCGCCGCCGACAAGGCGGTCAGGAGCAGCGCGGCGGCGACTCGCTGCGCGGTGAGCTGCATGGGGTCTCCGTTCGGTGGAACCGGTTCCCCGCCCGGTGCGCCGGGCGGGGAACCGGAGTGGCATCAGCGGAGCAGGCCCGGAGCCGGGGCCACGCCTGCCGGACCCCTTGAGAAGTAGTGCGATTCGAGGTTGGCGAAGTACGTGCGCGCGAACGTCCCGGACGTTCCGGGAGCCGCGACCCCGCGCGTTCCCGTGAAATTGGGTCCGGTGAACGCCTGGACGTACATGGTCAAGTTCCTGTTGTCGCCGGACAGCGCCCTGTTGGCCACGGCCCGGAACTGGCCGACACCGGCGGTGAGGAACTTCTCGTTGCTGTAGTTGGTGTCCCCGCCGCTGTAGTCGTACAGCGACCCACCGAGGTTCACGGAGGCGTACAGGCACCATTCCCGGACCTGGCACACGCCGTCGCCGCCCGCCGCGTCGGCCGGAGCGGAAAGACCGATGACAGCCGCCGCGGAAGCGATGGCGGTCGCCATCGCGGCCTTCACTGATGTGGGAATCCTCATGCCATTTCCTTCTCTCCCGAATTCCTTCTCCTGGTCGTTCAGGGGCCTTTCGCAAGGCCCCTGACAGCGCCTTTCCTCGGGGAAAATCGAAGACACAGGGAAGGCTATGCAGTACGAGTTCGCGATGTCTTGAGTAATCAATACTCAAGTCCGCCCCGGGTGTTGGCCGATGAGGACCGCGAGTGCGGCGCGGCCGGAGACGCCGAGCCTGGCGTACACGCGGCCCAGGTGGTTGTCGACGGTCCGCACCGACAACGAAAGGCGCTCGGCGATGACCTTGCTGGGCAACCCGGAGGCCGCGAGGAGCGCGACCTCGTGTTCCCGCCGGGAGAGCGCGGACACGCCCAGGCCCCGCTGCGCCACCAGCATGGGCGTGCTGGCGCCTTCGCACCTGTCGAGCAGCCCGGCCATGCGCGTCCGCGCCGCCACCGCCGCCGCCTGGTTCCCCGCCGTCAGGTGCGCGCGTACGGCCGCGGCCGCCGTCTCCGCGGCGTGCAGCGCGAGGCCCCGGTCGTCGAGCGCGGTGACCGTCGCGTCGAGGGCGGAGCCGTCCAGGGCGACCAGCGCGTCCGCCGCGCTGGTGAGGGCCGGGACCAGCGGTCCGTGCGCGGTCGCGGCGAGGTCGGTGAGCCGGGGGGCGGCGGAGGAGGGCGCGCCCAGGCGGGCGACGTCGTAGAGGGCGATGGCCTCGGCGTCGTACTGCTGGGTGTCGTCGGCCAGGTCGGCCGCCCACCGGGCCTGCCGGGCGGCGCGCTCCAGGTTCCCCTCGGCCGCGATGACCCAGGCGCGGTCGAGTTCGACCCAAGGGTCGACCAGCCGCCGAACCTCCCCCCGCAGGCCGTCCGTGCGCAGGGCGTCGGCGCGCCGCATCCACCGCCCCGCCCCGGCGGCGTCACCGGCGAGGGCCGCGGCTCCGCCCAGGTCGGCGAGCAGCCAGCGGGCGAGCTGGTCGGCACCGCGCCCGTGCAGCGCGGCCACCGCCTCCCGCAGCACCGCCTGGGCGGTGGCCACCTGCCCCTGAGCCTTGGCTATCGCGCCCCGGCATCCGGCCCAGCCGATGGCCACCTCCCTGATTCCCCGGTCGACGGCGCTGCTGTAGCCCGCTTCCGCGAGGTTCCTCGCCTCGTGTAATCGTCCGGCGAGCACCAGGCCGAGACAGTGCGTCCAGCCGAACACGGCCTCGTCCCACAGCGTCGAGGCGGGTTGCCCGAAGCCCGCCGTGCGGTCGGCGGCCCGGTCCCACAGCCACACTCCCTCCCGGCACACCAACGCACCGCCTTCGTACGCCTCGACCAGCAGGTCCCTCAGCAACCGGGGCCTGCCCGCCGCCGTCCGCACGATCGCCAGCCGGGTCACCCCTTCCACCTGGGGCCCCAGGGAGCACGTCAGGAGGTCGTCCATCGCTCCTGGTGTCAGCGGTTGGACCAGCATCCGGTGGGCCAGCGCGTCCTTCCAGAGTGCGGTCACCCCATCGGGCGCGGGCTCTCCCGCCCGTACCGTCGCCACCACGGATACGAGGCCGCGCAGGGCGAGTTGGTGAATCACCCACGCCGACCGCTCGTCCAACAGATGGGCGTCGTCGACCCCCACGACGAGCGGCGGCCGGTGCCGTGCGACACGCCGCACGGCGTGGTGCAACACGGCCAGCGGATCAGTGCCCGGCGGTTCGTCGCCCGCGACCAGCGGCAGCAGGGCGCCGAACGGGATGCTCGCGCACGTGCGAGTGGCGGCCAGCCAGCAGGTTCCCCGGCCCGCCCGCCGGGCACGGCTCAGGACCGCTCGCGCCAGCCGGGTCCTGCCCACCCCGGCCTCGCCCGCCAGCACCACCCCGCCGCCGGCGTTGCCACCCGAACCGGCGGCCGTGCTCGTGCCGATCGCCGCCCCGATCGCGACCAGCTCCCGTGCCCGGCCGACCAGAGGCCAGTCGGACGTCATCGGACCGTTCCCCGTCATTGGTTCCTCCCCCCGAGAGCGCCACGAGGCACCCCCACAGCCAACACACAGGCATTCGGACCGCGGGAGGGAGCGGATTGGACGGGAGAGCAGAGCCGGTGGAACCGGCGTAGGCCTTCAACGCCACGGCGCGGAGGCCCACCTGGCAGTGGCCCTACGACAGAGCCACATCTCTCTCCGTCTGCCTGACGACAGGGGCTGTTTCCCTGTCCGGCTGTGACTCCTCGCGCGAGTGTGAGGAATTGTCGCGACCGGGAGCGTAGAGGAGCTTCACCGTGTGCTGCTGGCTGCGTCGCGGGGGGTGGTCCGACCGGCGCTGCTGGATCCTCAGCACAGTCATCCCCTCGGGAGGGGGTCGCTCGCGTCCAACACGGCCCCGGGGGAAATGTCCGTTCCTTTGAAAGTGGAGGGAACCGGGCACTCTCCCCGCTAACGTAGCTGGTCAGCTCTTGTGGTCCCCGCGCGTGCGGGGGTGGTCCCCAGGAGGCGCCATGCCGCAGCCAACGGAGCCAGTGGTCCCCGCGCGTGCGGGGGTGGTCCCGCACCGGGCCGCGAGCCGGGCCCACGGCCCTGGTGGTCCCCGCGCGTGCGGGGGTGGTCCCCCATGGGTGACTTCGACACCGCCGTCTACACGGTGGTCCCCGCGCGTGCGGGGGTGGTCCCGCCCCGTCACCGGTCTGGTAGATCGCCCCCGGGTGGTCCCCGCGCGTGCGGGGGTGGTCCCTCCAGGCGGTGCCCGGCTTCGGGGCCGTAGGCGGTGGTCCCCGCGCGTGCGGGGATGGTCCCCGATCCCCCCTGGGCCAGGGAGCGCCCCGGACGCGGGCGGCGGGCGGCACGCCTCCTGCCTGGGCCCTTGCGCCAGTGACCGGCACTCCTTGCATTAGCCCGCGTCTGCAATTATTGTCTACGCATGTAAGGCGCGTCTGCATCTAAGTGCGACGCTCGCGCAACCCGGTGGTCCGCTCCTTCCCCCAGCGCCCCCGGCTCCGTCGACGGAGCCGCCGTCGCGCTCACGGACGTCCACCCTCACCTGCGAAGGCACCCTCATGTCACTCAGCGACATCCTGCCCGGGCGGCTCGGCTTCGGTACCGCTCCGCTCGGCAACATGTTCCGTGCGATTCCCGACGACGAGGCCCGCGCCACGGTCGAAGCGGCCTGGGACCAGGGCATCCGCTTCTATGACACCGCTCCCTTCTACGGCGCCGGGCTGGCCGAGACGCGGCTGGGCGAGGTCCTGTCCGCCCGCCCCCGGGACTCCTACGTGCTGTCCAGCAAGGTCGGCCGCGTCATTCTCGACGAGCACGAGGACGCCACCCCGGACTTCGGCGAGAAGGGCGGGCTCTTCGAGCACGGCAACCCCAACAAGATCGTCCACGAGTGGACCGCGGAGGCCACCGAGCGCTCCATCGAGGACAGCCTCAAGCGGCTTGGCACCGACCGCCTCGACATCGTCTGGGTCCACGACATCGCCCAGGACTTCCACGGCGACCAGTGGCTGCAGAAGTTCGAAGAAGCCCGCACCGGCGCCTTCCGGGTCCTGTCCCGCCTGCGCGAGGAAGGCGTCATCAAGGCCTGGGGCCTCGGCGTCAACCGCACCGAGCCCATCGAGCTGACCCTGGCCCTGGACGAGCCCCGCCCCGACGGCTTCCTCCTGGCCGGGCGCTACACCCTCCTCGACCACGACCACGCCTTGCAGCGCCTGCTGCCCACCGCCCAGGAGCAGGGCGTCGACATGATCGTCGGCGGCCCCTACAGCTCCGGCATCCTCGCGGGCGGCACCCACTTCGAGTACCAGCAGGCCCCGCCGGAGATCATCGAGCGCGTCGGCAAGCTGAAGGCCCTCGCGCAGCGCCACGGCGTCAGCATCAAGGCCGCCGCGCTGCAGTTCTCCCTGGCCCACCCCGCGACCGCGGCCGTCATTCCCGGCGCCACGCGCCCCAGCCGCATCGCCGAGGACACCGCCGCCCTGAACGAGGACATCCCCGCCGCGTTCTGGACCGAGCTGCGCGCCAACGGCCTGGTCAGCCCCGCCGCCCCGCTCCCGAACGACGCCTGACCCGCACGGGAACAGCCGACGGCCGCGCCGGATGCCATCCCGGCGCGGCCGTCCCGTGAGTCTTGAGGGTCCCTAGCAGCGGGCGCGGTGAGCTTCCTGCCACTCCTCCCGCGTGAGCGCGTACTCGACGGAACGCAGGTCGGTCCCCGGCGGGAACCAGCTGGCGTCCGCGTCGAAGTCGCGCACGTGGCGCAGCCCGACAGCAGCCATCGTCGCCCGGGAGGCGGCGTTGCCCGCCGAGGTCATGGCGCAGACCCGGTCGAGCCCGAGGTCCTCGAAGCCGTGCCGGATCAGCTCGGCCGACCCCTCGCTGCCCAGGCCCTTCCGCCAGTAGCGCCGCAGCAGCCGATAGCCGAGTTCGGCCTGGCCTTCCGCGGGCTCCTCGTCGACGTCTCCCGGCGGGCGCAGGATCCAGTAGCCGACGAAGTCCCCCGCGACGAACCCGGCCCAGTACCCCAGGCCCTCGGCCCGCCTCGCGTCCGTGAGCGCCGCCCGGTGTGCCTTCTCCACCACCTGTTCACGGCTGCGGACCCCGCCCAGGTAGCGCATCACCTCGGGGTCGGAGTCGAGCTCGATCTGAAACTCGACATGTTCATCGGACAGCGGGACCAACTCGACCCGTTCCGTACGCAAGATCGCCTGGGACATGGCGCCCAGTATCTCCTACCGCCGGACGCGATCACCTGGCGGTCCGGTTGCCGCCGTACGCCCTGGAGCCCTCTCCGATGGTCCCCTCCAGAGGGACCGGCAGCCGGGGCTGACGGTGGGCCTGCGAGGATGCGGTCATGGAGCGGATACTGAGTCGGCAGGAAGCGTCGGAGGCTGTCCAGGACCACGGGTGGCGCTACATGCTGGGCGGCTTGCACACGTCGGTCCCGGTCGGCACGTTGGCTCAAGCGATCAGCTTGGCGGCGGACGCTGTCGCCGTGTGTGGCGACGATGCCGATCGCCATCTCCACGTCGATGCCCGTCCCGATCTGGCCGTCTTCACTCTGCAGTCGTCGGACCACGCAGCGGTCACCACCCGGGATGTCGAGCTGGCGCGGCGGATCTCCGCCACCGCTGAAGAGTCCGGGCTCCTGCCGGAGCCCGGACTCGGAACGGGGGCACCGCGGTCCGTCCAGGTCATGGAGATCGCCATCGATGCCCTGGACATCTCCGGGATTCGACCGTTCTGGAAGGCGGTCCTGGGCTATGCCGACGAGGCGGGCGCCGAGGGGCCGGAGGATCCGCTCGTCGACCCGCTCAGGCAGGGCCCGGCCATCTGGTTCCAGCCCATGGACCGCCCGCGTCCGCAGCGCAATCGCATCCACATCGACGTCAGCGTTCCGCACGACGAGGCACCCCGACGGGTCGAAGCCGCGCTGGCGGCCGGGGGCCGACTCGTGTCCGCGACCCGCGCCCCCGCCTTCTGGGTGCTCGCCGACCTGGAGGGCAACGAAGCCTGCGTCACCACGTGGCAAGGCCGGGACGGCTGAGCCTCTGTGACGGCTAGTTGGCGAAGCCGCCCTCGGGGCGGATGATCTCCAGATTGGTGCCGTCCGGGTCGTTGAAGTAGGCGACCCGCGTGCCCAGTGCCTCATCGGGGGTGACCTCGCCCGCGATGAAGGTGTAGTCGTCGCCGAGGAAGTCGTAGCCCGCTTCCTTCATGCGCCGGTACACGGCGTCGAAGTCGTCGACCTTGAAGCACAGGTGCATGGAGCCGGGGCGGTTCGCCGCCCCGTTCGTCCGTTCGCCGACCGGCTCCTGGAACTGGATGAGGTCGATGCCGATGTTGTCGAGGTTGAACGTGGCGTACCGCAGCTTCGCGACGGGCAGCCCCTGCGACAGGCCGAACGGCACGCTGTGCATGGTCTTGTCCGCGACGACGGGCTCCCGCCCGGTGAGGGCCCGGTAGAACGCGATCGACACGTCCAGGTCCGACACCGAGATCCCGACGTGGGCACCTCGGGTGAGGTCCATCGGAGTGCTGGCGACCGCCATGGCCCATCCCTTCCGTCCGCGCCCCGCCCCACCCCACGGCGGCGTCACTGATCGACGCGGGAGCGGGGCAGACGCGTGCTGCGAGAACCATCCACCTGTCACCAATTGTCCGAGAGGTGCTGAGGGGCGCATCTTTTCGGCGGGGGGGGGGCGGCTTTGCCGACGCCCGAGGCGGGTGGGCGGAGCCGCGGGTGGAGCCCGTGCGCGCTGCGGCCTCAGAGCGCCTTGTCCCGGCCCTCCCAGTACGGCTCCCGCAGGCGCCGCTTGTAGAGCTTGCCGTTCGGGTCGCGGGGCATCGCCGCGACGAAGTCAACGCTCTTCGGCCGCTTGTAGCCCGCCAGGTGCCGTTCGCAGTGGCCCAGGATGTCCGCGGCGAGCGCCTCGTCCGCCGCGTGCCCGGGCGCGGGCTCGACGACGGCCTTGACCTCCTCGCCCCAGTCGTCGTGCGGGATGCCGAACACGGCGGCGTCCGCGACCGCGGGGTGGGTGAGCAGGGCGGACTCGATCTCGGCGGGGTAGATGTTGACGCCGCCCGAGATGATCATGTCGATCCTGCGGTCGCGGAGGTAGAGATAGCCGTCCTCGTCCAGATAGCCCAGGTCGCCGACGGTGAAGAAGTCACCGATGCGGTTCTTGCGGGTCTTCGCCTCGTCCTTGTGGTACGCGAATCCGCCGGTGATCATCTTCATGTAGACGGTGCCGAGTTCACCGGGCGGCACCCGGTCGCCGTCGTCGTCGAAGACCGCGAGCTCGCTGATCGGCCAGGCCTTCCCGACCGTGCCGGGCCTCTTCAGCCAGTCGCGGGCCGTCGCGAACGCGCCGCCGCCCTCGCTGGCCGCGTAGTACTCCTCGACGCACTCCCCCCACCAGTCGATCATCGCCCGCTTGACGTGCTCGGGGCAGGGCGCGGCCCCGTGGATGGCGTGCCGCATCGACGACACGTCGTACGCGGCCCTGACCGTGTCGGGCAGTGCGAGCAGGCGGTGGAACTGGGTGGGGACCATGTGCGTGTGCGTGCACTTGTGGCGGTCGATGAGGCGCAGCATCTCCTCGGGCGTCCACCGGTCCATGAGGACCAGGGGGTGTCCGATGTGCAGGGCGGCGCCGGCGAACTGGAGGACGGCGGTGTGGTAGAGCGGGGAGCACACCAGGTGCACGTTGCCGTCGAAGGGCTTGATGCCGAAGATGCCGAGGAACCCGCCGAGGTAGGCCTCCTCCGGGGGCTTGCCGGGCAGCGGGCGGCGGATGCCGCGTGGCCGTCCTGTCGTGCCCGAGGTGTAGTTCATGACCCAGCCGAGCGTCCGGTCCCGCGGGGGCGAATCGGGTTGCCCGGCGAGGAGTTCGGCGTACGGGCGGAAGCCGGGGGCGTCGCCGACGGCGTAGCGGCGCGCGGCCGGGAGTCCGGCCTCGTCGGCGGCGGCCGTCGCCGCGGCGGCGCACCGCTCGTGGGCGATGAGCACCTCGGCGCCGGAGTCGGCGACGATCCAGGCGATCTCCGGGCCGACGAGGTGGTGGTTGACCGGGACGAGGTAGAGGCCCGCCTGTGCGGCGGCGAGGTAGGCGGTGAGGAACTCGACGCCGTTCGGCAGCACGACGGCGAACGCGTCGCCGCGCTCCAGGCCCGCCGCGCGCAGCCCGTGCACGAGCTGGTTGACGGCGGCGTGCAGGCGGCCCGCCGTCCAGGACGTCCCGTCGGGCGCGGTCAGCACGGTCCGGTCCGGGTCGGCGGTCGCCTGGGCCCAGAAGCCGTTGGGCGGGGCGCTGTTGGTCATCGGGCTGCCTCCTCGGGCGGGGTCGGGCCGGGCGGTCGGTCCGGTGGGGCGGTGCGGTCGGGCTCATGGGGCGGTGCGGTCTGGCCCCCTTGACCGTGCGGCGGGGCGCGGGGAGGGCGCGGGGTCGAGCCCGCGGTCAAGCGCCCCCCGCGATGCGGTTGAGCCGGGCGACGGCCCTCTCGAAGCCGCTGGTCAGGTCGTCGAAGACGGCCTGGACGCTGCGCTCGGCCGTCATCCGGCCGACGATCTGCCCCACGGGCGTGCCGAGCAGCGGCTCCACCTCGTACTTCTGGATCCGCGAGACGGCCTCGGCGACGAGCAGCCCCTGGAGCGGCATGGGCAGCGTGCCGGGTCCCGCCGGGTCGTCCCAGGCGTCGGTCCACGCGGTACGCAGCTGGCGCGCGGGTTTGCCGGTGAGCGCGCGGGAGCGGACGGTGTCGCCGGAGCCCGCGGCGAGCAGCTTGCGCGTGAGGGCCGGGGAGTGCAGGTCGGCCTCGGTCGTGGTGAGCCAGACCGAGCCGAGCCACACGCCCTGCGCTCCGAGGGCAAGGGCGGCGGCGACCTGTTCGCCGCTGCCGATGCCGCCCGCGGCGAGCACGGGCAGCGGCGCGACGGCCTCGGTGACTTCGGGCGTGAGGACCATGGAGGCGATCTCGCCGGTGTGGCCGCCCGCCTCGTAGCCCTGGGCGACCACGATGTCGAGGCCTGCTTCGGCGTGCTTGCGCGCGTGCCGGGCGCTGCCCGCGAGCGCGGCGACGAGCACGCCCCGCTCGTGGGCGCGCGCGACGACGTCCGCGGGCGGTGAACCGAGCGCGTTGGCCAGGAGTTTGATCGGGTAGTCGAAGGCGATGTCGAGCTGGCCGCGGGCGACCTGTTCCATCCAGCCGGTGACGCGCCAGCCCGCCGCCTCGCCCTCGGCGAGCTCGGGTACGCCGTGCCGGGCCAGGGTGTCCTTGACGAACTGCCGGTGGCTCTCGGGGATCATCGCCTCGACGTCGGCTTCGCTGACGCCCTCGACCTTCTTCGCGGGCATCACCACGTCGAGGCCGTAGGGGCGGCCGTCGACGTGGTCCTGCATCCAGTCGAGGTCGCGCGCGAGGTCGTCGGGCGCGGTGTAGCGCACCGCGCCGAGCACGCCGAAGCCTCCGGCCCTGCTGATGGCCGCGGCCACCGCGGGGAACGGCGTGAAGCCGAAGACGGCGTGCTCGACTCCCAGTCGCTTGCTCAGCTCCGTCTGCATGGGCGCAGGATGCCGCAGGCGTCCGGACGACGGAAGAGATTTTCTGATACGACGTCAGATTCTCCTGGCGCCACTTCGGCCGACGCCCCCGACACCTCTGCGACTAACCGAACGGTCAGATGCCTGACCGATCGGTTAGAGTGCTGTGCGGGCGGCGCCCGGCGACATGAGGCGCCCTACGGAGGGGAAAGGTGCCGGACATGGAACGCGAGCGCACGACGTGCTGTGTGGTGGGCGGCGGCCCCGCGGGCATGATGCTCGGCCTGCTGCTGGCCAGGGCCGGAGTCGAGGTGACCGTCCTGGAGAAGCACGGGGACTTCCTGCGCGACTTCCGCGGGGACACCGTCCACCCCTCCACCCTGCGGCTGCTCGACGAACTGGGCCTCGGCGAACGCTTCGCCGAGCTGCCCGCCCGCAAGCTCCAGGAGATGCGGGTGCACATCGACGGGACGACGGTCGTCGCGGGCAGCCTGCGCCGCATCCCCGGCCGCCACAAGTACATCGCGATGGTGCCGCAGTGGGACTTCCTCGATCTGCTCGCGGGCGCGGCCGCCGAGGAGCCGGGCTTCACCCTGCGGATGCGCACGGCGGCCACGGGCCTGTCCACGGACCGGACGGGCCGCGTCACCGGAGTGACGTACGTCGACGAGCACGGCGCCCGGGGCGAATTGGCGGCGGACCTCACCGTCGCCTGCGACGGCCGGGACTCACGGGTGCGCCGGGAGGCCGGGCTCGCGCCCGACTACTTCGACGTGCCCATCGACGTGTGGCAGGTGCGCGTGCCCGCGCCGCGCGACCCGGTCAAGGACGGCCGCGTGTTCCTCAGCGTCCGCGACGGCCAGATCGCCGCCACCATGGACCGGGGCGACTACTACCAGACCTCCTACCTCATCGAGAAGGGCGCGGACGCGCGGCTGCGGGCCCACGGCATCGAGTGGTTCCGGGACCGGCTCGGCGACCTGCTCGACTGGGATCGCGAGGCGCTGCTCGGGATCGAGTCCTGGGACGACGTGAAACTCCTGGAGGTCACCATGGGCCGACTGCGCCGCTGGTACCGCGACGGCCTGCTGTGCATCGGGGACGCGGCACACATCATGTCCCCGGTCGGCGGCGTCGGCGTCAACCTCGCGGTGCAGGACGCGGTGGCGGCGGCCCGCATCCTCGCGGCGCCGCTGCGGCGGGGCGACGTCGGCCTGCGGGACCTGGAGCGGGTGCAGAAGCGGCGCTGGCTGCCCATGGCGGTGACCCACGCGTCGCAGCGGGGCGAGCACGAGAGGCTGCTGCGGCCCGCCCTGGCCGGAACGCTCCGCGGCGACCGGCTTCCGCTGCCGCTCAAGCTCCTGCAGAAGGTGCCGCCGCTGCGGACGGTCACCGGTTACCTGGGCGGGGTGGGGGTGCGGCCGGAGCACGCCCCGGGATTCGCCCGCCGGTGACCGGCCGCCGCGCCACGGTGACCGGCACCGTTACCGGCCCGCCCGGTCACCGTCGCTCCCGCGCAGCCGCTTCCGCAGCTCCCGCGGCCACTTCCGGGTGTCACGCGGCTCCACGTACGGCTCCTGCGCCTCCGGCATGCCGCCGCTGATGGCGCGCTGGCGGGCGAGTTCGGCGTCGAACTCCAGGCCGAGGAGGACGGCCAGGTTCGTCAGCCACAGCCAGACGAGGAAGACGATGACCCCGGCGAGCGTGCCGTACGTCTTGTTGTACGAGCCGAAGTTGGCCGCGTACACGGCGAACCCGGCGGAGGCGACCAGCCACAGGACGACGGCCACGGCGCTGCCGGGGCTGATCCAGCGGAAGCCGGAGGTGCGGGCGTTGGGCGCGCGCCAGAACAGCAGCGCGATCATCAGGACGACCAGGACGAAGAGCACCGGCCACTTCGCGATGGACCACGCGGTGACCGCCACGTCGCCCGCCCCGATGGCGTCACCGGCGCGCTCGGCGAGCGGGCCCGTGAACACCACGATCACCGCGCTGACGGCGAGCAGCACCATCAGGACCAGGGTCAGCACGAGCCGCAGCGGGGTCAGCTTCCACACGGGGCGGCCCTCGGCCACGTCGTAGACGGCGTTGGCCGCGCGGATGAAGGCGGCTACGTAGCCGGACGCGGACCAGACCGCGGCCGCGAGCCCGGCCAGGGCCACCACACCGCTGACCCCGCCCCGGTCCTGCAACTGCCGTACGGCGTCCGTCAGCAGGTCGCGCACCGGCCCCGGCGCGAGGTCGTCCAGGTTGTCGAGCACGGCGCGCGTGGCCGACTCCCCGATCACCCCGAGGACGGAGACCATGACCAGGATCGCCGGGAACAGGGACAGCACGCTGTAGTACGTCAGGGCCGCGGCGCGGTCGGGCAGGTCGTCGTTCAGGAACTCCTTCACCGTGCGGCGCGACACGGCCCACCAGGAACGGGCGGGCAACTCGCCCGGCTCGTCCGGCGCGGCCCGCTCGACCTCACGGCCGGGGCCGAGGGCGGGGTCCTCCTGCTGCTGTCGCGCGTCATCGGCCGCGGTGTCCCGCTGGTGCCTGCGCTCATCACCGTCTGTCATACGGGCACGGGTGACCCCATCGGGCCCGAACCAATCCGGAGTGCGCCGTCGCGTGTCGCGTACGGACGGTGTTCCGATCAGCACCCCGGGTACCCGGCGCGGCGTCCGACATCAAGGCACTGCACAGGGAGAAACCATGGACCGGATGCACGACCCCGGCCACGAGGGCCGGTCGACCGGACAGGACGTCGCGGGCGCCGCCCGCGAGGCCGCGGCGGAGGTGGTCCACGAGTCCGTCGCCCAGGGCCGGGACCTGTACGAACGGCTGCGGGGGCAGGCCACGGACGAAGCCGACGCGCAGGTGCGACGCCTCGCGGCGGGCCTGCGCCACCTGTCGACGGACCTGTGGCACATGGGCGAGAGCGCCAAGCCCGACTCCCCCGCGGCGCCGCTCGTGCGGCAGCTGGCGGAGAGCGGCCACCGCATCGCGGACCGCATGGAGCACCGTCGCGCCGACGAACTCCTCGACGACGCGCGGAATTTCGCGCGCAGCCGCCCCGGGATGTTCCTGGCGGGCGCGGCGCTCGCCGGGCTCGCCGTGTCCCGGCTTGGGCGAGGCGTCGGCGCGGCCGGGCAGCGCACCGAGGAGCGGCCCGAGCAGCGGCCCGCCGACGAGGCGGCGCCACTCGAAGCGCCCGAGTCCGTCGCCCCGTACGCGCCCGAGCCCGCCCTGGCCCCCGGCGAAGGGCCCCCGCCCATGCCCCGCCTGGGCGCCTCCGCCACCCCGGCGGCGCCGGAGCCCCCGGCCACGCCGCCGCCCCCGACCGGCCGGGGGTGGTGACCGTGGCCGCCCCGCACACCGACCGGCCACCGGCCACCCGCCCGGCCCCCGCCCCGGACGCCTCCATCGGTGACCTCGTAGGGGAGATCACCAACGACCTGACCCATCTCGTACGCACCGAAGTCGACCTGGCCAAGGCGGAGTTGAAGGAGCAGGGCGGACAGGCGGGGCAGGCGGCGGGCCTCTACGGAGGCTCCGGATACGCCACCGGCCTCGCCCTCGCGCTCGCCAGCCTCGCGGCGGTCTTCGGCCTCGACCACGTCATGGACCGCGCGTGGGCGGCGTTGATCGTCGCCGCGGTGTGGGCGGTGGTCGGCGCGGTCCTGTACGTCACCGGGCGCAAGCGGATGCACGCGGTGCAGCTCACGCCCGAGCGCTCGATCGACTCGTTGAAGGAGGACGCCAAATGGGCCCGACACCCGACCGGCTGAGGCAGGAGACCGAGGAGACCCGGGCGCATCTGTCCGACAGCGTGGACCGACTCGCCGAGCGGCTCAGCCCACCCCGTGCGGCGCGCCGCCGCGCGCGTGCGGTGCGCTCCCGCGCCGAGGGCGTCAGGGACCGGGTCATGGGCACCGCGCAGGTCGGCGACACCACCGGGCAGCTGCGGGAGCAGGCCGGGCAGGCGCCCGAGCGGATGCGCGCCCGGACCCAGGGCAGCCCGCTGGCGGCCGGGATGGTCGCCTTCGGCGCGGGCCTGCTCGTCGGCGCGCTCTTCCCGCCGACCACCGCCGAGACCCGCGTCGGCCAGCGGGTGCGCGACCACTCCGAGGAGCTCGTCGCCCCCGTGAAGGACGCCGCTCAGGGGGCGGCCCGCGAGGCCGGGACCGAGCTGCGCGACCCGGCCCGCGAGGCCGTGTCGTCGGTCAAGGACACGGCCCAGGAGGCGGCACGCTCCACGGCCCGTCGGGCCCGTACGCCGGAGTGACCGCGGGCGCACCGCCCCGGCCTGAACCGGCCGGGGCGGTCCTCGCTACCTCTGGGGGCGCACCCGGGCCGGGTCCCACTGGCACGACACCGCGGGGCGGGCCATGCTGGCGTCGAGGAGGTGCACTCGTATGGGCATCGAGGATTTCGGCGGCGGCCAGGCCGCGCAGTCCGACGTCCTGGTCGTGACCACCAACGACGTTCCGGGGCATCAGGTGCAGCAGGTCATCGGTGAGGTCTTCGGTCTGACGGTGCGCTCGCGGCACCTCGGCTCGCAGATCGGCGCGGGCCTGAAGTCCCTGGTCGGCGGCGAACTGAAGGGCCTGACGAAAACCCTGGTCGAGACGCGGAACCAGGCCATGGAACGGCTGGTGGAACAGGCCAGGTCACGGGGTGCGAACGCGGTCCTCATGATGCGCTTCGACGTGACGGAGGCGGCGGACGTGGGCACGGAGGTCTGCGCGTACGGAACCGCCGTGGTCCTCGCCCCCAAGGGATAGCGGGGCAAGGGACTCCGGCGGCGCGGCGCGCCCGGTGCGGTGGCCTGTCGGCGCGGCGTCGGGGCCGGGCGCGTCGCCTCGGGCGCGACGCGTTCGCGGGGGCGGTCGGCGTCGACGTGTCAGGCGACGTGCAGCGTCAGCCCGTACCGCGCGAGGATCTCGTTCACCGGCTGAGACCAGGTCTCGCCGCCGCCGGAGTCGCCGGGTTCGGCCACGTCGAGCTGCTCCTCGGAGCGTACGTCCTCGGCGGCCCCTCCCCCGGGCGGGGTCAGTCGGGGGTGGTGAGCCCGCGGCCGCGCAGGCTGTCGCTGAGGGCCCGCATCGCGTAGTACGAGCGTGACTTGACGGTCCCGGCGGGCACGCCGAGGGCCTCGGCGGTCTGCGTGACGGTGCGTCCCAGGTAGTACAGGTGCAGCAGCACCTCCCGGTGGCGGGCCGACAGCTCCCGCAGGGCCTCCACCACCACCTGGCGCGTGAGCGTGTGATCGACGCCGTCCGCCACCGGCAGCTGGGCCGGGCCCGGCTCGCCCTCTTCCGGTGGCCGGGCCCGACGCAGCCGGTAGCCGTCGATCACCAGATTGCGGACGACGGCGAACAGCCAGGGCCGCAGTGTCTCGGCCGTCGGGTCGAGTTCGCCCGAGTGCTGCCACGCGCGGATCGCCGTCTCCTGGAAGACGTCCTCGGCGCGGTGCCAGTCGCCGCCCGTCAGCCGGGCGGCGAAGCGGAGCATGACCGCCCCGTGGCGGTGGTACAGCGCCCTGAGGAATTCCTCCGTCGGCTCCGCCGCCCGGGCGGTGTGCGCACCCCGTGTCCTCGGCGGCATCACATCCAGCAACGTGCTCCCCCTCCGTCGCGTACATGAGCGGCAGCGGGCACCGGCGCGTGATGGCGCGGGGTTCCCTGACGTGACGCGCGCCAAGCGGTGCGGGGCGGGGACGGGGCGAACGGCCTCTTCGTCGGCGCCCTGGGCCTCGTGGCGTCCCGACCTCGTCGTCAGGGAACGGCTGCCACTGGGCGACCCCCCGTGTGGGGCCTATGGCGTCTTTCTACCCGCGGTGCGCGGGAACGGAAGCGCCCGTTGTACGACACGTTGGGCCCGAGTGTGCCCGTTCCGTCGCGCCTCCACCGCTCCGGATGCCTGGTCAGCGGCCTGCTCGGCCGGGGCGCAGGCCCGCCCGGAGCCCGACAGGGGCCTGCGCCATGCCCGTTCACGGCCCGGTGGGAGGGCGCCACCGAGGAGCGCCACCGGCCCCTTGCTGGCTCGAACGAGGCGAAGACTGGCCGGAACGAGGTGCCGGAGTGCGGTGGGGGCGACGTAGTACCGCGTGCCGCTGTCTCCCCAGCGGTGTGCACCGAGAGGAGCTGACCTTGACGGCTCAGCGAGTACCGACGGCCCTGCCCCACCCGACCCGCCTCGACCTACGACGCACCGATCAGGCACGCGCTGAACCCGCGTGCTCCGACCCGACCCATCCCGACCCTACGGGTCCCGGCCCGACGGTTCCGGACCCGACGGCTCCGGACCCGACGGCTCTGGACCCGGCAGACCTCCACTCGATCCGTGATGCTCTGGCATGGGTGCACGGCGCGGACACCGACGGCGTGCTGGCCGAGCTGGTTCCCGCGCTCACGGAGCGGGAGCGGGCGGAGATGGCCGCGCACTGCACCCTGGCCCACGTGGCGGCGCTGGTGTTTCCGGCCTCGATCGACGCGCTGACCGCCGGGTTGCGCGCCGAAGGGCTGACCGTCGGCAAGGCGGTTCCCAGCACCGTCGTGCGGGCGCGGCTCGGCCAGCGGTACGGCGTGCCGCCCGAGTGCCTGGACGTCTCGATCCTGCACGCGGGCCTTCCGGGGCCGGGCGACAGCGCACGTACCGTCGAGGTCTTCGCGCTGGAGCTCCCGCCGGGCTCGCCGCACGACGCGATCGCCGCCAGAGAACGCGCCGAGCACAACGAGTCGCACGTCGCCCTCGACGTGCTGGCGCCGAACACGGTCGTGCTGTCCGGACTCCGCGCGCTCCTCGGCGGGCGGGGCGGTCTCGTACCGGACGGCGGAGGGCACAACAGGCACGAGGACTGCACGGTGCTGTACTTCCGCAGCGCCGGAGCGGCAGGTCCCACCGGGCGCGCGCAGCTGCGGCCGCCGCGCTACCGGCGGCTGGAGATCCGGGCCCGCGGGCACCACCCGCTGGCGCTGACCGCACATCTTGAGGCGACAGCGCCCGACCCCGCCAAGCGCCTCCTTGAACTGATGACCGGCGCCTGGACCACGCAGGCGATCGCCGTGGCCGCCGAGCTGGACGTGCTCGACCACCTGCCGGTGGGACGCGGCGCGCAGCCGCGCCCCCTGCCGGTCGCGCAGGTGGCGGCGCGGGTCGGAGCCGACCCGCGGGGCCTGGCCCGGCTGCTGCGCCACCTCGCGGCTACGGGCCTGGTGGCACCGGCCGGTGAGTCCTATGTGGCCACGGACATGGGTGCGCTCCTGCGACAGGACGCCGACCCCTCGCTGCGCCCGCTGGCCCTGCTCTACGGCGGGCCCTTCTACGACTCCTTCGGCGCCCTGGCCCACTCCGTTCGGACCGGCCAGGAGTCCTTCGCCGCGCTCTTCGGGAAGGGACACTTCGACTACCTCACCGAACACCCCCGCCTCGCCCGGCTCTTCGACGCCGCGATGGCCGCGAGCGCGGCCATGTTCGCGCCGATCCCCGGGCTCTTCGACTTCCGCGGTGCCCGGGTGGTGGTGGATGTGGCCGGGGGCAACGGCCACCTGCTCGGCCGGATCCTGGAGCACGTACCGCATCTGCGCGGTGTGCTGTTCGAGCGGCCCGACGTACTGGCGGCCGCACGGCAGCAGTGGGCCGACACGAGCTGGGCCCACCGGTGCGAGTTCGTCGAAGGCGACTTCCTGGCAGCCGTACCGGAGGGCGGAGACGTCTATCTGCTCTCCCGCGTCCTGCACGACTGGGACGACGACCGGGCCCTGACGATCCTCCGCGGCTGCGCGGCGAGCATGCCGGACGGCGCCGCCCTGCTGATCGTGGAGCGCCTCCTGCCGACCGACGGATCGGCCTCCCTGGCCGTCTCCTGGGACCTGCACATGATGTGCAACGTGGGCGGCCGCGAGCGGACCGCCGCCGAGTACGAACGGCTTCTCGCCTCGGCCGGATTCACGCTGGACACCGTGCACGACCTCCCCTTGGACGGCAGCCTGCTGTGCGCCCGCCGACGGCCCGCGACAGAGGCCTCGTAGTCGTCGACGGCCGAGCTCGCGGCCGCCCCAGGCAGCGAGCCCGGCGCACACCGTCCCGCCCGGCCAACGCTCCGAGAGCCTTCTTGTCCGCTGCCCGTCCCCTGGGAAAATGGTCTCTGACCAGGTGCTTCACCCCAGGAGACAGGCCCGTACATGTTCGACGCGCTGAAGAACGCCAAGGCGAAGGCCGAAGAACTCACCGAAGCCCACGGGGACAAGGTGTCCGACGGCCTGGAGAAGGCCGGCGACCTTGTCGACGACAAGACCGGCGGCAAGCACACCGAGAAGATCGACACTGCCGTCGACAAGGCCCAGGACGTGGTCCAGAACCTCGGCGAGAAGCGCGAGGACAAGCACTGAGCCGCCCCGCGAGCTGACCACGGGTCCGGGCGCCGCACCGCCGTCGGGCTCCCGGACCTCCCGCTCACCCGGACGGCATGGGCTCGCCCCGGGCCCGGCCCCCTTCGGCGCCGGGCCCCTTCGACGCCGGGCCCCGCAGGCGTGCTACTTGCTCACAGCGAAGCGCATCAGGGCGTGCTCGTCCCCCTGCTTGATCTTCCCCGTCGTGTTGACCACTTCGAGCTTCCACGTGCTACCGACCCGCACGGCCTTGGCTACGGCGCAACCGTTGTCCTGGCTGAGCAGGCTCGGCCAGATGTCGGCAACCTGCTGAGAGCTGCCGCCGGTCGCGTCGTAGACCTTGAAGCTGATGTTGCGCGCCTTCTGGAAGGAACTGCCCTTCTTGTACGCGGCCGCGACGAACACGATCGCCGTGATGTTGGACGGGAGCCGGGCGAACTCGACCGTCACCGTCTCGTCGTCCCCGTCGCCGTGGCCGGTCTGGTTGTCGCCGCTGTGGACCAGCGAGCCGTTGCCCATCGGGTCCAGCGAATCGAGACCCGCGAGGCGCACCGGGTCCGCGCCCTGCATGGCGATGGCTATCAGGTCGAGGTCCGTGCCGGTCTTGCGGCGGAGCTTGCCCAGCACCCCGCCGCTGCTGCCGGCGGTGGGGTCCCAGGAAGCTCCGATCGAGAGGTGGGTCACCCCATCGAGGTCCGCCGGGCCGTCTTCCTTGGTAAGCGTGATCACGTGCGTGCCATCCTTTGGTCTAACGGGCTCCTACACGCAGAGTGTGCCTGGCGCCCCGTTGGTTCCATGGGGCGGGGCCCGGCTGACGTGCGTCGCCTCACATCCCGACTCGGCCACGGACCGGTTTCGGCCCACGCCCGAGCGGCGTCGTTGACCAGGCAACTCGCCCACGGGGATCGGGCGTCACCGCGCGCGTCGGCACGTGCCCGTGAAGACGCGGGCGATTTCCTCGTCCAGGGCGGTGAGGACCGCCGCTTCCGGCGTGCCCTCGGGGTCGATGTGCGTGTGCAGGGCGAGTCCCTCCGCGCACGCGACGATCCGCAGGGCCTGGCCGGTGGCGTCGACGCGCTGGGCGACCTCGCCGCACGCCTTGCCGTTGTCGATGGCCCGGGCGACGCGGGCGCGGATGCCCGCGAGGGTCTGCCTCTGGATGGCGGCGAGGCGGCTGTGGTGCGCGGCCAGGTCCGCGAAGGCGCGGCGGACCAGGAACTCGGCGCGGCGGCCCTCGTCGAGCGGCACGAGCTCGGCCAGGGCCTGGCGCAGCATCGTGGCGATGGTGCGGCCCTGTGCCTCGCCGCGGTTCACCAGTTCCTCCACGCGCGCGGTGAAGCGCGCGTTGGCGCGGGTGAACGTGGCGAGCAGCATCTCGTCCTTCGCCGTGAAGTAGTGCTGCACCAGGCCCACGGACATGCCTGCTTCGGCGGCGGTCCGCGCGACGGTCACGCCGGTCAGGCCGTCCCGCACGATCAGGCGTTGGACGGCATCGGTGATCTGCCCGTTGCGGGCGTCGTGGTCGGCGACTCTCGGCACGTGAAGACGGTACCGTGCGCTATAACCGTATGTATATATTGCTACTGGAGAAGGGGTCCACGATGCTTCGACGTCGTTCAACTCGCTTACTGGCACTGGTGATTGCTGTCGCTTCCCTCCTCCCTTCCGGTGTGGCCGCCGCCAGCACCGGCGGTGGCGGGCAGGCGGAGGGCCACCGCCTGCCCACCCGCGAACCGGCCTTGCAGACGCTGGTCGACCGGGTGGTGGCCGACCCGAACCCCAACCCCGGCGCCTTCCTGCTCGCCCGCGACGGCACGAAGGCCCGCTTCGGCGCGGCGGGCCTCGCGGACCGTGCCACCGCCGCCCCGATGAGTCCGCACCTGAAGTTCCGCGCCGGGAGCATCACCAAGACCTTCACCGCGACGGTCGTGCTGCAACTCGTCGCCGAGCACCGGCTGCGCCTCGACGACACCGTGCAGCGCCTGCTGCCCGACCAGGTCCGCGCCGACAACGCGCTGTCCGGCGCGCCCATCACGGTCCGTCAGCTGCTCAACCACACGAGCGGCCTGTACGACTACGTCGAAGGACTGCTCCCCCACTTCCGCGGCCTCGACCAGTACTGGCCCCGCGAGCAGCTGATCGGCATCGGCCTCGCCGAGGACCGGTACTTCCCCGAGCCGGGCACCCGGTTCCGGTACTCCAACACCAACTACCTGCTGCTCGACCTCATCGTCGAGCGCATCACCGACCGCGATCTGCGCACCAACCTGGAGCAGCGCATCCTCAAGCCGCTCGGCCTGCGGGACACCTCCTACCCCTTGGCGGACACCACCATCGCCGGGCCCCATGCGCACGGCTACGCGGACGTCTCGCGGCTGCTGCCGGACGTGCCGGACCCCACGCGGTACGACGTCACCTCCCTCAGCCCGTCCGAGGCGGGAGCGTCGGGCGCCCTCGTGACCACCGCGGCCGACACGGCGCGCTTCTACCGGGCCCTGCTGCGCGGGCGGCTGCTGCCCCCGGCCGTCCTGCGCCAGATGCTCGACGACACCGTCCCCACGACCGGCAGCCCGCGGCCCGCGGTCGGCTACGGCCTGGGGATGTACGTCTACGCCACGGACTGCGGCCCCGCGTACGGTCACGGAGGCAGCGCCCCCGGATATCTGACCTTCGCCCTCAACAGCCGCGACGGCAACCACCAGCTCGTGGCCCACACCAACTGGAACCCGATCGTCGAGACCGGGCCCGACAAGCCCTTCTGGGCCGCCTTCCAGCAGGGGTACTGCGCGCGGTCCCTGACGAAGTAGCGTCCGCCGCCCCGGTGGTGGCGGCGCGGGCACCGGCGCCGGGGCGCCCAAGGGGTCACACGATCGGGTGATTTCGCCGTACGGCACGGCCGCTGTTCCATTGAGCGGAACGGACGCTGGCCCTCACCCGCACCTCTCGACATAGTCGACCTTCCGCGCCGCTGCCTGCACGAGCGCGTTGACACAGCTCATCAACCCCGCGATCAGAGGTGGCGCTCATGACCCTCATGCGTCTCACGCTCAACACCGTCTACCTCTTCGAGGACGAGGAGTCGGGTTCGACCCGCATGGGCCTGTACGTCCGCGTCCTCGACAACTCCGGCAACCAGGTGGCGGAGTTCCGCTGGAACAGACGCAACGGCGAGGTCGAGGACAACTTCCAGTACCCGCTGGACGGCGACCAGGAATACCCGAGCGTCCTGGTGTTCGACATCGGCGGCGAACCGGGCGGCATCGGCCGCCTCCACGTCAAGGCGTACACGGACAACGACGAGCGCTGGCCCGACGAGGGCCACCACGAGAACTTCCTCGGCGAGGCGGAGGTCGTCTTCGACACCCGCGAGCCGAGCCAGCTCGGCCAGATCCTGCTCGGCCCCACCACCACCGACAACGGCCAGACCGGCTACGCCGTCACCGGCCTCCTGGAAACCGTCCCGCCACGCGGATTCCGGCACGTACGACTCGTCTTCAAGGACGTGGTGGTCTTCGACGACGAGAACAGCGACTTCACACACATGGGCCTGTACGTCCGCGCCTTCGCCCCGGCCCAGGGTGACGCCGAGGCCATCGACCAGGAGCTCCTGCGCTGGAACAACGGCGGCGACCGCGTCTTCGACGAGGCGCTCTTCCCGCTCGCCAGCGGCCTCCCCTCCCCCGTCACCACGCTGGCCGTGGGCGGGCCGACCCGGATCTGGGTCGAGGCGTACACCCACGACGACGAGTCCTGGCCGAGCGGCGGCGCCTACGAGAACTTCCTCGGCCGCGCGATGATCACCATCGACCCGAACGAGCCCGACACCCTGGGCCGCCACGCCCTCGGCCCCACCCAGACCGACCAGACCCACAACGGCTTCCTGCTCACGATGAGCAGCGAGCTCCTGCCCCCCGACGCCACCCCGAACCTGGAGATCACCGGCGTCGAGGTCACCCAGGCCACCCAGCACTTCACCCCGCCCGCGGGCGGTCCCCAGCACGCCCTCGCGGCGGGCAAGGCCACGCTGGTCCGCGTCTATCTGGACTCCGGCATCGATCCGCGCGAGGGCGGCACCGTGGCCGGGGTGGTCGGGACACTCACCCTCAACGGCGGCTCCTTCACCGCCCGTTCGCTGAATCCGATCACGGCCCGGCCCGTCGCGCAGGTCGACCGGGGGCAGATCGGGCACACCCTGAACTTCCTCATCCCCGCGGACCGGGTGACGGCCGGAACGGCCAAGATCCAGGTGCAGGCGGAGGTCGCGGGCACCCTCAGCAACCCCATGGAGGTCACGGCCGACTTCCGGGCGACGCGGCCGGTGACCGTCTGGATGGTGCGGGTGTCGACCCCGACGGTCCCGGCCCTGACCGAGGCGCACTACCGCTCCGTCGCGGACACCCTCCCCCGGCGCTACCCCATCGCCGACACCGGCGGGATCGTCTACTACACGGTTCCTGGCCTCACCGAGATCCACACCACCCGCGACCTGACCAGCGAGGACGGACAGGAGGACTTCATCGACGACCTGGAGGACATCCAGGAGGACCACGGCAACGACGACCAGTTGCTGTACGCGATGATCGACCAGGCCGTCCCCATGGGCGTCCGGGGCAAGGCGCGGTACGACGACCACGTGGCGTTCGGGTACGACTTCGAGACCACGTTCGCCCACGAGGTGGGCCATCTGCTGGGCCTTCGGCACGCTCCCTGCGGCGACCCGCAGAACGTCGACGAGGACTTCACACCGCCCGACGGCCGCATCGGCGAGGTCGGCGTGGAACCGCTGACCCGCACCATCCACCCGGCCAACGTCGGTGACCTGATGGGCTACTGCGGTCTCGACACCCGCTGGATGAGCGGCTACCACTGGCTGCGACTGCTCAACACCCTGTCCGTGCGCGGCGAACAGGCCGACGCGGCACCGCCCGAGCGGCCCGTCCACGGCACGGTGCCCGCCGTGCTGACCACCACCAGCCGCCCGTTCCCTGGCCACTACGTGCGGGTGCGCGGCCGGGTCACCCGCTCCGGGGCGGTGCGCTGGCAGCCGTGCCTGCGGACGTTCCGCAAGCCGTCGCCGCCGCGGACGGTCCCCGGCCCCGTCCACACCGTGTCCGTCGAGGACGCGGCCGGGCAGGTCCTGGCCAGCGCGCCGACCGTCGTGGTCTTCGACCGCCACGACCAACAGGAAGCAGCCTTCAGCGCCCGCCTGCCCTACGCCGCGCGGGCCCACCGGGTCGTCCTGCGTCGCGACGGGACCGAGCTGGGCGCGCTGGTCGTACCGTCCGGCCCGCCGCAGTTCATCCTGAACACGCCGCTGTCCACGCCGGAGATCGACACCGAGGGCGTCCTGCACCTGCGCTGGCAGCGACTGGACGTCGGCGAGCCCGAACCCCGCCCCGCCTTCACGTACTTCGTGCGGTTCACCAACGCCGACGGGACCTTCGCGCCCCGCCCGGGGGTCAACCTCAGCGGCACGTCCTTCGACCTGGACCTGCGCACGATGCCGGGGCACGAGCGGTGCGTGGCGCAGGTCATCGCGACCAACGGCTACCACACGTCGTACGTGCAGACCCCGCCGTTCGCCCTCCCTCCGCAACCGCCCGAGGTGCTGCTCGGCACCGTCGACGGCCCGCTGTTGACCGCCCAGGGCAGCTCGCCGCAGCACGGCCCGATCACCGGCGCCGACGTGGCGTGGCTCGTCGACGGCCGCGCGGTGGCGACGGGCGGTTCCTTCGACGTCCGCTCCACCGGCTCCGGAGCCCACACGATCGCCGTCCGCGTCACCGACCGCGACGGCCTGGACACCACGGCGCCGCTCGGGAGGTACGACGGCACGAGCGGGGAGCGCCTGCCGGTCCCGCTCGAACAGTAGCCGGGGCGCTCGCGCCCGCCGCGCGATCAGGAGACCCGCCAACCGCCCGCCTGCCGGGTCCCGGAGTCAACGACGTACTCGACGAGTGCGCGGGACGCGGCGGCGGGCGGCCGTGCTTCGGGGCACGCGTGCCCCAAGGCGGTCAGCTCGTCGGCGAACAGGCTGTGGAGGGTGCGCCGGTAGGCCTGGGTGGCCTCGTGGGCCGGGTACTCGGGGTCGGTGAGCGCGAGGGCGGCGGCCAGATAGCCAGCCGTGGAAGTCCGGGGCCGCGGCGATCTCGGCGAGCCGGTCGATGACCGCGAGGAGCCAGGTACGGGGGTCGTCCCCGGCGGCGTCCATCGTGGCGCGGTACTTGTCCAGGTCCTCGGCGGTGCTGCGGCGCAGCACCTCGGCGATAAGGCCGTCCTTGCCGCCGAAGTGCTCGTACAGCGAACGCCGGGCGGCTCCGGCCGCCTTGAGCAGGGCACCCACGCCGACAGCGACGCCCTGGGTGTAGGTCAACTCTCAACTGGTCTATCTATATCTCCAGCGACGACGAATAGACCGAATGGTCTATCGCTTCTGGGGAGGCATCATGTCCGCTGGCCACATCACAGAAGTCATCGACTCCGTACGCACCACCAAGGTCCCGACTCAGTAGGCACCACCACCGAGGTCATCGACCGCTTCAACCGCGCGTTCATGGAGCACGACGCGGGTCTCCTGGACGGCCTGATCGCGGAGGACTGCGTCATGGAGAGCGTCCAGCCCACGCCCGGCGGGGTGCTGCTCCGCGGCCGTGAGGCCTGCGCGGCCTGGTGGACGGCCGTCATCGACGACCGCGCCACGCGGTTCACGCCGCAGGAGGTCATCGTGGCGGGCAAGCGCGCGACGATCGTGTGGAGCTACCGCTTCGGACCGGCGCCCGACCAATGGGTGCGCGGGGTCAACGTCATGCGCGTGTCGGACGGCCGCATCACTGAGGCCTCCGGCTTCAGCAAGACCGCGGGCGAGGTCCCGCTCGCCGCCGAGTCCGACGCCGCGTGACACACCCCCGCCTCCGGCACGCCCACCCCCGTCGCACGAAGGGCCCTTCGATGCGGAGCTACCACCCGCCCCACAGCGGCGCCGGGCTCTCCGGCCTCACCGACCGCGAGCACGACGTCCCCACGCCCGGCCCGACCAGGCCGTGGTGGCGGTACGTGCGACGTCCCTGAGCTTCCCAAGCGCATAGCGCGGGTTCGATTCCCGTCATCCGCTCTTCTACGAAGCCCCAGGTCAGATACCTAGGGCTTCGTCATTGTCTAGACCTGTCGGGGGCTGCCGTGCCCTCCGCATGACCTACCTCGCGAAGATGCTCAGCTCGGAGGGCACGCGACGCACCATCTCACACCACCTGTGCCGAAGCGGCTGCTAAGAGGATGACCACCTGTCTCGGGAATCACCCCATCCGAGGCCGGCCGCGTGGCTAGCGTGTGGCCTTATGACCGACGCCACGCCTTCCGGGGCGGACCTCCTGACGTATCTGAACCGTCTGGAGTTACGTTTCGACTCGTCCGCTTCCCTGGTCGCATCCGATGCCCACGACGATCCCGCAACGCTGGAATGGCACTGCCGCGCCGTCCTGCCCCTGTGGCAGCCGGACGACGAGGAGACCGAGGCCGCCAACGCCCGGCTCCTAGCCCCTGGCGTATCGCTGGCCCAGTCGTCCCACGACGAGGGCCAAGAGTTGACGGTCCTCTCGATGTCCGGTCTCACGGTGGACCTGTGGCGCGTCGGAAGCGTCTACGTATCGCTGGACGCGCGCGACGCCGACTATGCGCACTTCATGCCGCTCTTTGAGGAGACAGAGGGACTCGGCCTGCACCCCGATCTGGAGGAGGGCCTGGTGAGCGGCGACCAGGTCGTCATCATCGACCGGGTTCGGATCGCACCGGCATGGCGAGGGTTGGGCGGGGTCGGCCGATTGTTGATCGGCCGACTTCTCCGCTGGATGGTCGGCCAAGCGGCGCTCGTGGCGACACATCCGTACCCGATCGACATCCCTGTCGACGAACGGGAGGACACAGCCCGGGAGGCGCGGGAGAAGGCTGTGGTGCAACACACGTGGCGATCCTTGGGGTTCGAGCCCTTCCGTGAGGACGTATGGGTGATGCAGCCGCATCTGAGCGCCCATGGAGACGCCGTCGAGCGTCTGGAGACCACATTCACTCAGCACCTCTGAGCCGGCCCATACGGCCACACCAGAAGAGAGGACGAACAGGACCGCAATGCGCGAGTTCACCAACCACAGGGCGCGATCCACGCTCAACGCTCTTTGCCGCTTCTACCTGGAGACCCAGGACTTCTCAGAAGCGCATCCCGGGGCAACACTGGACGACTTCGAGCGGCACCTGCGTCAGCAGATCGACGACTTGAAGGCGGAGTTGGAAACCAGCGAAGCAGCGGCTGAGACCGCCGTCGTCACCAAGACCCTGTCGGGACCTCTCGCGGACCCCGAACGCCAGCGTGCGTTCCGTCTGCAGCAGGAATCAGAGCCACCTGCAACGGGCCCCGAGAGGGAAGCCTGGTGGAAACAGCGCAGGGCTGTGATGGCCGAGATCAAGCAGCAAGGGCTGGCGGAAGCTCTGGACTGGGAGTGCCGCGATTGCGGCGCCCCGATCAAAGTAGCCTGCAGGACAGCTGGCGGCAGGCCCAAGAAGGAGCCGCACTTCCTCCGGGCTACCGATGCCCAAGCCCCCTACAACCACGCGTACGGTCTGCGCTGAAAGCCGCGGGCTGAGGCCGGGACGTTAAGCCGTGTCCCCGCCCACAGATCCATACCCGCGTCTGTCGGCAATGGAACTGACGGGCCGGTAGCAGCCGCTGGGGAGGGGAGCGACGCAGCCCTCCCCTCCCCAGCGACTCGTCAGACGAGCCTGAGCACTGGGCGGCTATCGGGCATTCCCAGCAGCTCACCTACCCTCGCCGGCTTCCAAGCAAGTTCCACAGCAAGCGCGCGGATCGTCAGTCCAGTGTCCTGTTCCGCCAGCTCGAATGCCTTGCGAAGCATCACGGGCCGTTCCCCCGGGTATCCACGGACGGATTCCGGGGCGAAGCCCGGCTGTCCGCTGAGGCCCCGAAGTCGCTGGTACGCGCGGCTGATCGTCGCGTCTGAAACGAGCCCGAGTTCCCGGTACCGGTAGATGAGCGAACTCACCGACACACCCCAGGTCTGGGACAGACCGGCCAGTTGTGCCAGGTCCACCCGCCGCGACAGCAGAGGAAGGATCGATTTCTGCGGGGTGAGGAACTCGGCGGCGAAAGCATCTGCCTCTCGTTCCAAACGGCCGTCCCCGGTGCACCTGCGTGGAGGATCAGGTGCCCAAGCTCGTGGGCCGAGCTGAAGCGATATCGGTAGACATCGTCGGCGCCATTGGGGCTGAGCACCACGACAGGACGCAGCAGGCCGGAGCTGGAGAACGCGTCGACCTTGGACGCCGCCTCGTCGGCCTCTACAGGTGCCACGACAATGAGGCCGTGTGACTCCATCCGGCGTGCCAGATGGCGCACGGGCCCGTCCCCCAGTCATCAGTGGCGCCGGAGCGCTCGCGCAGCGCCCACGGGATCGTCGGGCAGATCTGTCCCGGGGTACACCTCGCCGCCCGTGAAGCCCGGAAGGTTGACGGATGGAAGCTGCACCCGCTTCTCAAGGGCACGAATGAGTTCCCATACCTGCTCGACGAAGCCGAGGGCTCGCTCTCGCTGGGCCCGCCGGGCCCAGCTGAGGAACCTCTATGGCACCGACCCCGCCGCCATCCGTCGCGGGGTCCTGAACGAAGCCCTCAACCGCCCGTCCGGCGAAGCCGTCGAGTACACCGACCGGGCCGCCCGCATCCTCGGCTACCTCGCCGAACACCTCCCGGCCAGCCCCTCGACCGGCTCTGCGAGTCGAGGACCTGGCGCCCGCTGGGCATGAACACCACCCGTCTTCGGCCCGCTCCCCTCCGACCTGGCGTCCCGATGCGCCCCCACCGAACTTGACCAGGAGACCGGCACCCACCTCAAAGGCACCGCCCACGACTTCTCCGCCCGGCTCCTCGGCGGAGTGTGCGGCATCGCCGGCACCTTCACCGTCCTCGACGACCTGGCCGTCTTCCTCCGCTACATACTCGACCACACCACGGCCCCCGCCGCGGCTGGCTTTGGCGCCGAGTGGAGCACCAACTCCCTCACCATCCAGACCGGCGGCCTCCAGCCGGAACGCGGCCTGTTTTGGCACCCGCCCTCCGGCACCACCGATGAGCAGGACGTCTGGGTCCATTACGGCTTCACCAGCACCGGCATGTGGATCTCCCCCACCCAGGACCGCTGGGTGGTGCTGCTAACCAACAAGCTCTACTACACACGCGACCGCTGACCGCTGTCCGCAACGCCTTCCGCCAAGAGGCATTCGCCTGAGGCACTCGGCTGCCCTCGCACGAGATTCGTGCCTAGCTCTCGGAGCCGCCTCCTACCCAGCTCGGACTCCTTGCGAGAACACCGCTGGCGACGAGATCTCCTGGTGGCAACAGGGACATTCGGTCAGCTGTTGGGGATCCACCCGCCACGGACCGAGCCACACCTTGCGTGCTTCAGCTTCTTGTCGAGCCCTCTCGACGCAGAGCCTGCTCATTCCGGCACTGAGCCTGTTCAGGTAGGCATCCCGCTCCTGCGCTCGATGCCTCTCCAGACCCAAGCGCCACCACAGCACGTCCGCCGCATCGAACGAGGTCCCGCAGTGCCCATTGACAAGGGTGACGACCTGCCCCAGGTTCACCGTCACCTTGTGATCGTGTATGCCATTGAGAAAGGCTTCCACGACCTCATCGCGCGTCGGCGGTCTGTACTTCGCACCGTCCACGGGAAGCAGGGCATCGTCGAACACTTGCCGCACCTGCCTCAGCAGCCAGAGCTCGGCAGGCGTAGGCCAGATTCGTGGCCCCGCCGTACGACCATTGCTGTAACGCAGAACGCCGACCGAGGGCAGCCGACTGACGCATTGCTGGGCGTTGCGTGTCTCGAACCCATAGCCGTAGACCTGCCGCGCGACGCCTTCCCATGTCATCCAGACCGGATACGGCTCAGTCGTGCGGGCCTCGGCTAGCACCTTGTAGATCTTTGACCCCACGGGTGACTTCTTCGGCACGCTGCGAGGGTAGGCACAACTGGCAAACACCGGTGCTCAAGACTGATAGATCAACCGATCGAGCGAATTCAGGGAAATGAGCAAGCTACGGAACCCAGTCATCGGCTAGGAGCCGAAATCCAGCGGGCCCTACTCATGCGAGCCAGCAGACACCAGCCCCCTGGCCAGCACCGCAAGGCACGTCACTCCTGGGAGCCGTATGGGAGCCGACCTGCTCCCGAAGCTCCCCAAAGTCGTGGGTTCACACCGGGCCCTCGAAGGCGACTTCGCGATTGAGTCCGCTACGGCGATCCAGAGGCGCACCTGCGCCCGCTGCGCCTTCCTCGTCCGTGGAGGCACCTGCCCAACGCTCCGGCACCGTGCCCCAGCCGTGCCCTTCGAGGCGGCGAACAGCGGTCAACACGGGTCCCGCCGGGTCGGCCAACGACCGCCCTTCAGGAGCCGTTTAAGCAGGTCAGAGGCCAGATGACCAGGCCAAGCGACGGTGATTCCCAAGCTCATAGCGCGGGTTCGATTCCCGTCATCCGCTCTTCCACGAAGGGCCAGGTAAGCGACCTGGCCCTTCGTCGTTGCCCATTCTCCGAGCGACGCTTCAGCTGCGCTTCTGACGCAGGTGGCGGGAGGCAGTGTAGGTTCGCGCCGCCATTGGCAGTTCGGACCGCGGTGACCTGCTGCTTGTGCTTGTATCTCATCAGATGTCCCGCAGTTTCCGTCTCAGTTCGGTGGCATTTCTTCATGCCGCATCGTCCTGCTAGTCCGCATCGACCTTCCAGGTTTGGTCGAACCAGGTGATGAAGTCCATCACGGTGCCGACGCGGGCGATGCGCTCGTGGATGGCCCGCTGGTCGTGTCCGGGGAGGAAGTCGCCGCGGTCGATCGGTTTGCCGCAGCCGCAGTTGCACTTCCGGTTGTCCAGCGGGGACTTGAAGTAGGTGATGGGGTTCTGCTGGGCGCCGTTCGGCGCGGGTTTGCCGACGTAGTGGTCGTACACCTGATGCCCCGGGGCGAGGATGCGTCCTTCGAAGGCCCGCCGGCCATCGGGGGTGTCGACGACCCGGTTGATCTCGATGGCCTGCCTGATGATGACGCCTCCGCTGACGACGGCGAACCGCTCTCGTTCGACTCGTTCGCCGGGCATCACCCAGGTCCCTCGGGCGATGTCGTGAAGCTGCTGGTCGGAGAGCCCTTCCGTCCATCCGATCTGTGACCGCGCGAAGACGTCTTCGCGCGGATCGATCGACCTGCGTCTGCCCAGCGTGATCTGGATCATTTCGCGTCCTTCAGACCATCACTTAACGGAGTTGGTGCGTCTAAGGTAGCGGAGAGAGCACTAGACCATGAATCTCCCTTGGAACGGGGTCATGCAGTCAAGCGTTGCCAGCGTCGGTGCGTGCCTCGGGCAGCCCTCCCCCGTGCCGTAGCTGAACCGCTTGTGGGCGGGGAAGACTGTGGGTACTGCCGGTGCGCCTCTGCATGGATTCGTGAAGCTCACCACCGCTGGCCGGTTACGGCCGACCGCACCGCCTTCAGCAACCTCACGCCCACCGGACTCACGATGCCGACGCTGCGGCAGGGCCGGATCCGCGGTGAGGCGTTCGAGGTCGACGAGTGGCTTCACCTGAGGTGTCGCGATGGGGCCTGTGGACCGATGCCCACCCCGAACGCACTGAGAGGCTCCAAGGATGAGGCGAGTAACGGCGCGCTCAGGTCTCGTCCTCGGGTTCGAGCTCCTTGAACTCCGGCAGGGTGAGCACCTTCCCTTCCGCCCGGGGGTGTCCTCATCCTCCTCATTCGCCAGGACGAAGAGGGTGCCGTCGGAAGAGCGTCCCGCCTTCGCCGGGGTGGCACCGGGCGCCGCCGGGCCGGCCGCGTGCGTGTGCAGGTGGCCACTGCGTGATCACCGGGGCGGCGGCCCGCATGCGCCGGTCAGTGGGGGCCGCCGTGGTCAGCGGGCTCGGGTTTGCGCGCGGGGCGCGCCGTACCGGGCCGCGCGACGCGCTTTCGTTTCCTCTCTGAGGAGTACCAGAGCGTAGGGCAGGCAGGACACGACGATGACGAGGCGGGTGAGCCAACGGCGGAAAGGGTGTGCTGTCACTGCTGTTTCTCCTCTTCCTGGTCTGTGGGGGCGTTGAGACATGGGCGCGTGCGGGGTGCGGTGTCTGCAGAGCGGTGGGCCAGTGTCAGGGCTGGAGGCGGAGGGGAGCGTGGTTGGCTTTGAGCAGGCGGGCGCCGAACAGGCGGAGTGTCATGTTGCGGGCGATCGCGGGCAGGTTGCGCGTCGCGTCACGGCGCTTGTTCTGTTCCAGTACCCATCGCACGCGCGCCTCGCGGCGGAGCTGGTACTCCTTGAGTACTCGGCGCAGGGTGCCTGGGTCAGAGGCGCTCTGCCATGTCGTTGTGCCCAGCATGGAGGCGAGTACGTGTGCGTCCTCAAGCGCCATGGCGGCCCCTTGCGCCATGCTCGGGGAACAGGCGTGGGCGGCGTCGCCGATGAGCACGGCATGCGGGCGGACCCAGTCGGATCCGCCTGCCTCGTACAGCGGAGCGAAGTGTGCGGTGGCGCCTTGAGAGGCGAGGCGCAGTACAGGTGGGGCGAATCCCTCGAACAGCGACCGCCAGTCGCCGGTGGGCTCAGCCGGGCTGTCGCTGTTGGTGTCGGCGTAGCAGTACACCGTGCCGTTGCCCAGAGGCACGGTCAGAAAGCTCCGGCCGCGGCTGCCCAGGCGTACGGTCCAGTCTGTGCCATGAGCGAGGTGGTTCTCGTTGCGGGCCAGGAACCGCCAGCAGATCTGGCCCAGGAAGCGGGGCGGCGGAGCGCCGAACGCCTGCTGGCGGACGGTGGAGTTGGCTCCGTCGGCGCCGACCACGAGGTCGTAGCGGTCGGTGGTCGCGTCGGTGAACGTGGCGGTGCCGTCCTGGGCCAGCGCTGACAGGCCGGTGCCCAGGCGGATGTTGTCGTCGCCGACCGCGTCGCGCAGGATGGTGTGCATGTCGCCGCGGGTCAGGGCGAGGCAGGCACCTACATCGCCCCAGACCCGGTGCACCGGGACCGTGGCCAGGTGCCTGTCCCGGTGGTCGAGGATGCGCTGGCGCGTGATGGGGTGGCCGCGGCGGGCCAGGGCGTCTCCCAGGCCGAGATGGGCGACGGTGCGTACCGCGTTGGCCGGGAGGTAGAGGCCCGCACCAGTGGTGGGAAACCGGCTGGAGCGTTCGATGATGTCGGCGTACAGGCCGTTTCTGCGCAGGGCGTGGGTGAGGGTCAGGCCGGCTATGCCGGCGCCCACGATGAGGATGCGCGGTCGTGTCATCAGGGGTGTTCCGTTCGCAGATCAGCTGCCCGAGGGCGATGTCAGGGCAGGGGGGGGCAGGGGTCGAGGAAGCATTAGGCGCCGCAGGGGCTCGGGTTGTGGTGCGGGTGCGGATGCAGCCGGGGCTGGGCAGCCGCCGGTGCGCTGGTCGTCGAGCCGCGTTGAAGCTCTGCACTGCGGGCTGTTGAGTCTGCTGGTGGCCGCGAGGTCGGGCGTGTGGGATCGAGGACTTGAGGAGAGCCGGGCGGTGGTGGAGCTTGGGTCGGCTCGGGTGTGTTTGGGCCGTTCCGGAATATCGGGGAAGCCCGTGGCCCTGGTGCGGAGGGTAGGACGGCTGGGGTGCCGATGAGCGGACGGAATCGGCAGGGCGGGTCGGCCCCCTCGGTCCCGCAGCCCGATCAGTGAGGGGCCACCCCCTGCCGTGCCCGTCGGGTGGACTACGAGTGGCAGGTCTTTGGGTGTGGCCGCGCGGCGAAGCGGCGCAGGAGGGGGCGTTCGAAGCACTGGTGAACGGCGAGGGATGCCATTACTGCCGTGGCGATCAGGGCCAGGGCGATGACGAAGCCGACCCAGGGTGGCAGGCCCGGTCGGGGACCGATGAGATGGCGAACCGTCATCGTCAGGGGCCAGTGGATGAGGTAGAGGGCGTATGAGGCCTCGCCCAGGGCGAGCAGTGCCGGATGAGGTAGGCGGCGGGCGCGGCCGTCGAGGTCGGCGCGGGCCGTCGTGGCGATGACCGCGGCCAGGGCGGGTGCCATTGCCGAGGCCAGGGCGTACTGCGGGGGCAGGAAGGGCAGGGCGCTGAAGAACACCACGAAGAAGGCGCCGATGGGCAGGCGGCCGATGGCCGGCCAGGTGCCCGTCTGGAGCATACGGGCGGTGATGATGCCGAGGAGGAATTCCGGCAGCCGCACCGGCGGAAAGACGTAGATGAACCACAGGCTGTACTCGTTGACCGGCAGCCAGTCGAAGAGGGCGGGCCCGGGGACGGCTGTGGCCAGCAGCGGCAGGAGCACAACCATGGCTGCCAGGGCGGTCCAGACGTGCCGCAGCCGCCGCGCCGGGATGGTGCGGGCGGCGAGGATGAGGGCGGGGAAGAGGGCGTAGAAGAACGCCTCGCACGAGATCGACCACGCCGGGGTGTTGAAACCGGTGTAGTAGTCCGCGTCCGGCACCCAGTCCTGGACCAGGAGGAGGTTCGCGGCGGCAGGGCCCACGCCGTGTGCCGGGGGAACGGTCATGGGCACCGGCGCCGCGGTGACGGCGAAGAACACCGCGGTCGCCGACCAGGCGAGCACATGGTTGGGGACGATCTTCCACCAGCGGCGTCGCCAGAACGCGCGTCTGTGCTCGCCGGGCCGGTGCACCCAGGTCAGCAGGAAGCCGGAGAGCACGAAGAAGCCGCTCACGGCGCCAGCGGCCAGCGGTTCCGTGGCGCTGAGCGCTTTCTGCAACGACCCGTCGAACAGCCCGGACACGTAGGTCACGTGGTACCACACCACTGCGGAGGCGAAGACGAACCGCAGGCTCGTCAGCGACGGCAGACGGCCTGACAGGGGCTGGTCGGACATGGTTTTCAAGGCTCCTGGTGGTCGTGAACGGCGAGAGACCCATCGGGGCGCGGGCGGTGGGGCGGGGACCGGGTGAACCCAGGTGGCGGGGCGAGGAGGGAGCGGAGTTCTGGTCCCCGCGGCGCCACGTCAGCCTCTGCAGCCCGTGCAGCCCGGGTGTCTCGGGCCGGCGAAGGCAGGGGGCTCCTTGCGGGGTGAGCTCGCCGGTCTGCCCGGGGGCGGGGGCCGGGAGGCGGCGTCACGCGGGAGTGCAGACCATCGTCTCCCCGTCCGCGGCGCTGATCACGACGCCGGCCAGCTCTCTGCCTTCGCGGCAGGTGTGGACGGCGTCCGCATGGCGGCCCTCGGCCTGGATGCCGCCGTCGGCCCGCAGCGTGCCCAGCTCGCCATCGAGTTCGACGGTGACGACGTCATCGCCGCGGGCCGTGATGCGGCCGCCCACGTCGGCCCGGCCGATCCGGCCGCCCCGTTTGATGCTCAGGGCGGTGGCCCGCAGCTGGGTCTGCACGCCGCGCACCAGGCTGGTGCCGGTGCCGCCGGCGGTGGTCAGGTCACCGCGGACCTCCAGCTGGGGCAGGTCGCGGCTGATCTGGATGCCGATGGCTCCGTCCCCGGTGGTGGCGATGCTGTCGAAGGAGGCGTGGCGCATGGATCCGTCGTAGAAGTTGAAGCCGCGCGCGCCGGTGCCGTGGGTGGTGATCGGGGCCTGTAGGTCCAGCCGGTCCAGGTCGCCGAAGTTGACGAAGCCGATGCCGCTGGGCCCATACGAGGTGATGGGGGCGGCGGCCGTCCACGACCGTACCCGGCCCCAGTTGTCGAGGACCATGTCGTTGGCGCCGTGGGTGGTGACCGTGCCGGTGTTGAGTACCTGCTCGGCCACAGCGCCGAAGGCGAGGAAGACGCCGCCGCTGATGAGGTCCGGGGTGCCGGCGGGGATGCCGCCGTCGGCGTGGATCTCTCGGGTGCGCAGGAGGGTGACCCGGGTGATGCCCCCGGAGCCGGTGGCGCCGGGGGCGTGGTGGCCGCCGATGAAGACCCCGCTGCCGCGGATCGGGGAGCCGGTGCTGCCGGTGGTGATGTCGAGCAGTTCTGCGGTGATCTCGGCCCCCGGGTCGGGCTGCTGGTTCCACAGGGTGAACGCGCCTTGCAGCACCTCCACTCCGAAGCCGTGCGGCCGCTCGGTGCGGCCGCGCAGGTCGGCGGCCTCCACGGTGAGCCCGTCCACGCTCACATGTCCGGACCGGACGGCGTCGCGGGCCCGCAGCAGCACCTGTCCGCGGGTGTGTACGCCGTGCAGGGCCAGGGTGCCGAAATCGGGGACCGACGTGTCGTTCAGCACGGCCACCTCGTGCTCGGGGGTGCGGATCGTCACGTCCTGCAGGAGGTTGTCCCGGGTCAGGCACAGGCCCTTGGCTCCGAACTGCAGGGTGCCGCCGCGCAGGCGTACCTCCGGTGCGAGCGTGAGCATGGGCATGCCGCTGACGACGCCGTCCACCTCGATGGCCGGCACTTTTTCCCGCACGGCCTGGACCAGCTCCGCAGCGGTCGCCACGCGGTGCCACCGCACGGTGTCGGACGCGCCAGCCGGGGGTGCCGGTGTGCTTGGTCCGCTGAGGCGGTGGAGCGCGGCGGCGGTGGAGCTGAGGAGGCCGGTCCAGGACTGCGTGAACTTCTCGATGCCCTCGTCCTCGAGGAACTGCACGACCTCGCTGTAGGAGATGCCGAGCCGGGCGAGCGTGTCGAGGTCGGCGCGGGCCTGCTCGTAGGTGCCGCTGATGGTGTCGCCGCGGATGTGCCCGTGGTCGGCGACCGCCCGTAGGGTGTCGGCCCGCAGGGTGTTGACCGTGCCCGGCGCCACCAGTTCCTCGACGTAGTGGGTGTCCGTGAAGGCGGGGTCCTTGACGCTGGTGGAGGCCCACAGCGGCCGCTGTTTGTTGGCGCCGGCCTGCTCCAGGGCCGCCCAGCGCTCGCTTGAGAAGACCTCCTGGTAGGCCTGGTAGGCCAGGCGGGCGTTGGCGACCGCGGCCTTCCCGCGGGCCTGCTCGGCCGAGGGGGTGCCCAGGTGGGCTAGGCGCTGGTCGATTTCGGTGTCCATGCGGGAGATGAAGAACGACGCCACCGAGTGGATCGTGGATAGGTCCAGGCCGGCGGCCCGGGCCGTCTCCAGCCCGGCGAGGTAGGCGTCCATGACCTCGCGGTAGCGCTCCAGCGAGAAGATCAGCGTGGCGTTGACGCTGCTGCCGCGGCCGGTCACCTCGGTGAGGGCCGCCAGGCCCGCCGGGGTTGCCGGGATCTTGATGAGGATGTTCGGACGCTGAACGAGCCAGGCGAGCTGGCCGGCTTCGGCGACGGTGGCGATGGTGTCGTGGGCCAGGCGCGGGTCGACTTCGATCGAGACCCGGCCGTCCTGTCCTCCGCTGGCGTCGAAGACCGGGCGCAGGATGTCGGCGGCGGCGCGGACGTCCGCTGTTGTGATCACGCGGACGGCCTCGTCGACGGTCACCTTGCGGGCGGCCAGGTCGCGCAACTGGTCCTCGTATTCCTCTTCCTGGGCGAGGGCTGCCTGGAAGATGGACGGGTTCGTCGTGACGCCGGTGACGTGGTGGCGGCTCACCAGGTCGGCCAGGCCGCCGGACGTGATGCGCTGGCGGGACAGGTCGTCCAGCCAGATCGCGACGGATTCGTCGACGAGGCGCTGGAGGGGGTCGGTCATGGAAGGTGCTCTCCTGGTGGAGTGTTGCCGATCGGCTGACCGGCCCGGCCGGTCCCGGCCGAAGGGGACGGGTGACGGCGGCGCGCGGCGGCGCGCCGGGCGTATGGTCCGCCGTCACTAACCGGTCGCCGACCGCGGCGCACGGCCTGGTGAGGGGAGGTCAAACGGAGCAGGTGTCGGCCCCGCACGCGCCGGCGTCCGGCGCGGCGGCCGCGTCCTGGGCGGCGAGCTCCTCCAGCAGGCGCCGGAACGTGGCGGTCTCCGCTGCGCCCCGGATGGCAACTCGGCCGTTGAACACGAACGTCGGGACCGCCTGGATCCCGATCTCCCGGGCGTTTCGCATCGCGGCCTTCACCTCGGCGGTCCCTGCGCCGCTCGCGAGGTCGGCGCGGACGCGGCGGGTGTCCATGTCGGCCGACCCGGCGAGCGTGACGAGGGTGTCCAGATCCGCCACGTTCCCGCCGTCGGTGAGATAGGTCCGCATGAGTGCGTGCTTGACCGCGTGCTGGATGCCGGCGTCGTAGTCGCGTGCGGCCAGCCACACCAGCCGGTGCGCGGGCAAGGTGTTGACCGCCAGGGCCTGCTCCAACCGGAGGTCGAGCCCGTCCAGCCTAGCCACGCCGGCGATCCTGGCGTGCTCGTCGCGGAAGTCGGCGCCGCCTCGGGCCAGGTAGTAGTCCAGCAACGGCTGGGGCTCATACGGCAGGGCCGGGTTGAGCTGGTAGGGCCGGTAGGCGACCTCGACGCTGGCCCGGCCGGGGAACTCCTCCAGAGCACGCTCGAACCTGACCTGCCCGACGTAGCACCAGGGGCAGGCGATGTCACTGAATATGTCCACCTTCATGGGCGGTTCCTCGCAGGGTGGGGGCGGGGTGGGGTACGGGACGGCGTCGTCCTGGGCCCGGGCAGGCCACGGCGGTTCGCGGCCAGTTCGCTCAACGGCCGGTTTGCCTGCCCCGCGGGGTGGAGTCCGTCCCGGAGGCCGACAGGTGCCAGGGGCGCCGTGCCCAGCGGCATGCCGATGAGAGCGGGGACGGGGCAGGCGCGGGGCGTGCTCGTCGCGCTATGCGCTGGTGAGGTGCTGGGCGATGAAGCCGATGAGGTCGGCCTGGGCCGCCGGATTGGTCTTTGTGGCAAGCCACAGAAGGTGGAAGGCTCCCTTGAGGCGGCGCAGCTGGACATCGACGCCGGCATCGGCCATCGCCTGGGCGTACTGCTCGCCCTCGTCGCGCAGCGGGTCCAGGCCGGCCGTCACCACGAGGGCGGCCGGCAGGCCGCTGAGGTCCGCAGCCAGGGCCGGGGCGGCGCGCGGGTCCGTGCGGTCCGTGGGGGCGGGCAGGTACTGGTCGGCGAACCAGGACAGCAGCTCGGTGGTGAGGTAGAAGCCCTCGCCAAGCTGACGGCGGCTTGGGGTGTCGGCCTGCGGCGGGTAGAGGGTCTGCGGCACGATCAGGACCTGGCGGGCCAGCTCCAGTCCGTCCCGGGCCCGGACCTGTTGGGCGACCACGGCGGCGAGGGTGGCCGCGGCGCTGTCCCCGGCGACCGACAGGCGAGCCGCGTCGATTCCGAACTGCTCGGCGTGCGCCGCGACATGGCGGGTGGCTGCCTGCGCGTCCTCGACCGCGGCCGGGAAGGGGTGCTCGGGGGCGAGGCGGTAGTCGACGGACACCACGACGTGCCCGGTGGCGTTGGCCAGCGCCCGCAGGAAGCCGTCGTGGCTGTGGCGGCCGTCGGTAACGAATCCGCCGCCGTGGAAGTACACCAGTCCGGCGCGCGCAGCAGAATCCAGGACCGGCCGGTACACCCTCAGTTCGAGCGGGCCACCGGGCCCCGGCATGGCGGTGGTGGTCACCGCGGCCACCGGCGGCGGCGCTGCGATCACCGCGGCAAGGGCGGTGCCGGACCGGGCCTGTGCCGCCTCGGCGGGCGGGCGGCCCTGCCAGCCGTACGTGGCCATGACGGCCAGTGTGGCGCGGGTGTCCGCCGTGTAGGTGGGCGCCGCAGCGGTCCCGCTCACGGCTGTGCCGGGGCCGGGGTGGTCGTGATGGCCGCGCCCGCGGTGAGGGTGCGGTGCACCGGGCACTTCTCGGCGATCTCCATCAGCCGCCGGCGCTGGTCGGCGTCGAGTGTCCCGTCCAGGCGGATCTCCCGGGTGATGTGGGAGACCTGCCGGTTCCCGCCGTCGCACGCGGCGCAGCCCGCGGCGTGCAGGCGCCGGTTGCGGAGCGAGACGGTGACCTTCTCGAGGGGCCAGCCCTTGCGGTCGGCGTACATGCGGACCGTCATGGAGGTGCAGGTGCCGAGCGCGGCGAGCAGCAGGTCGTAGGGGCTCGGTCCGCTGTCCGCGCCGGCCGGCTCCGGCTCGTCAGCCGCCAGGACGTGGTGTCCGGCCCGCACCAGCTGTCCGTAAGGGCCGGTTCCGTTCTCGCTGACCGTGACGAGACCGTCCTCCAGGCCTCCGGGGCTGGCCTCAGGAGCGGTCGCCTGCTCAAGGGAGGTGTGCTGTTCGGGCATGTCTGTGCTCCTGAGGTCGGTGGGATCAATACGGCGGCGGCCTGCGGTCCCGTGGTGCCGCCGCGCGGTGTCGGGGCGGTGGCGCGCCGGGGCGTCAGTGCCCCGGCTGGGTCCGGGGCGTGTCGGCCGGGGCGGGGGTGTAGCGGCTGGCCCACGCGGCCAGGACGGCGGCCGCGTACTGGGCGTCGGCGCGGTTGCTGAGCAGGTGGTCGGCGCCGGGCAGGCTGACGTAGGACTTGGGGTGGCGGGCGGTTTCGAAGATCTGCCGCGCGTTGTCGACGTCGACGACCTGGTCGGTGGGGGCGTGCAGGACCAGCAGGGCCGCGTCCAGGGTGCGGATCCGCGTCGCCTGGGGCTGTGCGAGGAGGTCGTCGATGAACCGCTGCTGGATGCTGAACGACCGGCCGGCCAGGGTGACGTCGGCTTCGCCGTGCTGGGCGATCTCCTGCCGGTGGTGGGCGAATTGGTGCACGACGTGATCGGGCGCGGCCGGAGCGGCGATCGTTGCGACGGCCCGTACTTCGGGGATGCGGTGGGTGGCGGCGAGCACGGCGGCGCCGCCGAGCGAGTGCCCGATCAGGAGGGACGGTGCCGTGTAGTGGTCGCGCAGGTGGTCGGCGGCGCGCACGAGGTCCGAGACGTTGGAGCTGAAGGTGCTGCTGGCGAAGTCGCCGTCGGACTGGCCCAGGCCGGTGAAGTCGAAGCGGAGCACGGCGATGCGGTGGGCGGTGAGGGCTTTGGCGATGCGGGCCGCGGCGTGGCTGTCCTTGCCGCAGGTGAAGCAGTGCGCGAACACGGCGTACGCGGCCGGGGTCTGGGCCGGGAGGTCAAGGATGGCCGCCAGCGGTGTGCCCTGCGATCCCGGGAACGTGAGGTGCGTGCTGGTTCCGGTCATCACATCCTCCTGGATGGGTTCTTCGGTCCGGGTGCGGCCCCGGCTGGGGCGGGACCGGGCTCGGGCGGTGTCAGAGGGCGTGGGCCGGGGCGTGGAGGTCGGCCAGGACGGCCAGTTCGGCCAGCAGGGCGCGCAGCAGGTGCTCGGTGATGTCGTCGCCGGTGAAGGTGCCGTCGGCGTCGAAGCGCTGGTGCGACTGGAAGACGGTGACCTCGGGGTGGGCCACGACCGGGGCCTGGATGCGGTGCAGGATCTGCCGCAGGACCAGCTGGCCGCGGGCGGTGCCGAACTGGGAGGGTGAGGCGCCCAGGACGGCGACGGGCTTGTGGCGCAGGGCGTGCCGGCCAGCGGGTCGCGAGAGCCAGTCCAGGGCGTTCATCAGCACGCCGGGGATGGCCGAGTTGTACTCCGGGGTGGCGATGAGGACGCCGTCTGCCTCCCGCACGCGTCGGCTCAGGTCGGCGACGGCGGCGGGCTCGGGGCCGTCCTCGAGGTCCTCGTTGAAGAAGGGAAGCCGGCCAAGACCCTCGTAGAGGTCGATGGTGACGCCGTGGGGCGCGAGGTTCTGCACGGCGCGCAGCAGGCCGGTGTTGTGGGAGGAGCGGCGCAGGCTGCCGGAGATCGCGAGGAAGGTCAGGTCGGACATCGCGGAGGGCCCTTCGAAGGAGGCAGGGGCGGAGTGGGAGGACGGTAGGTGCCGGTCCGGCACCGGAGGCGGTGCCGGACCGGCCGGGCACGGCGGCGTGCGCCCGCAGGGCAGCGGGTGCTTGCCACCGTGACCGCCGAGGGCCGTGTCAGATCGGGTAGACCGGCTGGGAGCTGCGGACGGTGATCCAGCGGGTCTCGGTGAAGGCGTCGATGTTGGCCTCGCCGCCGAAGCGGGCGCCGGTGCCGGACCAGCCGACGCCGCCGAAGGGGATGCGGGCGTCGTCGTTGATGGTCTGGTCGTTGATGTGCACCAGGCCGCTGGGGATGCGCTCGGCCAGTTCCAGGCCGGTCATGACGTCGCGGGTGAGGATGCCGAGTGAGAGGCCGTAAGGGTCGTCGGCAGCCAGCTGTGCGGCCTCGTCCAGGGTGGTGAACGTGCGCACGGGCACGACGGGGCCGAAGACCTCCTCCGCGTAGGCGGGCGCGTCGTCGGGGACGTCGACGAGGACGGTGGGGCGGTAGAAGAGGTTGTCGTAGGTGCCGCCGGCAAGGAGTCGGGCACCGGCGTTGATGCTGGCGGTGACCTGGGCGTGGATGGTGTCCCGCTGGTGGGCGTTGATCAGCGGGCCGAGGTCGACGTCGGCAGCGGCGGGGTCGCCCACGGTGAGCTGCTCCGCTTTGGCGGCCAGGCGCGCGGTGAACTCCTCGGCGATGTCGGTGTGGACGAGGATGCGTCCGGTGGCCATGCAGACCTGGCCCTGGTTGAAGAAGGAGCCCCAGGCCACCGTGGACACGGCGCGGTCCAGGTCGGCGTCGGCCAGCACGATCATCGGGTTGTTGCCGCCCAGTTCGAGGTGGGCGCGCTTGACGCCGCGCGCCGCCGCCTCGCCGACCTTGCGTCCGGCCCCGGTGGATCCGGTGAAGGAGATGACGCGCACGTGCGGGTCGTCGACCAGCGCCGCGCCCGCCGCGCCGTCGCCGGGGAGCAGGGTGAGCACGCCCTGCGGCAGGCCCGCTTCCTCGAAGATCCGCATGATGGTGACGCCACCGCTCACCGCGGTGCGCGGGTCCGGCTTGAGGACCACGGTGTTGCCGAGCGCCAGGGCCGGGGCGACGGACCGGATCGCCAGGATCAGCGGCACGTTGAACGGCGAGATGACGCCGACGACTCCGGCGGGCATCCGGCGGGTCATGCTGAGGCGCGGCTCGGTGGACGGCATGACCTCGCCGACCGAGTGCGAGCACAGCACGGCCGCCTCGTAGCACTCCTGCTCCGCCTGGTCCGTCTCGAAGACGGCCCGGGCCCGGGTGCTGCCGCTCTCGCGGATCAGCCAGTCCTGGATCTGAGGAGCGTGGGCGGCGAAGAGTTCACCGGCCCGGCGCAGTATCGCGGCGCGCTCGGTGTGCGGGGTGGCGGCCCAGGCGCGCTGGGCCTCGGCGGCGCGGGCGGCGGCGCGGGTGATGTCGCTCGCGTCGGCGGAGCCGATGTGCTCCAGGGTGTCACCGGTGGAGGGGTTGACGACGGCCGTCTTGCCGCCCGCGGCATCCTGCCAGCCGTCGATGTTGATCTTTCCGGACCAGAGGGCAGGGTCGAACAAAGACATGGTTCCTCGAATTTCTCGGCCCGCCGCAGGGCGGACGCGTGCGACGTCAGATGAGCGGAAGCAGGGGCTGCCCGCCCGGCGGCCCGGGGGGCACCGGGCGGGCGGGCGCCGTCCGCACGGCTGCGGGGGATCGCCACCGCGCGGAGCTGGGGGTCAACGGGTGGCGCGGTAGGCCCTGTTGATCACGTCGCCGACGACGTTGGGGTGGCTGACCATGACCGCGTGGGAGCTGTTGACCTCGGTGATGTGGGCGTCGGCGCGCTTGGCCATGAAGCGCTCCAGGCTCGGGGCGATCGCGTGGTCCTTCTTGGCCACCAGCGCCCAGGACGGAATGGTCTTCCACGCGGCGTGCTTGGCCGGCTGGCCGAAGGCCTCCGCCGCGATGGGCCGCTGGGAGGCGGCCATCAGGGCCGCGGTCTTCGCGGGCACGTCAGCGGCGAACGCGTCGGCGAACTTGGCCGGGTCGAGCATGACCTCGGTGCCGGTGGTGCCGTCGGGACGGGTGAACTGGAAGGCCTGCTGCGGCAGCGGCGGGACGTTCGGGTCCGGGTGCTGCTCAAGGAGACCGCCGAGCGTCTCGCCCTTGTCCGGCGCGAAGGCGGCGACGTAGACCAGCGCCTTGACGTCAGGGATGGCGGTGGCCGCGTTGGTGATGACGGCACCGCCGTAGGAGTGGCCGACGAGGATCTTCGGCCCCTTGATGCCCTTGAGCAGGCCCTGCAGGTACGCCGTGTCGTAGTCCAGGCCGCGCAGCGGGTTGGCCACCGCCCGGACCTTGAAGCCCTGGTGGCGCAGCCGGGCGGCGGTCTCCGTCCAGCCGGAGGCGTCGGCGAAGGCCCCGTGGACCAGCACCACCGTCGGCTTGGGCTTCGCGGCGTCCAGATCCTGCGCGCCGGCGGAAGGCGCCAGGGAGGTGAGGGAGGCGACGACCGCGGCTGCGGCCGTTCCGACGACCGCAGCGGTGCGACCGGTGTGCTTGTCGGTGCTCATGAGATTCCTTCGTGAGGGTGCGGCATGGCCGCGCATGGATCGCCGGGCGCGGATGTCGCGCTCCCAGCAAGAGCGGCAGGCGGAGGCTTTCAGCCAGGCCGCCCAGTGGCGCGCTGTCCGGCGGGACAACGATGCACCACAAGTTTGATTACAGTCAATAGTCGAAACTAAACCTCGCGGAGTCCGGCGCCGCGCCGGAGCCCGTGCGCACACCGGCAGGAAGGAACGTGCTGTGAGCAGCAAGAACCAGGAGGGCGTCGGCGGCACCCGCCGACCGCGACGCCGGGCCGGGACGCAGACGCGCACACCGCATCCCTGGTGGGCAGGCCGCGGGACCCGGCGGTCGCCAAGGCGATCCTGCGGACCGGGCGCTGTCATCTGGCCATCGACGGGCGCGCACGGATGACGATCGGCACCGTGGTGGCGAACGCCGGGGAACGCGCCCCGCCCGGGCCCGGCGCGGGCCGAACCGGCACGAGCGGATGGTGAACGCGCTCTCCTGCGGCCTGCACCGGCAGCGCGGCCGACCACTGGTCCGGAGCACGAACGCGGGCATCCGAGCGGAATGGCACCTGCTGCCGGAAGGCTGGGCCGGAACGGTTGCCTAGAGCCGATCCGTGTCCGTGGGGATGCCGAGCAGCATGCGGCCGGTCGTCTCCCATGTGGCCGGGCTGACCTGGATATGGGCGGTGACGGTGGCCGCGTCCCGGAAGCGGCGCTGCAGAGGCGAGCCGTCGTAGATGGCCGATCCGCCGCCGAGGTCGTACATGGACCGGACGACGTCAGCAGACGTGCGAGCGGCGTGTGTCGCCGCCAGGCGCAGTCCGGTGCGCAGGTCCATCGTGACCGCCTCGCCGGTGGACACGGCGCGCCATGCGTCCTCGATGGCCGCATAGAACAGGGCGCGTGCGGCCCGCAGGCAGGCTTCTGCCTGCGCGACCGCGGTCTGCGTCACCGGCTTCTCGCCGAGCGTGCGACGCGCGCCGTAGGAGAGTTTGCTGCCCGCGAGGTCGAGCAGGTCGTCGATGGCCCCGCGCGCGTTGCCCAGGGCCGCCGCGGCGATGGCCAGGGCGAAGTAGCCGAAGACGGGGAACCGGTAGAGCGGAGCGTCGATCACCGGACCGTGGGCCAGCGACAGCGTGCGGTGGGTGGGAACGAACACGTCCTCGGCCACGACATCGTGACTGCCTGTTCCGCGCAGTCCGGACGTCTGCCAGGTGTCGTCGAGGATCCGCAGCTGCGCGGCCGGGATCCCGACGGTGCGCATCGCCGGAACGCCGCCCGGCTTGCCTCGGCCGTCCTCCACGAGACAGCCGCCGAAGAAGTAGTCCGCATGCGTGATGCCGCTGGCGAACGGCCAGCACCCGGAGACGACCAGCCCGCCGTCGACCGGGCGGGCCGTGCCCCGCGGCGCCCACACTCCCGCCGCGATCGAGCGCGGGTCACCGAAGATCTCCGCTGCGCCGGCGGCCGGCAGATAGGCCGCCAGCAGGCTGGTAGCCATGGCGATGGAGACGCACCAGCCGGTGGCGGCGTCGCCCCGGGCAATCGTCTCGGCGCCAGCGAGCGCGTCGGCGGGCGGGGCCTGCGCGGCCCCGACACTGGCGGGCGCTGCGCACCGCATCAGCCCCGCGTCACGGAGCGCCTCGACCACGTCCGGCGCCAGACGCCGTCTGCGGTCGGTGTCTGCGGCCGCGGCCTGCGCCTGCAGGCGGATCCGGTCCGCCCTTGGCCACAGGCTTTCCCGGGGCGCTTCGGTGCGGGGCAGCAAGCTGGTCATGGGGCCTCAATTCGTCTTACAGGGGCGGCACACAGGCAGCCGCGCTCTCGTCACTGCGCGCAGCAGCGACGCCGTGTCAGTGGTGTCCCGGAACGGTCTACGTGCGGGCCGTCAACAGGCTTGCGCGCAGGGCTCTTTTGTCGGTCTTGCCGACGGCCGTCCGCGGGAGGGAGCCGGTGATCGAGTAGGAGGCCGGAGCGTAGAGGTCTCCGAGCGCGTCGACGATGTCGCGGGTCAGCCGTACGAGGTCCGGGGCGCCTGCCAGGTCTCGGGGCACCAGGACCACGTGCACGGTCTCCTTGCCGTCGTCACCGGGCAGGCCGATGGCGGCGGCGTCCTTGACGGCCGGGTGTGCGGTGAGGAAGTCGTCGAGAAGGCGGGAGTAGACGTTGTCGGCCGTGCGGCCCGTCACGATGATGTCCCGCGCGCGGTCGACCAGGTACAGATAGCCGCTCTCGTCTTGGCGGGCGATGTCGCCGCTGCGGAACCAGCCTTCGTCATCGAGTACCTCGGCGGTGCGTTCCGGGTCGTTCCAGTAGCCCTCCATCACCGTAGGGCTGCGCACGTACAGCTCGCCGATGCGCCCTACGGGCACGGGCTTGCCGTCGGTGTCCCGCAGCTCCACTTCGACCCCGGGCGCCGGGCGTCCGCAGCTGGTCAGGGACTCGGGCCGCTGCACGTCATGCTCCGCGGGGGTGAGTTCGGTGACGAGCCCGCTCTCGGATGCCGCATAGATCTGGTGCAGCACCGGACCGAAACGCTCCATCGCTTGCCTGAGACGGGCGGGGGAAGCAGCCGCTCCGCCGTACAGCAGAGTCGTCAGCGCGGGGAAGCGGCCGGGCAGGCAGTCCGGATGGTCCAGCAGTTCGTACAGCATCGGCGTCACGACCATCATCCTGGTGACGTGTTCGCTGTCCATCACCGACAGAGCCGTGCCGGCGTCGAAGGTCCTCAGCAAGACGATGGTGTGGCCGCTCAGGACGCCGGTCAGGAAGGCGGCGTGGCCGCTGGTGTGCGTCACCAGCGTGCCGATCAGCATCGCGGGGTCGGCCGGCGCGCCGTCGGCGCAGGCGTGGGAAGTCCGCAGATAGCCGTCGTAGTAGCCGCTGCGGTGCACGACCAGCTTGGGCAGACCGGTCGTGCCGCCGGTGTAGAGAAGTGTCGCGAGGTGGCGGCCGTCGGCCGCCTCGTTCAGCGAGAGCGGGGCACGGCCGGACGCCGCGGTCAGGAAGTCGGCGCCAACCGATGACGCGCCGATGCTGAAGAGATGCGGAATGGCCGCCTGGCCGACGATCTGGCGGGTCCGGTCTTCGAAGACCGGGTCGAACAGGAGCACCTTGACGTCGGCGCGCCGGACCAGCGCTTGGAGTTCGCGGTTGCCGGGCTCGGGCGGCACGAAGACCAGGCGGCCCCCGGCGAAATGGACGGCCAGCTGCAGCAGGAGCGCCTCGGGAGAGTTCTCCACGAACAGCGCCACCCCGTCTCCGTCCGCCACCCCCCTGCCCCGCAGCGCTGCAGCGAAGCGCAGGACCGTGCGGGCGGCCTCGGTGCCGCTGATCCGCCGCGCTCCCGCGACGATCGCCTCACGCTCGCCTCTCGCCGAGAGCCGGTGCAGCACCGAGACGGTGTAGTTGTCGTGAGCAGTGACCTTGTTCATGATCCTTCTTCGTGCTCTGTCACGTTGGCGGGGGCGAGTGGGCCGGGAAAGGTTCCGCACGGTGCCCCGAAGGCTGGTGCGCACGGGCGCGGACCGGTCGTGCGGCGCGCGCTCCTCCTCGCGGCGTGCGAGCGGGAGCAGTTCGCGGTTCCGCAAGCCGCTGTTCAAGGTGGCCGGGCCCGGCCGTGCCGTGCCTCAGCGTGGACTTGTGTAGAGGCCCTCGTGCTCCCAGGCGCGCAGGGTGTCGTAGTCCTCGATCAGCTCTTGGGAGGTGGGCGCCGCGAGGTAGGCGAACCCGGGAGAGGTCGGCAGGCTGCTGGTGGGGGCGAGGTACTGGCCCGGGGCAAAGCTGGGGAAGACCGCGACGACGCTGGGGAGTTCCGCGATCTTGGTGAGGGCATCGGGGCTGGCCGGGCCGGGGTGGTGGTTGATGAAGTCGACCCACCGCAGCAGCGGCCGGCCCGGACCGGGGGTGGTGCGGGTGCGCAGAGACGCGGGATCGATCATGGCGGTGACCGCCAGGGCGGTCTGGGATACCCCGAGGTAGGCGTCCACCACCTCGGGCCCGGTGCCTCCGCCGAGGCGAGCGCCTGTCTCGATGAGGACCGGTCCCCGGTCGGTGAGCATGACCTCGGTATGGGCGGGCGTCTCGGTGATGCCGAGCGCGTCCAGGACCTCCCGGACGTAGCCGATGAGCACCTTCCCGTCGGCGCTGACGGCATCGACGGGCTCCTGGAAGTCGTAGAGGGGTGCGGCGGTCGGGCCGATGCGTTTGGTGTAGCGCCAGATCTCGGCGACGTGGTGCTGCCCGCTCAAGGAGACCGTGTTGATGCAGTACTCGGTTCCGTGCAGGCGTTCCTGGACGAGCACGGCGTCGTTGGGCTCGCCGAAGAGGTTGGGGGTGCCCAGGACGGCGGTGGCGGCCTGGCCGACCTCCTCGGCCGAGCCGCAGAACGTCACGCCGTCGGTGCCCGCGCTGGCCAGGGGCTTGACCACCACCTCCTCCAGACCCCACACGGTGTACCAGTCGGCTGCGGCGCGGGCGGAGCGGGCGACGGTGGTGTGCGGGGTCGCAAGGCCCGCGGCCTGGGCAGCCTGCTGCATGAGGAACTTGTCGCGGCGGGCTGCGACCAGGGCGGGGTCGTTCGCCGGCAGATGCAGCGCGCTCGCGAGGGTCTCCGCCAGCACGACGCCGGTTTCGGTACCGGCTATCACGCGGGAGACGCGCAGGCGGGCGAGTTCCCGCGTGAGGCTGGTGAAGTCGGCGGTGAAGCCCAGATCGAGGACGTAGTCGTCGCGGCTGAACGAGCGCAGGAGGAAGGCGCCGATGTCCGGCTGGCTTCGCACGTGGATGCAGTCGACCCCCGCTCGGGCCAGTCGCCTGGCCAGCGTCGCCCCGGTGGAGTATCCGTCGACGATCGCTACCTTCATGGAGCTGTTCCTCTCGTGGTGCTGTAGAGCTGTGGGCGCTGGGATGCCGGCTGTCGCAGGGGCAGTTGGGCAGGTGGCGGTGCTAGGCCGGCGCTGAAGTGGGGGAAGTCCGCAGGGTGCGGGAGAGCGGCACACAGGCCAGAGCTCCCAGCGCGGCGCTGGTGATGAGGAGACCGGCGACCAGGGGGCGGCCTCCCGCGTTGAGGGCACCAGCGATGCCCAGCGGGGTGAGCGAGGCGATCGCGCCCGCGACGCTGAGGGCGGCCTGGTAGCGGCCGATGGCGCCGGGCGGGGCGGCCGTCGCGACGAACGCGCCGGCGGCGACGCTGTAGCAGATCTCGCCGGGCACCATGAGCACAGCCGCGGTGGTGTAGCCCAGGGTGGTGTGCTGCAAGGCCGCCAGTGCCATGGCGGCGCCCAGGATCAGGCTGCCGGCGGCGAACACCGGGCCGATGGGGTATCGGACGCGCTCGTCGGCGCCGACCAGAAGGCGGGTCAGAGGCGGGCTGAGCAGCAGTACCGCAGCGGAGTTGGCGAGCATGGCGGTGCCGTAGGCGGACGGGGCGAGGTGGTCCGTGCTCATGACCAGGGGCAGGACGCTGATCAGGCCGTAGGCGCAGGTCGTCGCCGCGATGGCCGCAGCAACCATCCACCGCAGCCGGGGGTCGGAGACGATCTGTGCGTAGGTGGCGTGCTCGTGCCGGCGTTCGCCCCGGGGCGTGCTGTGCCGGCCGCTCAGCATGGCGCGCACCAGGAGGGCTGCGGCCACGCAGGCAACGGCGTTGAGGGCGAACAGGAACCGGTAGCCATGGGCGTGGGCCACAAAGCCGCCGACGCCCGAGCTCAGCGAGAGGCCCACGTTCGACACCCAGTAGACCCAGCCCTGGGCGCGGGTGCGTGCTCCCTCATTGGTGAGGCGGTCGTTGATCTGCGCGGAGACGGCCGGCCGGTGGACGTCCATGGTGCAGCCCAGGCAGAAGGCAAGCAGCAGCAGGGCGTGCAGGCTGCTGGCCACGGCGAGCCCGGCGCAGACCGCTGCGGCAAGCAGCAGTCCCGCCGTGCACGCGGCACGGGCTCCGATCCGGTCGGTCATCGCCCCGCTGACCAGCTGCCCGACACACCAGCCGACCCCGAAGACCGTCAGCGCGGCACCGGCAGCGGTCGAGCCGTGCGCCGCGCCGATGGAGTAGCCGAGGAAGTCGTAGGCGAATCCGCAGGCTTTGACCAGGAACGTCGTCGCCAGCAGCGTGGTGATGACCACCCGCGCGGACGGGCCGGACGGGCGGGAGGGGGCGGCCGCAGGAGGGGGCGCGGTAACCGTCATGCCGAAGGGCCTGCCTTGTCAGAAAGCGCCACGCTGCCTCGTGCCTCAGCAGTCGCAGCGGGTGGGTGTTCAGCGGGGTGGGTCAGTTCGGCCAGGCCCGCGACGATGCGCTCGCGCAGGCGCGCCATCTGCGCGGGCCGGTGGTAGCGCGGGGAGCAGGCCAGTTCGATGCTGCACCGCCCGGTGAAGGTGGAGACGAAATAGCCCACCCAGGACACCGCCTCGGAGGTGGCGAAGCCGCGGAAGTCGACGATCTCCATCCCCGGCGGCACGGCGAGCTCGGGCACCGGGCCCCAGTTGGTGAGGAAGTTCCCGACGCCGGTACGCGCGCGGCCCTGGGCGGCCGCCGACGCCGCGGCCCGCATGACCGCGAGCGCGCTCCCGTCTTCGATCCCGGCGACGAGCTGCGCCTTCGTCTCCCTGGCCAGCACGCCCAGGTCCGAAGTGGGCCCGCATGCGGTGACCGTGGGCGCGAACCCCAGGGCATTGGTGACCTCATCGGGGCGCGCCACGGGGCGCAGGTGGGGGCGCAGGTCCACGAGATGAAACATGATCATCGGCAGTTCGGGTGCGGCACCGGCCGCTTCGGTGAGCGTCGCGCGTTCGGCGCGGATGATCGCCGCGGCCAGCAGGGCGTGCAGGGTCGTCCCCGATGCCCGCGCGTGAGCGAGCAGGGCGGCGGTGTCTGCCTGCGACAGGGTGATGCGCTGCGCGGGCTGGGGGGCGAAGCCCGCGCCGCCCCCGGTGTCGGTGGCGGGGAGGCTGTGCACCGGGACCGCGGCCGCCGCGGTGAGGCGGGGCAGGGACAGGGCGCGGGCGTGGTAGGCCTGTTCGAGGCTGCGCGGGTGGACCGGGGCCGGGTCCGGGGGCACCTTGCCCTGGGCCAGGGCGGCGGCCGTGTGCCAGAAGTACTCCAGCAGCGCCGATCCCAGCGTGGCGTCGTTGATCGCGTGAGACACCTGCAGGGCGACCGCGGTCTGCTCGCCCTCGGTCACGATGGTGAGTTTCGCCAGGCCGTGCGCGGGATCCAGGACCGTGAGGCCGTGCTCGAGCCAGTCGGCCACCGTGCCCTGCACGGTCTCGGTGGCCGCGTTGCCGGCGCTGTCATCGGGTATGTGCAGCCAGCACTGCTCGCCGCTCGTCTCTATCGTGCCGCGCAGCATCGGATACTTGTCGCACAGCAGCCCGAACGCGGTGTGCAGCCCCGCGATATCGACCGCACCGGCACAGACGGCCACATAGCTGACCGTGAGCTTGCGCGGCACGAAGCCGTGATCGATCAGTCCCAGAGGGTATTTCATGTGGTTCTCCACGGGGTGGGGGCCTGGGCGGCGGGCATCGGGTGCATGATCACGCCGGGCCCGACAGTGCGGGACGGGTGCCGCTGCCAGATCGACCGGACGCCAAGTCCGCATGCCCAGCGACCCGCTGGCGCCGTGCACCTCGGCGGCGAGGGCGCCGTCCGGTGGGGCCAGCACGTGTTCCTGGGTGGCGGGCACGTCACTGCGGACGGTCAAACGCATCGGAAACGGCGCGGCACGCACAGCGCAGACCTCCAGTTCTTGTCGGAGCGGGTGTCGCAGAGCCACCCTGTCGCCGCGGTGACACCCCTACCAAGACGCTGTTAACGCTGGTGCCAGCAGCACCTGGCAACCGGTGTGGGGCGTGGTTGATGATGGGTGGGTGAACTCCGCCCCCTCCCCCCGCCGCACCGAACTCGCCGCGTTCCTGCGCAGCCGCCGCGACCGCCTCACCCCCGCCGCGGCCGGCATAGCACCAGGACTGCGCCGCCGGACACCAGGACTGCGCCGCGAGGAGGTCGCCCACCTGGCCGGAGTCTCCATCACCTGGTACACGTGGCTCGAACAGGGACGCCCCATCAACGTCGGCCCGCAGATCCTCGACGCCATCGCCGCCACCCTGCGCCTGGACGCCGCCGAACGCGCCCACCTCTACCGCCTGGCCGAGGTACCCATCCCCGCGGTGGCCACCACCGCCAACCCGATCACCCCCACCCTGCAGACGATCCTCGACGCCATCACCGGCTTCCCCGCCGCGGCCATCAACACCCGCTGGGACCTGCTGGGATGGAACACGGCGGCCGCCGCCCTGTGGCCCCGGCTCACCTCACCCGAGAGCTCCCGCAACGTCTTGTGGGAGATGTTCACCACCCCCGAGTGCTGCCGCCAGTTCGTCAACCGCGACGTCGGCCTGCCCCACATGGTCGCTTCGTTCCGCGCGGACTTCGCCCACCACCTCGACGACCCGGCCTGGACCGACCTGATCCGCGCACTGGCCACCGCCAGCCCGGAATTCACGCGGCTGTGGGCCACCCACGACGTCGGCGCACCGCCGACCCAGAACATGACCTACCACCACGCCGCGGTCGGCGAGCTGTCGCTGTCCCTGACGCGCATGGAGCTACCCGCCGTGGCCGAAACGATCGTCACCGTGTGGACTCCTGCCGATGAGGACAGCCGCTCGCGCATGGACCAGCTCCTGGCCCACCCCGAGGCTCCCTGGCTGGACCACACCCACTGAGGCGCCGACGTCGGGCCCGGCGCGCCAGCGCCGCAACCGCAGCCCACGCGCCCACCCCCGCGGCGAATTGAGCCTGCCCCCGCCCCTCTACAGCAGCGCCCCGCGTCTTCCGGCAGTAGGCCCCTGAGGCCCGGACTTAGATTTAGTTACACTCATTTTCTGTAACGTTACATAGTGCATGATTCTTCACAGCTGAGTCATACGCCCATCAGAAAGGCCCTCACTCGCTATGTCCACGCCCCAGACCGATGCCGTCCCCGCCCCGCCGACTGAGCGGTCACTGCCGCCGGAAGCCCTGCGCGGTTCCTACCGGTCCATCACCGAGGTCGGCACGTCGGTGCTGCACCGCCGGTGTGCCGAGGTCACCGAGTTCGGCCCGGAGCTCGCGCGGCTCGTCGATGACATGTTCTTCACCATGCACGTGGCCCAGGGGGTCGGCCTGGCCGCGAACCAGATCGGTGTCGACCTCCGGGTCTTCGTCTACGACTGCCCCGGCGAGGACGGGCAGCGCCATATCGGCCACATCTGCAACCCCGTCATCGACGTCCAGCAGCCCGCAGAGCCCGCCGCGGGCAAGGAGGGCTGCCTCTCGGTGCCGGGCGGCGGGCTCCACGAAGTTCCCCGGGCCACGCGTACGGTCGTGCGCGGCCAGGACAAGGACGGCAACGCCGTTGTCCTGGAGGGCCAGGGCCTGCTCGCCCGGTGTTTCCAGCACGAGACCGACCACCTCAACGGCACCCTCTACATCGACCATCTCACCCCCGACCAGCGCACCCGCGCCCTTCAGGAGATGGCCGCCAACCGCCAAACGGTGTTGGCACAGCGCGAGGCACGGGCCCGCACCCTGCGCGGCTGACCAGCCCGCACCGCCTGTGTGAGTTCGGGTGGCCTGCCGCGTCGCGCCACCGCAACGCCCGGATCACGGGGACAAGGCGGGAGTGAGCCCCGTGGGGAAGCCGTCGCACAGCCGAGCAGTACCGGCACCGCACCGGCCACCGCCGCAACACCGGGCCAGGGGCTGGAGTCCGGGCCAGGACCGCACCGGCCCGTACGGTCTGCTCGTCGCCGCGGGCTCCCGCATCCTTGAGGCCCTCGAGCCAGAGCCGCCCGGTGCCGACCCTGCGCACGGCTGCTCACACACACCGCTCCCCCAGCGTGTCGGGGCCATCCCGGCTGATGCGTCCTTTTGGCTTCACCCCGCGGGTTCCCGTGCGGCGCGCGCCCGCGACCAGCTGGACCTCACTGCGGGAAGACGACCTGGGCGGACGGCGGGCAGCCTGCACGAACGCCCAGACGGCCTTCGAGCGGCCGCGCCCGGGACCCCGGGTCATGACGGCTGGCGGCCGACGCTGGAAAAACGGAGCGGCGGCCGCCCTTCAGGCGCTTGAGTCGCCCGTGTGCGGCAGGGGCGGGCCGCCGGAAGGCAGTCGGGGCCCCGAGAAGGCGCGTTGACGGCGCCGCCGCGCGCGAGAGAATCCTGCCTCTTCCCAGGCCAGGGCTCAGCGAGGGATTCAACCTCACCAGCCAGGGCTCCTGCCAGCCGTGAGGTGTCCGTGCCTTCTTTCGGGCGCGGCGGCGCTGGCGTTCAGCAGGCGCCGACCAGGATCCGTCCAAGGTCCGATCGAGCCGGGCCGCCGGGTTCGGACATGAATCAGTGGAAGCAGTGCACATGGCGAAAGCTCTTCGGTTTGGTGTGATGGGGCCGCTGCGGGTCTGCACAGGAGAGACCGAGCTCGAACTGGGCACCCGGCTGCAACGTTCGATGCTTGCTCTGTTGCTGCTGGCCAGAGGCCGCGCCGTCAGCACCGAACAGCTCATCGACGGACTGTGGGACGACCCGCCCGCGCAGGCCACACGCTCGGTGCGTACCTATGCTTCCGGACTGCGCAAGGTCCTCGGCGTCGAACGCGTCGTCTTCAGAGGCGGCGGCTACGCCCTGCCCCTGACCGGCGCCTCCTTCGATCTGGCGGATTTCGACGCCACGACCGCCACGACCAACCCAGTCCGGCTGCGCCAGGCCCTGGAACTGTGGCGCGGCACTCCGCTGGCGGGGTTGCCCGGACCCGCCGTCGCGGCCCAGCGCACCCTCCTGGTCGAACGGCATCTGGGCGTGCAGGAGAGGCTTGCCGAGGCGGAGCTGGCCAGGGGCGGCCACGCTCAGGTCGTCGAGGAACTCACCGCTCTGGCCGCCCAGCATCCGCTACGCGAAAGGCTCCATGGTCTGCTGATGCGCGCCCTCTACCGATCCGGTCGCCAAGCAGACGCGCTGGCCGTCTATCAGCGTGTCCGGACCGCTCTTGCCGCGGAGCTCGGCATCGATCCGGGCCACGACCTCAATCGCGTGTACCAGGACATCCTTGCCCGCACCCCTGCCCTGGCCTGCGAATCTGCCGGCTCTGCGGAGCATGGGAGCACCGGCGCGGTTCCGAGCACCGGACTGGCCGACGGGGCCTGGCTCGCCCGCCCCGCGCCGGCTCAGCTGCCCGCCGATATCGCCGATTTCACCGGCCGCGGTGACCTGGTCGCCCAGCTGACCGCCACCCTCACAGATCCGCCCGCCCGGGCCATGACGATCTGTGCCATCACGGGGATCGGCGGCATCGGCAAGACCACCTTGGCCATTCGCGTAGCGCACGCCATACGCGGCCATTACCCCGACGGCCAGATGTACGCCGATCTTCGCGGCCTCGACGAACCGGGAACCGACCCCGCGCGCATCCTGGGTGAGTTCCTGGAAGCCCTCGGCGTCCCCAACCGGGCAATTCCCGCTGGGGTTGAGACCCGCGCCGCCCTCTATCGCTCGCTGCTGGCCGACCGCCGGATCCTGATTCTGCTCGACAACGCCCGCGACGCCGCGCAGATCGCCTCCCTGTTGCCTGGCACACCCGCCTGTGCCGTGCTGATCACCAGCCGCAGCCAGCTGCCCGGACTGACCGGGGCACGGCGCATCACCCTCGATGTTCTCCAACAGGACGAGGGCCTTGCCCTGTTCGCCGGTGTTCTCGGCGAGACCCGCGTGCGCGACGAGCCCGCTCCCGCGCAAGAACTGGTCGCTGCCTGCGGATTCCTGCCCCTGGCCGTGCGGATCGCCGCTGCCCGCCTGGCGACCCGCCCCACCTGGACCATCGCACACCTGGCCGAACGCCTCGCCGATGAACGCCGCACCCTGGCGGAACTGCGCACGGATCAGCTCACGGTCGAAACGGGGTTCCAACTGAGCTACCGGCAACTGGACAACGACCAGGCCAGAGCCTTCAAGCTGCTGGCCCTGCCCGACACACCCGACCTGGAACTCCACGCCGCCGCGGCGATCCTCGAGCTGCACCCGGCACGCGCCGAGCCGATCATCGAGTCTCTGGTCGACCTGAGCCTTCTGCAATCGCCCGCCGCAGGCCGCTACCGCTACCACCACCTGCTGCGGCTATTCGCCCGGGCTCGAGCCCGGGACGAAGACATCGGGGAGCACCCCGTCGAGCCAGTGCTGGCGCGCCTGCTCGACTTCTACCTGGCCACCAGCCGCAACAGCTACCGGCGCATCCACCCCAGCAGTCCCGCACCAAATCGGCCTGGCCCCACCCGTCACCCAGGACTTGACCTCCCGGACAAGACCGCAGCGCGGGCCTGGTGGACCGCCGAGCTGCCCGGCATCACCAAAGCCGTCCAGCAGGCCGGCCAGCACAGTCCCGAAGTCCGCCGCACCGCAGCGGAGCTACTGGACACCGTGAACTCATCCACCAAGGACTGGGGCCCTTGAACTGACAGCGTTCGGTGATGCTCCCGGGGCGCGAGCGTCCTACCCACGTCGGGGGCGCGCCGGCCGCGGTGAGCGGCCGCCCGGGAGAGGCTCTGCTGGTGCTCACTGTCAGGGGCACGGGAAAGTGACTGACGATCTTCACCGAAGCCATTTGCCTGCGACCGGCACGAACATCCTGGCCTCCAGGCGGCACCAGACCTGGGTAACCTGCAACTGCACGATGCACAGGCTCATTGACAGGCCACCAGCCTCTCAGCAGCCTTGGTGAAGTCTGTCACTGCTCCTTGGCCACCAGGTGTGCTGGCAGGTCAGGGCCCGGGCGGCGCCGTCGGCTTCCAGGCCGGCGCGGGCAGGTGGGGATCGCCCGCGTATGCGGTTCGCGCGCCACACGTCAGTGCGGCGCCGACACCGTCTGCCGGGCATGCGAGAGCGCCCCGTGAGTGGCCGGCCTTCAGCTGGTGTGCGAGCATCCCCTCTTGGCCGGGCGGGATCATGTCCAGTCGCGTGTACCCGGGTTGCCGGGGCCTGCGCATCCGGTCCGTGATGTGCGCCGGAATGGGTGCTGAGCGCGGGTGCTCTTGGTGCCGCCGGTGCAGGCGACCACGACACCGCAGCCAGGGGGCGGCTGCGAACTTCACCACGACCGCTTGGCGCGCAGGCCGTGAGGCCCTCACCGCCGAGTAGCTGGGGAGTGAGGGCCTTGGCCCCCATCACCGCGATGCGTATGCGGTGATGGGCTGTTGCGCCTGAAGGCGCCGAGTCGCCGGTCGTCAGCCGAGTTCGATCGAGCTGGTGCGATCGTTCATGGCATCTCCCACGTAGTCCCACTCGCCGTAGAGCCAGCCGATGTTCGCTCCCTGGAAGTCGCGGTCTTCGTGCAGATTGGCCCGGCAGTCGCTGTAGGTCTTCAGCGAGCTGATCGCGTCGTTGAATTCGTCACCGACATAGGGGCGCTGGTAGTCGGTGCCGTTGTCGCGCTCGCAAGCCCCAGCACCCATGTAGACAAGCGCGGTGCCACCGTAGTTCGCCTCGGTGTAGAACTGGGCGAGCAGGTACGGCGTCTCACCGGTAGCCGCGGCCTTCCCCTGGGGAGCAGACTTCCCCAGCCGGGCAAGTCTTGCCTGGAAGTTCTTGTTCATCGCGGCCTGCTGTGCGCTGACCGGTGCGTCAGTGATGCCTCCGTGCGTTGCGGCCGCGATGGCTGCGCGATAGTTCGGGTAGCAGGTCGGCTTGGAAGGCTTGCTCTTCCCTGCTTGCACGGTCTGGACGCACGCCTTGGTGGGCTTGGTGTCGGTGGTCGACGCGCTGGCTATGCCGACTCCACCCAGCCCCAGAGTGGTACACGTGACGGCGAGCGTGATTCCCGCAGCCTTCAGCGAACGAAGCTTCATCCCTGTGAACTCCCATCGGTATCACCGGACACCCGCCCGTGCGAGTGCCAGGAGAGCACTGTCGGCGCTGCTGATCAGCGTTCGATCAATGTTTGGTCAGGACGATCGACGCAGGTGGATCCCGACTGCCAGACACTTGCACCGCCAGTCTTCCCGGCCGGCCTTTCTGCCCATGCCCCGTGGCAGGGCTCCCCAGCAGGTGGTGAGGGATCAGGTCGAGCTTCCCGCCCAAGGTTGATGCCCGTCCCGTGACCAGGTGATCGGGGAAGGCCCATCGGCCGCGCGCCCGCCGGACAGCGCCACCGTTCGGTGCGGCGCTATTCGGTCCCGATGGCCATGAGGACCGGGGTGCGTGCGGCGCGGCGGGCCGGCCACAGGGAGGCCAGCAGGCCCGCGCATGCGGCCAGGGCCAGCAGGGCTGCCAGGCGTAGGGCTGGCACGTTGTGGTGGTAGCCGGGGAGGTGTTGTGCGATCAGTTCGCCGGCGGTCCAGCCCAGGAGGATGCCCAGGGCAGCGCCGAGCACGCCGCCGAACACGGCGATGACGAGGGATTCGGCGCGGATCATGCCGCGCACTCCTGCTCGGGTGAGACCGATCACCCGCAGCATGCCGAGCTCACGCTGCCGTTCGGCGACGGACAGCGCCAGAGTGTTGATGATCCCCAGGAAAGCCACGGCAAGGGACAGCGCGAGCAGCGCGTAGAGGAGGTTCAGCATGCGGTTGGTGCTGTCTGCGGCTGCTCGGGCCAAGTCGTCGCTGCTGTCGATGTGCAGAGCGGGGCTGTCACCGAGCGCGTGGGTGAGGGTGCGCCGCAGTGCGGGGCCGGGATGGTCGCGGGTGGTGAGGAAGACCTTTTCGACGGTGCCGGTGGTGGGCGGCAGGGTGGCGGCGTCGATGAGGATGCCGGTCAGCAGGGTGTTGGGCTCGTAGATGCCCGTCACCGTCAGCTGGAGGGGCTGTCTTCCGGGCAGCGTGGTGCGCAGTCGGCTCCCTGGTCGCCAGCCGTAGGCGCGGGCGTCGTCGGTGGTCACCAGGACGTTGCGGCCGCCGAAGCGGTCGGCGGATCCGTTGGTGAGGTGCAGGCGCAGCATGCCGCGCACGGCGGTGGCGGGCAGCGCCAGGGCGCTCTGCGGGGTCTGGTCGATGGTCAGTTCCGCTGCCCGCATCGCTGCGGCGGCGGTGACGTCGGGGCTGGCGGCCAGGCGTCGTTCGACCGTGTGGGACAGAGGACCGAGGTCTTGCATGGAGACGACGTAGTCGGCCTTGAGTACGTGCGCGCTCTGGGCGTTGGACGCGGCGAGGCCGCCTGCCGCGATCATGGTGAGGGTGGTCACGAGGCTGACGCCGATGACCAGGGAGGCGGCCGCGGCGGCGGTGCGGCGCGGGCTGCGGGCGCTGTTGCGCGTCGCGAGCCGTGCGCTGATCCCGCTCCTGGCCAGCAGCGGGCGGGCCAGGGCGAGCGCCGGTCGGACCAGCGTCGGCAGAAGGGCCAGGAGGCCGCCGGCCGTCAGGACGGCACCCAGCGCCAGGACCGGCGCGCCGTCCTGGAGGTGGGTGGTTCGGGTGCCGGCCAGCAGCACGGCCGCGCCGCCGCTGGCCAGGAGGAGGCCGACGGCCACGCGCCGCCTGCCCGCGCGCTTGTGTGCCGGGGCGTGGGCGGCCCGCAGGGCAGCCAGCGGCGCGATCCTGGCTGCCCGCCGCGCGGGCAGCCAGGCGGCGACCAGCGTGGTCGCCACTCCGGCCAACAGCGGAAGGAGCAGCGCGTAGGCGGGCAGGCTCAGCGCCCCGCCCAAGGGAAGCGGGCCGCTCTTGCCCAGGCCGTCAGCGAGGGGCCGCAGGCCCTGGGCGACCCCGATGCCGGCCGCGACGCCCGCCAGGGAGGCGACGAGGGCGACCAGGAATGCCTCGGCCAGCACCAGGCGGGTGACCTGGCGGCGCGTGGCGCCGACCGCCCGCAGCAGGCCGATCTCCCGCGTCCGTTGGGCGACGAGCATGCTGAAGGTGTTCGTGATCAGGAAGCAGGAGATGAACAGCGCGACGGCGGCGAAGGACAGCAGCGTGGCGCGCAGTCCGGCGACCGCGCTCTCGCCGGCCAGCGTCTGGTCGTGGGCGAGGAGGGACGCCGTCAGGGCGCGTGTGCCCGGGAGCGTCTTCTCGACGGCCTGCTGCAGCCGCTCGGCCGTAACACCGGGCGCGGCCGTCACCTGGAGTTCGCTGAAGTGGCCGCGGCCGGTGAAGTGCTGCTGTGCCGTCGCGGTGTCGAACAGCACCAGGCTGCCGCCCCCGGTGACGGCCGGTTCGGCCTGGGTGGTGAAGACGCCGCTGATGCGGGCGGTGAGACCGGGCCCGTCCACCGAGATCCGGGCGGTGCCCCCCGGCCGGTAGCCGCACCGCGCGGCGCTGGCCGCATCGATAGCGATCTCGCCGCTCTTGGCGGGCGGGCGGCCGCGGGTGAAGCGGTAGCGCGGATCCGTCTTCCCGGCCGGTGCGTTGTAGTTGCTTCCCTGAGTGGGGCCGCCGCGGCCGGCGGAACGGCCGTCCGGGCATCCGAGCGCGGTATAGCCGGAGGCGACGGCAAGGACGCGGCTCGTCTCGCGAAGGCCTTCCACTCGCTGTACATCGGCCGCGGGTAAGGACGCGGGCCGCCTGTCGGTGGCCGTGGCGGTGCTGCTGTCATCGGGGCGGATCACCACGTCGGTGTGGGCGAACGTCTGCCGGTAGGCCCCGGTGAGCGTGTCGGAGACCGTGGCGGTGAACAGCAAGATCCCGGTGAGGAAGGCGACGCCGACCGTGACGGCCAGCGCGGTCAGCGCCACGCGGGAGGTGTGGGCGCGTGCGTTGCGCCACGCGGTACGAAACATGAGCGGAGTCCTGATGCGGCAACGGCGGCCTCGATGGCCGCCTCGGCGAAGGGGGGCCAGAGAGTCAGCGTGGGCGCCGGGGGTCGAGAGCCTTCATCCAGTCCAGCACGGCTTCGGCGGTGGACTGCTCCAGCTCGTCCCCGATCCGCCCGTCGGCGAAGAAGACCACGCGGTCCGCGAAGGCGGCGGCGGAGGGGCATGGGTCACCATGGATGCCGCGCTCCCGGCTCATACGAACCCCCCTGCGGATGGACGACAGTTCCACGTCGACGATCCTTGCGAGGCCGGCCGGCTCCGCGGATCGACCAGATGACCGAGGGCTGCCGGGCGGGATGTGCGGGCGTCTCGGTCAAACGGTGGAGGCAGACCAGCGGTGAGCGGGCGTAGCGTGAGCCGCCATGACCGCCTTCCCGGCCCGCGCCGTCCTCGCCTCCTGGGCTCCCGCCCGTCGTGGCCTGGCCCTCGGCGTCGCCGCACTCGCCCTGGCAGCGATCACCGCCGAGGCGCTGGACACCGGCTTTGCGCCCACGACGGCCGCCACCATCGCCGTCGGCCTGCTGTGCCTGGCCGCGCTGCTGGCGCCGCCCGAGTATCTGGCGCGTACGGGGTGGAGTGCGGTCACAGCCTCCGTGGGCCTGTCCCTGCTCACCGCCCAGCTGCCGCACCGCCCGGAGCACACCCCCGGGATGGCGGAGATGGGCATGCTGCTGCTGCTCGTTGCCCGCGCGGTGCGCCATGAGCCCCTGGGGCGGATGATCCCGCTCGCCGCGGCCGCCTGGCTCGCCGTCCCGCTGGTGCTGCTGCGCCTGCCCGGTACCGAGCACGTCACGGCGGCCAAGTACGGCGTGCCTCTCCTGGTCCTCGCCCTCCCCGTGGTGGTCGTTCTCGGCCTGTACCTGCGCCTGATCGACGCCACGCGGGAGCGGGAGAAGAACGCCCGCCTCAACGCCCAGCGCCTGGAGTACGCCCGCGAACTGCACGACTTCGTCGGCCACCACGTCACCGCCATCACCGCCCAGGTCAAAGCCGTGCGCTTCACCACAGCCGCCGGACACCCGCCCACCCCCCAGGCCCTGGACGAGGCGCTGGCGCACATCGAGGACGCCGCCGTACAGGCCACCGACTCCATGCGGGCCATGGTCGGCCTACTGCGCCAGCCGGACCGCTCAGCCCCCCTGCACGCCCCCCAGGACCTGCACAGCCTGCACGACCTGGCCGACTCCCTGCGCGCCTCGGGCCCCGACGTCTGCCTCACCCTCGATCCCCGCCTGCTGGCGGCGCCCCCGGCGGACCACATCGCATCCGCCGTCCACGCCCTCGTCCGGGAGGCGCTGACCAACATCCGCAAGCACGCCGCGCACACCGACCGTGTGGCTATCGACGTGCGCCGGTCGGCCGCCGACCCCGGCCTGCTCACCGTGTGCGTCACCGACAACGCCCCTGCGGCCGCTGCCGACACCTCCTCGCAGCAGGGCCGGACCGGCTTCGGCCTCACCGGGCTGCGCGAGCGCGTCCACGCCCTGGGCGGTGATCTGACGGCGGCACCGGGGCCGGCCGGCGGCTGGCAGGTCGCTGCCCGCATCCCCCTGACGCGTACCGGGCACGGGTACCCGTCCTGACGCCTGGCACGATGGGCGCCATGATCCGTATCCTCCTCGCCGACGACCAGGCCACCGTGCGTGCCGCGTACCGGATGATCCTCGACTCGCAGCCGGATATGGAAGTCGTCGCCGAAGCGGCGGACGGCACGGCAGCCGTGGCCCAGGCCCGCCGACTGCGCCCCGATGTCTGCCTGCTCGACATCCGCATGCCCGGCATGGACGGTCTCGAAGCCGCCCGCCTCCTGGCCGGCCCGGGGGCCGAACAGCCGCTCAAGGTGGTCATGGCCACCACCTTCGACCTCGACGAGTACGTCTACAGCGCCCTGCACAACGGGGCGTGCGGCTTCGTCCTCAAGGACTGCTCACCGGCCCTGCTCATCGAAGCCGTCCGCGCAGCCGCCGCAGGTGACTGCCTCATCTCGCCCTCCATCACCCTCCGCCTTCTCCAGCACATGGCTCACGCATCGCCTGCACCGCACCAGAGGCAACCGGCAGCCCCCCTGCGCCCGTTCGGCGAGCCGCTCACCCCCCGCGAGCAGGACGTCATCGCCATGGTCGCCAAGGGCCTGACCAACGAGGAAGTCGCCGCGGCCCTCTACGTCACCCTGTCCACCGTCAAGACGCACCTCGGCAACATCCAGCGCAAACTCGGCGCCCGCAACCGCGTCGAGATCGCCGCCCTCGCCTGGCAACACGGCATGACCTGAGACCCCCGCACGAGCAGGCCACCGCATGACAGCGGCCGTTGCCTCGGACACCACAGGCGGACGAGGCCGGGTGCTCCAGACGGGGGCACAGCTCGCCACAGGCAGGGGCGGGGATGATTTCACGCTCGGCACGGCCGAGCGGGGCCGCGTCCCGGACCGAAGAAGCGGTCCGTGCGGCTGAGGGGACAGCGCGGAACCGGGAGCGCAGCGAGGTTCCCGGCCGCGGCCGCCCCGCCACCCCTCCGCTTTAGTTACAGTCAAAGGGTGTAACTAAATGCCGGATGGCGCTAGGGTGCGCGGCGGAAGGAGGGCGAGATGACTGCCGAACACGCCCCTCACCGGGGCACCCGGCGCCGCAACCCCGCCACCGCACCGCCCGGCAGGAGCAGCGGACGTCCGCGCGACCCGGCGATCGAGGAAGCGATCCTGCTGGCCGCCCGCAACCGTCTGGCCAGCGACGGCTACTCGGCGATGACGATCGGCGACATCATCGCGGACGCCGGTGTCACCCGCCCCACCCTCTACCGGCGTTGGTCGAACAAGTACGAGCTGGCCCTCGACGCACTCCGGCACGCCCTGCGCAGGCGGCGCGAGGCGCATCCGTCGCTGCCGACGGACCGCCTCCCGCCGCGCGAGGCCTTCACCGAGGCCGTGCGCCGCCTCGGCCTGCGCCAGTGCGACAGCTGCATGATGCCCCTGCACGGCAGCTTCATGGGCGCGGCCGAACGCGAGCCCGGCCTTCTGCGGCAGCTGCGCGAGCACGGCGCACAGCCCTGCCGCGAAGAGCTCCTCATGACGCTCGTCAGGCTCCAGCAGCGCGGCGCCGTACGCACGGACAGCGACCTCGAAACAGTCGTCCGCCTGTGCTTCGGCAGCTACTTCGCCGACTACCTGCGCACCGGCCGCGCCACCCCCGCCGACCACGCCCAGCGGGTCGCCGCCGCCCTATGGCCGACGATCGCCACCAGCCGCTCCCGCTGACCGGCAAGCCGGCCGCCCGGCGCGACGAGGCAGCAGCACCCTCGCGCCGGAATGTCCCGGCCGACCCCGGCGCCGAGCTCGTCGGGCCGAGCAGCTGCCGGGACCCGGCTGGATCACGCCCGCCCCCGGCAGCCACCACTTCCCCGAGGTACGCGGCGGCGCCTCATCGCGCTCTCGTCACACCCAGCGGCGCGAAGACGGCGCCGGATACCGCCACCCGGCACGGCGCAGCTACTGGCCGCCCTTCTCCTCAACCCACGGGCGACCGGTTCAAGCCTTGTACAGAGGGAGGGCGCCCGGGAGATGGGCAAGACCATACTGGGCCAGGGCCGTCGGACACTCCCTCGGCCGTGTCCGCTTTCACGAGGCAGGTGGCGCCTGTGCGCTGTTGTCTGCCCGCAGGACGGGCCACAGGAGAGCGACGGTGCGGTCGGCGAGGTCGCCGGGGGTGTCCCGGCCCGTGAGTAGATAGTCACCGAAGTAGCTGCCGAGGCAGAGGGTGACGGCGGCGTCGAGGTCGGCGCCCTGGCGGACAGCCCCGATGTCCTGGAGGTGGCGCAGGGTCTCCAGGAGTTCGTCACAGCGCGGCTTTGTGGCGTGCTCGCGGATCAAGGTGAACAGGTCGGGTTCGCGTTCGACTTCGGCCATGAAGTTGCCGTGCAGGGACATGGCGCGCGGATTGCTGTAGCGGGGGTCGACCCGGCGGACCGCCTCAGTGAACGCCTCGACCGGGGTCATGGCATCCAGAGCGAGGGGCTGGTAGGCCTCGCGTTGTTTGCGCAGGCCGTAGAGGAGGGCATCCACGGTGAGTTCGTACTTGCCGGGCCAGCGGCGGTAGAGCGTGGGGCGGGTGACGCCGGCGTCCGCGACGATGTCACCGATCGTCATGCGCGAGTAGCCATCGGCGGCCAGGCGCGCGCGGGTGGCCTTGAGGATTGCCTCCTCGATCGCGGGGTCGCGGGGCCTGCCCCCGGGGTGCGGTGCGGCCTGCTGCTCGGTCGTTGCCTCGTCCGCCCGGGCGCGCCCCCGCGGGCGGCGCGTGCGGCTGACGGCCGTCTCGTTCCTGCTGCTCACAGCGGTTCCTCCTTGTCGGGTTCACAGTAGTAGGCCTCCAGGATCTGAGGCACTCCAAGTTCAGTTACGTAAGTTACCTGTAACGTTATCTATGCTGCATGATCCTTCACGGTTGAGCCACACGACCGGCAGGAAGGGCCTCACTCGCGGCAAGGATGAGGACGGATCCTCGATCCGCCCTCGGCCAGGACGAGTCCCCGCCGAGCCGCGAGCCAAGCGGCACCAACATCACGCGGCCCCGGCGATGCGCACCGAGTGCCCGGCCCGCGGTTCCAGCGGTGCGGGCTCCGCGAGGCGGCGAGGGCGAGTTGGGGGCGGCTACCGGTGGCAGGCGGCGGAGCTTCGTATTGCCGGTCCGCGTTGCGTGGTGGCGGGCGCGGCCCGGCGCCCCGGGCGATCCCGGGGTGGCGGCGCCGGAAAGCAGTGCCGGCCGGACCGTCGGGCCAGCATGAGGTGGCCGACCCTGCTGCGGTCCGCAGCAGGTGCCCACCTCATCCTGGAGGCGCCTGCGGACCAGGGTCTCGGGCACAGCGGGCACTCGGCGGGCCTGCAGGGGGGCGTTCCGCCCGTCGCCCCGCAACCGCCTCAGGGGCGGGAGCCATGACCCGCTCGCACTCGCGCACTAATTAAGTTACAGTCATTCACTGTAACGGTTGGCCTTCACGGGCCTGCCACTGATGACTTCTATGCTGGAGGACGATCATGGCAAGTGCTTACGAACCCGGTCGCGTTGGGCTGCTGCTCGTTGACCTCGTCAACGAGAACTTCTCGAAGGACGGCAAGGGCTATCCCATCTACGCGCCGGAATACGAGCGCCTGGGCACGATCGACAGCCTGAAGAAGCTCATCGCCGGGGTGCGGCAGCACAAGGACGTTCCCGTCTTCTACTCGACGACCGCCTTCACCGATGAGGACTACTCGACCTGGCGGCACGTCTCCGGGATCCATCGGCAGATGTTCGACAAGCGGATGTTCGAGGCCGAAACCTGGAGCACCGAGTTCCACGAGGAGTTGGCCCCCCAGCCGGGTGAGGTGGTCCTCGCACCGCACAAGGGCCTCGACGTTCTGCAGCACACCGACCTCGAATTCCAGCTGCGGCAGCGCAACGTCGACTATCTGGCGATCGCCGGGGTCTCCGGGATCATGGCCGTGGAGTCGACGGCCCGCACCGCGATGGAGCGCGGCTTCCACGTCACGGCGTTCACCGACGCGATAGCCGCTCCCGGCGGTCTGGTCACGTACCAGGCGATGATGCGCGGCCTGACCATGGTCTCCCACAACGTGACCGGCGTTGACGACTTCCTGGCCTCACTCGACAAGCTGACGGCGTAACACCTTCACCACCGATCCAGCGAAGAGAGCAGCGGGGCATGCAGCGGGCACGAACGCGGTGGACGCACGTATACGACCGGTTCCTGGCCTCCGATCCCGGCCTGATCCGGCTGCGGTCCGCGCTCAGCACGGTCGGCGCGGTAGGGCTGACGCTCGGCGCCCTCGCGGCGCTGGATGCCCCGGTGCCGATCCTGGTGACGGGCGCCCTCACGGCGATGGTCAGCACGGCCGCGGTCACCGAACCCCGGCCGCGCGACCAGGCGCTGACCCTCGCGTCGGGGGTGCCGGTCGCGCTGGCGGTCGTGGCGGTGGGCAGTGCGCTGGCACCGCACCGGGTGGTGGCGGACGTGGTGTTCGTGCTGCTGATCTTCGCTGCCCTCTACATCCGGCGGCTTGGCCCGCGCGCGACCACGCTGGGTGTCTTCGCCTTCCAGCTCTTCTTCGTGACCCAGTTCGTCAACACCCGCGTGGAGCAGTTGCCGCAGCTGTTCCTGGCCGTGCTGGTGGCCTTCGCCAGCTCTGCGCTGGTCAGGTTCGCCGTCCTGCGCTCGTCGCCCGGGCGGACGCTGGCACGGCTGCAGCGGGCCTTTGGGCTGCGTCTGGGGCTGGTGCTGGACGCGCTGATCGACGTGTCCGAGGGCGGACCGCAGGCGTCGCACGGCGAGCGGGCGGTCAGCACCTTGCGCCGGTCCACGGCCCGTCTGCACACAGGCGCGTTGATGGTCCAGAACCAGCTGGCAGCCGGCACGCCCGACGAACGCACCGCCTCCGCGATCCAGCGCCGCGTAGCGGAAGCGGAGACAGCCGTGGAGCGACTGGCCGTCCTCGTGCTGCGGGTCCTGCGGCCCGGTACGGACATCGATACCCTGAGCGGGCACCGGACGCAGGCCCGCCTCGCCGGATCCGCCGTCAACACCCTTGATGCGGCGACGCTGCCCGTACTGGTCTCGGAACTGCGCGCGCTGCGCACGGCCATCGGCACCGGCCCGCAGCGGCCGACGGGCACCGATCCCGCCGCGGTGCACAACCGGCTGCTCGGCTACCGCGGTGACAAGCAACTGCCCGACGCATCCCCGGCGATGCAGGACGTCTTCCGCTCTGCCGGGGACCTCACCCGCGCCCTGATCGGGCTGCGCCTGGCCGCCGACGGGCCAACCCCGGCGGTCCGGGACACCCCCGAGACGGCACGGTCGCGCGAGGAGTCCACTGCCAAGGACGCCGGCCCGGCCAATGCCGGCCTGGCGGAGAAGGCCGTCCCGCAGCAGCCGGTCCCCCGCGTCCGCCCCACCACCAGGACCGCGCTCCAGGTCGCGACCGGATCGGCGTTGGCCGTCGTCGGCGGTGAACTGATCTCGCCGCAGCGCTGGTACTGGGCGGTATTCACGTGCTGGGTGGTGTTCATCAGCACCGGCTCCACCGGCGAGATCCTGGTCAGGGGATACCGGCGCCTGACCGGCACGGTAGCGGGTGTCGCCGCTGGGCTCGCCCTTGCCGCCCTGATCGGCGACGCCCCCTGGCTGGCCTTCACCCTGGCGGGCCTCAGCGTGTTCGGGATGTACTACACGCTCGCGGTGTCCTACACGCTGATGTCCTTCTTCGTCACCACGATGATCGGCATGCTCTACACGCTGCTCCACACCCTCAACCCGGGCGTGCTGGTGGTGCGGATCGAAGAGACCGCGCTGGGCATCGCGTGCGGACTGATCGCCGCCCTGCTCGTACTGCCAGTGCGCACCCGGGAACGCACGGACCAGTTGCTGCACGACGCGCTGGAGCGGCTGCGCGCGGTGCTCTCCCAGTCATTGGCCCGGCTGGGCGGTGAGTCCGGCGGGGACCTGCTGGATCCGGCCCGCGCGCTGGATGCGGCCCTGGAGAGCCTGCGCCTTTCTGCGCAACCACTGATCACCCCGATCACCCCGTTGCGGTCCCGGCGGCGCACCGCGCTCTGCGTGCTGGGGCTGCTGGAGACGGCGGCTTTCCACGCCCGCAGTCTGGCGGCCACCGTCGAACTGGTCCCGGCCGGCCTCCGCATCGGCGCCGAGCCGAGCCTCGTGAACGAAGCCCACCGGATCGACCGCAACCTCGCGGCCCTGATCAGCCAGGTAGCCCTCCGAGGCAAGGACGGCACCACGCTCGTGCGCGGCCCCGGGATTCCCACCCAGCCAGCAGTGAGCGAGGGTGAGGCGCGGGCCGAGCACATCAACGCGACGCGAAGGGTCCTGCGGCACCTTCAACGTGTCGACGAAAGCATCCAGGGCCTCGCTCGCACGCTCCACCTGCACGTCCGTGATGACTCCTGACGTCGGCCGCGTGTCCGCCACTCCTGGTACGCCCTCAATGAGGATCTAGGGATACGGCGTTGCCTGCCGATCAACTGGACCAAGCCGGAAGGCTCCCCGCACCGCACACAGGCCACAGGCCACAGACAGGTAACGCTTCTCACCGACACCTGAGACACTTCGGCGCTCAGCCTCGCTGAGACAGTCGAGGCGCTGAGACACCTGAGCTGTTCACAAGCGCGACGCGTACGGAGTGCGGGCGCCGCCAGAGGGCTTCAGGAACCACTGCTGTCGGCCCGATCGGCCCCTGCCCGGCGACCGGGCAGATCATGCCGCCGGCCCAGATAGCTGATCATTCCGAGCGAGAAGCCGGTCTCCTCGGCGAGCTCGCGGCAGGTGCGTCCAGCGGCCCGTTGGTCGCGGAGCCAGTCGAGATCGATCCGGCGCCAGCGGGTCGCTTTGCCCGCGCGGCTCATGCCGTACTCGCGGACCAGGACCTTGATGGCCTCCTCGTTCACACCGACATGCTTCGCGATCCACTTGAGCGAGCGGTACTCCTCGAGGTGGAAGCGGGCGAACGTGTCCCTGGGGAGCGCGGCGCGAGCCCGGCGAATGGTCGCCCCTCTCTCCCACATCGCGGATCTCTTGGAGGGCGCCGGCTGCTCCTGCAGGACGAAGCGGACAGCGTCGTGGCTGACGCCCAGGCGGCGGGCTGCCCCGGCTGTCGTCAGGGATTCCTCCCTAACGAGGCGTCCCGGCAGAGTTGTCTCCAGGCGCCCCAGGGCAGCAGGTCGCGGTAGTCGACCGCGCGGCGGCGGTGGTAGTCGACCGGTGATCCCTCCTGGTCGAGGTAGTCCGCCAGCGCGGACAGGGCGAGGCTGACAGCCCTCCAGTGCCCCTGCTTCGTGAGCCGGTGCGCCATGTGGGGGCCGAGCCGGTCTTCTGCCGGGGATCGAAGGAGGCGGGTCGCTGTGGTGAAGTCTCCCGTGCCGCCGATGAGCAGGAGGTAGCACGACAGGGCCGGGCGGATGGTGCGCGACAGGGCCCCGCTCGAAGGGCTCAGCCGCGCGGACCATGCCGGCCAGAGCTGCGTCGGGATCCTGCGAGCCCGCTGAGCGGTCCGGGCGGCTGCCGCAGAGCCGGGCCTGCGAGGCAACCGGTCCGCGGTGCGGTAGCGCAGTTGATCACTGTGACTGAGGCGAGGGGCCAGCGTCGCAAGGTGGACCGCGTCGAAGACCGGGCTGGTGTGGCGCCACCGGTGTGCGACCTTGAGCGGGATGACGCCGTCGGCGTCGCTGATCAGGTGGCGAAGGGCGGCTCCGGCCGTGTGCGCATTGTCGTGCCCGAGGATGTGCAGGGCCGCGCTGACGGCAAGGGCGGCGGTCGCGGCCCGCTGCGGGGCCAGACGTCCCGGACGGGTCTCCTCAACAGGATCAAAGGAGCGTCGCTTCTCCGGGAAGGGCTGCTGGTGCAGGGACCAGATCTCCGGCGGGACGAAGCCCGCCAGCCGATCGGGGGCACGACGCAGGAGTATCGACGCCAAGGCGCGAAGGTCACCGAACAGCGCGAGACTGGGCTGGGGCCTGGTCTGGTAGACGCCAAAGTCGGCCTGCTGGGACGAGATTGCCGTGTCGATGAGCCATTGGGCCGCAGACGCAGAGCCTTCCGTGTCCAGCCGGAGAGCGGCGACCTCCTCGAACGGCTGGCCGCAGCGAGCCGACGGAGCCTGCTTCTGCGACGGGCTGTGGCAGCGCCCCGGAACGAGCGGGTGCCGGGTCGTCGCCGGGAAGTGCCTCGGCGGACGGCGGCAGCGAGGACAGGTATCGACCAGCAGCAGATGGTGGTCGAGACAGGCGAAGGACCAGCCGAGTCTCCAACTCAACAGCCAACGGCCGCCGGTGTTGGCCAGGCAGGCCGGGCAGAATCGGGAACCGCGGGCCCGCCCCCAGACATGCCGGGCCGCGACCCGGCGCCACCGTGGATCGATCACGTGGACCCGCCGGTCGTAGCGGGCCAGGGTCATGGCGTGTACCTCCTCCGGGGGGATACCGGCGGACCACGCGGCTGTCGCCGCCTGATCCTCATCGAGGAGGGTGACGAGGCGGCCCAGGATGCCCGAGGTCACCGGCCTGGACGGGCCGCTCGGCAGCAGGCCCATCGAGGACAGGACGTCGCCGGTGGTGGTGCCCAGCCGGTGGGCGATCGCCTCCCACCAGGAATCGAGCGCCTCGCCCGGGTACGGGGCCAGGCGGATCGGCAGGGTCCGCGCGTGCGTCACGGGTGAAGCGCCTTCCGACCGGTCCGTCTAGATCGCTGGCCCTTCAGAAGATTGCGTACGTCGTCCTGGGCCAGGTGGGCCGCCTGGTCGATCTTGACCCGGCTGAGGAGGTCCTTGTCGAGGTGCTCGGCGCCGGTGCGCACAGCTCGCTGGCAGCCGCGGTTGATGAGGGTCATCAGCGAGCCGATGTGGCCGCTGGAGCGGATGAAGAGGTAGTCGAACAGGTCGTCGGCGAGCATGCCCCGGTACTTCTCCCCGAGCACCAGGCGCTTCTCCAGGGCCAGCAGCAGCTGCCGCCACTCGGCGCGGCCCTGGTCGCTCTTGAGCTCGAAGGACCGCATGTCCAGGCGGGTCGTGCGCCGGCCGGTCTGGGCCAGGACCGCGTTGTCGTAGGTCTCGCCCTCGGAGAACAGGCCACGCGCCGCCAGGCCGACGCCGACGAACAGCAAGGTGACCGGAAACTCGTTCGCGATGTACTTGAAGTGGTTGCTCACCTCGACACCGCCGGCCGCCCTCCACCGAAGGAAGTGCAGGTCGTCGACGATCAAGAGCTTCACATCACAGGAGAGCACGCAGTCGAGGACGCGCTGGGCGAACTCCGCGGTGGTGCCGGTGGTGCGGCCGGGGTGGCCGAAGAATTCCAGCATCGCCCGGTTGAAGTCCTTCATCCCGGTGTTGCCGGTCAGGCCCACCCGGCAGACCGGGAGCCGTTCGTGCCCGCCGGCCGTGAACGCACCGCCCTCGGTGATCTCCCGGCGGTGGAAGTCCCGGGCGAAGGCCAGCACCGCAGTCGTTTTGCCCAGCCCCGGAAAGGCGTCCACCGCAACGGCGCCCTTGGCCTTGTCGCCGTCCTGCTGATTACTGTCGACGATGTCCCACAAGTCCTCGTGCAACTCGGCCAGCTGCGGGGTGCGCAACGGGCCAAGGTTCGCGTGCCACACTCGCCGGGCCCGGTCGTACTCGGCCCGCGCCCGCTCCCCCAGCGCGACGTAGTCGCTGCGCGGCAGCAATTCGGGCTGGACTCGCGGCGCCGCGTCCGCGAACGCCGCCCAGCCCTCCTTGCGCGACAGCGTCAGCGCGTCCAGGCGGTGAGCGTCTCCCGGCGTCCAGGTGCTCTCGCTGTTCACGCGTCCTCCAGGGCATCGGTGTAGAAGTCGCTGTCGTCTTCCAGCTCGGCCAGCTCAGCGTCATCAGCCACGTCGTCGTCCCCCGCCCCGAGCGCGGCCTCCGCCGCGCGGTGCGGCCCTACCGCATCGGGGAGTTCCATCAGGCGCCTCACGCTCGGCAGCGTGGCGACGCTCTCCCCGGCCTCGGGCAGATCCAGGGCCGCCTGTTCCCGGGCGAGGCGCAGCGCCATCCGGCGTTCGACCCGAGTGGTGCCCAGACCGAGATTCCACCGCTCGAACAGGTCCCGGACCGCGGCCCTGTCGTCCGGGAACCGGTCCCGGGCTGCGGCCAGGCGGCGCGCGAACTGCAGCGCCTCCTCGCTCACCGGCATGTCCCGGCCCGGCGCGTGCTCCCAGGCCAGTGCGTGCCACCGGCGGCTCTTGGGATCACGGAAATAGACCGTGCTGATGTCGTCCGGGTTCACCGCGATCGGCCACTTGCCGTCCCGCTCACCGCTGAGCATGCCGCGGTAGGGATCCAGGGCCGGGCCGTTGTAGCGGCGGGCGTCCAAGTCGATGCCGTAGTGCTGGATCTTCCGCCGCTGAACCCGCAGGAACTCAAACGCCAGGTCCGGATCCCGCGGCACCTCGATATAGCCTGCCCTGTTCAGCCCGTGCTCGAACATCGCCGCCGGCGACATCCGCAACCCCGGCACCCCCGGGTCAACCAGACCCGTGTGCGGCCTCACGTGATACACGCAGGCCACCCACTCACGGATGATCGCCTCGAGTTCGTGGAGGAAGAAGAACGCCTCCCCCTCCGGGCGTTCGCCACGCGAGTGCAGATCGGGCCCCTTGTAACCGGGGAGGCCCTGCAGCAGATCCTCGCGCAGGGTCAGAAAGAATCTCTCCAGCGGACCCTTGTCCCGGCCCGTCCGCAGCCTGGCCGGCTGCACCGAGATCCCCAACCGGCGGCAGACGCTGGTCAGATGCTCCGAGACGAACACCTTGCCGTGGTCGACCAGCACCGTCTCCGCAACCAGCGCGGGCGACGCCGCCGAGCGCATCGGCCCCTCCAGTGCCGTGGCGTCAATCAGCACCGACCTCGGTATGCCGTGCTCGGGCCAGAGGGCGTGCACCGGCCAGTCCGCTCCCGCAGGCCGGGGACGGAACGCCTGGTAGAGAGCGACGCTGGCATCGACGGCCTTCGTCGACACCGGGGTGATCCTGATCCCGCAGACGCAGCGGGTGTACCAGTCCATGGCGATGGTCAGCTCCGCCTGCAGCCACTGCAGCGTGACCGGGTCCAGAGCGAACACATCCAGGCGGTTGGTGTCCATCAGCAGGTACTCGCCCGGCCGGGTCGGCCGCAGCTTCCCGTAGACCCCGCCGGGCCGGGCGGCGATGTCCCGGTTCCGTTTCGTACTCAGCCGGAACGTCGGATGACGCCGCTCCAGGTCCTCCAGGAGGCGGTAGGCCGTCGCCCGGCTGGGCAGATCCTCCTCCTCGAACCCCCGGGCCAGCAGCCGGGCCCGGGTCCGCTCGATGACCATCTTGCGCGACGGCTTGGACTGGGACTGGCCCGTGTGCTCGACCATCACCTCCAGCGCCGTCTGTGACCACACCTCCGCGTTCCGGTGCCCCGAACGCGGCCCGCTGCGAGCCGGCACCAGTCCCGCCTCACCGTCCCGGCGGAACGCCGACACCCACCGCTTGACCGTCCGCGCGGCCACCCCCAGTTCGGCCGCCTTCGCCGCGTACCGGCTCACCATCGGCTCGCCCGCCCGGTAGGGGGCACGGGGCTCGCCCACGGCCGCCAGCTCCTCGCTGCCGCTGCGGAACCCGGTGAGCACCTCCTTCACGTGCGCGGCCCGCTCCAGCACCCGCTCGCGCGCAGCGGTATCCAGCTGGTCCAGCACCACCGCGGCCACGTCCTGCGGGGCATCGGAGGCCGGTCCGGGCCCGTCCGGAATGATCCGGGCACGGTCCGAAAGCAGCAGTTCCTTGACGGCCAGCCGCAGCAGCCGTCCCCGCCCGTCCTTGAGAACCACCTCGCCGCCGGCCTGTGTGCCGGCGAGCTCCACCACCTCCACGACCTCGCCGTCGTAGGAGAAGCGGGTCCCCACTCCCACGCGCACTGCGGCCCGGCTCACGACACGCCCCTCAGCACGCTGCGGGCGCTGAGCGGAACGCTCAGGTCGGTCAACCACTGCTGCTTCCACAGCAGATACAGCACCGCGGCCCGCACCAGCGGCGCCGGACGACCGGGCAGACAGGCGAACGCCTCCCCCAGTGTGTCCCCGTACGCGACCCGGTCGCGTACGTCATCGAGGACGGCCCGGTCAAAGAGCCGCTCTGGCGGTGGCTCCTCGTCCACCGCCTCTTCGTGTTCCTCCTCAAGCAGGTCCCCGCCGAACAGCCAGTCACGGCGGTAGCCCGCCAGGAACCGGACATTGACCAGCTCCGCCTCCGGCGGCTCGCTCCATACCTCGTAGCGCCACCCGCGGGACTCGACCGCCTCCCGGGCCCAGGCGAAGGTAAACGCGTGCTCCGGCCTGGCCGCACGGTGCCGCGGCTTGACGTCCACCACCATCGGGCCCGCCGTGGTGGCCATCAGGTAGTCCGGAATGTGCCGGCGCAACGCGCCATCCACTTCGGCCCGCAGCAAGAAGGGCTGCGCCACGATCGCCGTCACGTCCCGGTCGAAGTCGGCGTAGAGCAGCCGTGCCAGCTCCAGCCGCGACTCGTAGATCACGTGATCCGACTGCGTACTCGACCAGTGCGAACCCGAGTAGTGCTTCTGCCCCATGTACCAGCGGAACGTCCGCCACGGCTCAGCCGCGTACAGCATCTCCAACGGCACCGACTCCCAGCCGAGGCCCTCCCGCACCTCGCACTCGGCGAGCCGAACGCACGCCTCTACATCCACCATCCGCCCCCAGTGCCTGTGCAACTGACCTTGACCCGCAGGACAGTTACACGGGCACTGAAGTACGAACAGCCACACGCAATTTCGATCACCCGAAAGGGCGATCATTCCGCGCTAGGCATCTCAGCATCACGTCATAAGTGCTACCCAGGGGTCAGCGCTCGCGAGAACATGACGCGGATTCTGATCACCTACAGGCAGCAAGGCATGAGGACAGCCATGTCGCCTCATTACGGTCGATGATCAGGTCGCCGACGGTGATCACCCCGTCCATCACGCTGCCGACCCGTACTGAGTGGTCGTCGACGCGGAACATCTGCCACTCGGCGTCGCTATGCCAGAACCGGGCGGTCTTCTCTCCCCGGCGCTGGGCGAAGACGAGCTCCTCTCCGTGCTCGTTGAGGAAGTAGCCGACGTAGTCCTTGCCTGTAATCACGCCACCGCACAGGCGGGCCAGCAACTGTTCGATCGCAGGCCGGGTCTGTTCAGTCATGCCGTGGGCTCCTCGGTCTGGTCAGGATCCTGCTGCGCCGACGCAAGGGCCAGCATCCGGGCTGCTGACTCCAGCAGGGTTTCGTACGTGATCACTTCAATGCGTGCCGCGTGTGTGTTGTAGGTGCGGAGTGTCTCCGCGATGTCCTGGGAGGTAATGCCCCCACTGACGAACCGCGGATGCCCGATCACAACCGTTGCCGAGGCTCTACGGGTATCGACTCCATGGTCCGCGAGGATGGCCTTGCGGTTCTCGTCCATGGTGCGGAGGTAGTTCTGCGCCTGCGACACCGCGTGGTGGGCCGCGGCACCCAACATGAGGTGGCCGCTGCGGCGAATCACCAGGTCCTTGATGTTGGCACGCTTGAGTTCCACCACGTGAAGAGACCCATCACCACGCAGAAGCGGGATATCCAGAATCGTGTCCGCGGTGTACTGCCTACGTGCCAGTTCTGCCACGTAGGCACCACCGAAGATCCACTCCTGATTCTTCAGTCGGGCGTGGAGGGCGCTCTCCGAGCTCGTCTCATCCTCCACCACAGCACGCAAAGCATCGAGACCCGCTCGCCGGGCCTTCAGCTCCAGCAACTGAGCGAGCAACTCCGCGTCGGCATCCGCGAGGAAGCCGCCCACCATCCGCGCCGCCTCAGTCGAGGCTGGTCGCGGCAGGTTCCTCAGGACCAGCTCCATGTGCCCGTACTGCTGGAGTCGCCTCCTCTCTCGCGTGGGCAGCCGGATCCCACCCTCCCCCGTACCGATGCCCAAGTGGTCCACAGACAGGGCTATACCGCGAAAGAGGTCCCGCGCATCGGCCACCGTCGCCTCGGGGTTGTCCTTGGAGAGGGCGTCCAAAACAGCCACCGCTCGATCGGCGCCCATGGCCACCAGCCTGCGCATGCCTTCCTCGCTACGATGCCGAGCGTCCTCGTCGTAGTAGTTCTCCAGGATTTCGAGGAACAGTTCGCCGCCGGCGTAAGCGGCGAAGCGCTGGAACCGCTGCGCGAGAGCGAAATCTCCGAGCAGGAGCGCCTCTTGGGCAACGTCCTCCAAGGCGTTCACCAACGGCCTGCCCTTGCCGTACCCAGTCCCGCCGAAGGCAGGACCCATGATGCGCAGCACTGCATCGATGCGCTCCAGCACACTCGGATACTCAGTGAGCTCCCGTGCCCCGCTGACCATCTGCCAGAGCGTGAAACCGGAACGGAATGTCGTCATGCGGTGACCTTAGGGGGAGGCACTGACAACGACGCCGGGTTGAGTGGATCGCGGCCGGACCGGCTCGACCTAACGAGTCTCCGCAGGGGGGAACCCTCCGTGCTCTGTGCCCCAACCGTAGCTGCCCCCGGTCTGAGTCCTGAGGTTCCGCCGTGTCTCCATCTGACGTCTCACCCCGGCAGGAGGTGGTCACCGATACACCCGCACGCCACCCAAGGGGGCGCAACTACGTGCCAGTAGAGGCGGTGAACAGCGATCGCCACGACCAACAGCCCGGCCAAGGCGGCACGACTGCGCGGCCTCGGCGCCGATGACGTCGTCGACTAACGGCCACGCCCGCCTCGGCCGACGAGGTCCGCGCCCCCCCCCCCCCCGCAGGCGCTGTTCGCCTCCGGCGCCACGGTCCGCGCCGTGGCGGTGGGCAGCCGCGCCCAGTTCACCGCCATGAACGCCCTGATCGAGGCCCACGGGCTCCGGTCCCTGGTCGACCGAGTCCTCCCCTTCGACGAGGCCGTCGACGCCTACCGCCACTACGCCGCCGGTGGCGCCTTCGGCAAGGCGGTCATCCGTACCCTCGTGAGCCCGGCCCTGAGACGGTCCGACCCAAGACCGACTTGAGCGGGTGACTTGTTCTACTGACTAGGTCGGTAGGATGGGCGCATGGCTCACGTTTCCGCGGCCGAGCGCCGCCCTCAGCTGATCAAAGCGGCCATCGACCTCATGACCAGGGAGGGAGTCGCCGCGGGCAGCACGCGTGCGATCGCCGCCGAGCTCGGTGTCGCGCAGGCGACGGTGCACTACACCTTCGGCACGAAGGCGGATCTGTACCGGGCGGTGATGGAGCAGCTCACCGCCGACCTGATCGCACGCGTCGAGCAGGCGACCCCGCGGGACGCCGGTTTCGAGGACACGATCGTCGCCCTGGTCGGCGTCCTGTGGCGCACCGTGCGGGAGGACCCGATGCGCTACAACCTGCAGACCGAACTGAGCATGGTCGCCCTGCGCACCCCCGAGATGACCGAGGCCCTCGGGAGCTACTACCAGGGCGTGACCGACGTGACGGCGAAGCTGGTGTCCGAGGCGGCGGCGCGGACCGGGCACGAGCTCGCCCAGCCGGCGGAGGCCGTCGCCCGCTTCTTCCTCGCGGGCTTCGACGGGCTGACGCTCCAATGCCTCTACACCCCGGACCAGCCCGGCGAGGACCTCGCCCTCCAGGCCCTGGTCTCCGCGACCATCGCGCTGGCGGGCGGCCGCCTGGACCTGGTGGAGGTCCAGGCGGACTGAGCCGTTGGCTTCCGCCGCGGCCGTTCCGTAGCGCCGAATCAGCCAACTATGCGCGGAGGGAAAAGTGACCTCACCAGTCTGCTGAGCCACACTCGCTTTTCCCGTACATGACTGCACTTGGGTCGCGCCGACATGATTCGGTCGGGATGGCCGAAGCCCGACGGGAATTCCGTGGAGCCGATCCACGTAGTTCCATGTCGGACGTCATTAATTCCACACGGCCGTTACGTCCCCGCCTGGCGGCGGCTTGGCTATTGCGTTTTTCTTGCAGGAACCGAATGGCCGCAGCAGTTGGGTATCGGCCGCGCTCTGGGCTCCTACGCTCAAATGCGTATGTGCGGCGCCCCTCACGACCGACCACCCTCTCTACCATGCGGCGACATCCGTGATGGGAGCCGTACGGCCGTGAGGAGGACCGAATGATCGTGCACATTGATTTCCACCGCACTCGGAGGATGCTGGCCCCGAGTCACAACCACTCAAGTATCGCTCCTGTGTTCACCTGGAACGACTGAGAAATAGGTGCCGGGTTCCGGGAATCACCGACCGGTGATTCCCGGATCTTCATGGGTTGGAGGAATCGTTGACGGTCAATGAATCCATCGGGATCGGCTGCCCCCGCATGGTGCGCGTCGAATTACGGCCACTTGTCTGGCCCCGCCCCGGCGCGGCGCGGCACACGCTCGCCATCGCCCCCAGAGGCGGCCTCTTCGAGATCAAAGCGGCGCCCGAGGACGTCGCGGCGGTCCTGGCCCGCTGTGACGGCGCGACCCCCGTCGAGGAGATCGTCCGCACCACCTCCGACCCGGCGGGCTACCGCGAAGTCCTGGAGAAGCTCACGGAACTCGGTGGGCTCAGCGCGGCGGAACCCATCGCGGGCGAGGCCAACTGGCTGCGGTTCGACCAGGGACCACGGCCCGATCCCGAGCGGGTGGCGGCCACACCCCTGATCCTCACGGGCGACGCGGAGCTGACCGACGTCGCCCGCGTCTGCCCGGCGACGGCCAACTTCGCCTCGGTAGAGGTGACGTCCAGGTCCGGCCTCGTGGACGCCCTGGCGGCGCATCCGGCAGAAAAGCCCGTCGTGCTCGCCCTGCGCGACCGCTTCGACCTCGGCTATCTGGAGTCGCTGAACGACTTCTGCGCCGAGCACCGGGTCCTGTGGTCGTCGTTCCACCTCAGCGAAGGCCGCGGCTGGGCCGGGCCGACCGTCGCACCCGGCCGTACGCCCGACTACCGGGACCTCCTGGGCCGACGGCTCACGGCGGCCGAACGGCCCGACGTCCACGCCGCGTTGACCGGCGAGGCCGTCTTCGGCGCGGGAGGCACCCCGACGCCCTCCGAACTCCTGTGGATGCTCTCGTACTTGCTGATCGACGTCGAGCGCTGGGTCGCCGGGGTCACCGCGTGGTCGCTGTGGGCGGAGATCGAACTCGACCCGGTCGAGCTGACCATCGCGCGCCACCCGGTGCTTCCGCTGCCCGACCGGCCCCTGGACGACGACACCCCGCCGTTCAACGAGCGCCTCCTGCTTGACAACCGCACCGGCCTGATCGCCTCCCACCAGATCTTCGAGCACGACCCCTCCGTCCCCGACCGCCTCGTCACGGTGCAGACCAACGTCGCCGACATGCGCCGCCTGTACACCTGGGCCAACAACGTGGTCTGCGGCGGCACCGCGTTCCGCAACTTCCGGGCGGCCCGCAGCGCCGCGATCGGCGAGGCCGTCGAGCGGTACTGCGGGAACTGCATCACCGAGACCGTCGACGTCCGTGAGGCCTCGTACCAGGATCTCCAGCAGGCGGGGGAATCCGCGCTCGACCCGGACCGCCTCGTGCTCTACTCGGACCGGTTGTACGACAGCCCCGGCTTCCCGTTCGTGCGGTTCACCCACGACCGGACCACCCACTGGGTGCGGGGCCGCTCGCTCACCGCCGACCGGCCCGTGTGGGTGCCCGCCAGTCTGGTGTACGTCAACTGGTACATGGACCAGTACGCGGACGTGCCGCCCACCAACTTCCTCTACTATCCGGGGCTCGCCGCGGGGCACACCCTGGACGACGCGCTGGTCTCCGGCATCGAAGAGGTCATCGAGCGGGACGCCACCATGATCTGGTGGATGAACCGCCATCCGCTGCCCAAGGTGGAACAGCCCCCCGAACTCGCCGCGCTGTGGGCCGGGCGGCCCGCCGAACTCGGCCAGCGCGCCTGGCTCATCCAGCTGGACAACGAGTTCGACGTGCCGGTCCTGGCGGGCGTGGTCGAGAACCACATCGAGAAGCTCTTCACCATCGGCTTCGGCGCCCGGCCCGAGCCGGTGGACGCCGCCCGCAAGGCGTGGGGCGAGGCGTTGACCCTCCAGGACGGCACCCGGGACTTCGACGATCCGGCGGGCCTGTTCCGGGAGGCGGTCGCGGCCGGCTGGACCAACGCCATGGTCAAGCCCTGGCGCAAGGACCGCGCCTACCTCGACGACTACGCGAAGGACTTCCACGACGTCAACGACCTGCTGTGCCAGCAGCAGCTGTTCCTCGACCCGCGCGCCACCGAGGTGGTGCGGCCCTGGGTGGACACCCCCACGAGCCGGTCGATCAACGACCTGCCGCGGCTGCCCGACCGCACCCTCGCCACGTACCGGGACGTGGTCGAGAAACGCGGTTACGAGATCATCTACGTGGACGTGACCACCCACGACGTCGCCAAGACGGGGTTCCGCGTGGTCCGGGTGCTCATCCCCGGCCTGGTCCCCAACTTCCCCGCGGCGTTCCCGTTCCTCGGCAAGAGGCGCATCCAGGACATGGCGGTCACCCTCGGCTGGCGGCAACGGCCGCTGACGGAGGAGGAGCTCAACTACTTCCCGCTGCCGCACGCCTGATGCTGCTCCACCGCCGACTCCTCGCACTCGCCACCGCTGTCCGCTGGCACATCGCCGCAGCGGTGGCCGTGGGGCTCGGCGTCACCGCCACCTACGTCGGCCAAGGGCTGCTGGTCGCCGCCGTCCTTGAGCGGGTGAGCGACCACAGGCCGTGGACCGCCAGCATCGGCCAGGTCGCCGGGGTCCTCGCGCTCGTCGCCGTACGGGCCGGACTGCTGCAACTGCGCGAGCTGTGCGTCAGCCGGACGGCCGCCGCGACCAAACTGCGGCTCCGTCGCCGCCTCTACGCGCATCTGCTCGCCCTGGGCCCCGGCCACCTGACCAGGACCAGGACGGGCACCGTGCAGTCGGCCCTGGTGGACGGCGTGGAGGCGGTCGAGAGCTACTACGCGCGCTATCTGCCGCAACTGGCCGTCTGTCTCCTCGCCCCGGTCGGACTCGTCGCCTACCTGACGTCGATCGACTGGGTCGTCGGGGCGCTGGTGGCGGTCCTCGTGGTGTTCGTCCCGCTGGCGCCGCGCTGGTGGGACCGGCTGCTCGGCGAGCGCGGACAGGCCCACTGGGACGCCTACGCCGCGCTCGACGCCGAGTACCTCGACACCATGCAGGGCCTGACGACGCTCAAGGCGTTCAACGCCGGAGCGCGCCGCCGGGCCGAACTCGGCGACCGGGCCGAGGTGTTGTACCGCTCCACGATGGCCCAGATGCGCGTGTCCCTGGTCGACACCGGTCTCACCGCCTTCGGGGTCGCGGCGGGCACCTCGCTCAGCGTGGGCGTCGGCGCGCTGCGCCTGGCCCAGGGGGCGCTGGACCTCGCCGGGCTCTACGTCGTCGTGTTCCTGGTGTTCGAGTGCTTCCGTCCGTTCATCGAGCTGTCCCGGTTCTGGCACGCGGGTCACACCGCGGTCTCGGCCGCCGTGGGCATCCACGCCCTCCTCGACGCGGTTCCGCAGACACCCGAGCCGTCGGCTCCCTCGCGGCGCGCGCGGATCGAGCGGCCCCCGGTCGTCGAGTTCGAGCGCGTCACCTTCACCTACGCCGACCGCGCGGCCCCCGCCCTCGACGAGGTGAGCCTCCGGCTCGAGGCGGGCGGGACGCTCGCCGTCGTGGGGCCCTCGGGCGCCGGGAAGACCACGCTGGTCTCCTTGCTCCTGCGCTTCTTCGATCCCGTCGGCGGGCGGGTCCTCGTCGACGGCTCGGACATCCGTGGGCTGCCCCTCGCCACGCTCCGGGAGACGATCGCCGTGGTCTCCCAGGACACGTATCTCTTCCACGGCACCATCGCCGACAACCTCCGGCTCGCCCGGCCCGACGCCACCGGGGAGCAGATGCGGGAAGCGGCCCGCGCCGCCGGAGCACACGCCTTCGTCGAGGCCCTCCCGGCCGGATACGACACGCCGGTCGGTGAACGGGGACTGACGCTCTCCGGCGGCGAACGTCAGCGCATCGCGATCGCCCGAGCCCTCCTGAAGGACGCGCCCGTGCTGGTCCTGGACGAGGCCACGTCCAGCGTCGACGCCGCGGCGGAGGCCGACATCCAGCGGGCGCTGGGGAGGCTGAGCCGGGGCCGCACGACACTGGTGGTCGCCCACCGCCTGTCCACGGTCCGCGACGCCGGTCGCATCGCCGTCCTGGCACACGGGCGGGTCACCGAGGTCGGCGACCACCGGAGTCTGCTGGTCCGCCGCGGGGACTACGCCCGCATGGTCGCCGCGCAGGCGGCGCCATGACCCCGGCGGCCGCACGGTCCGCGCCGCACGGCCGGGCCTTGACCGGTCTGTTGCCCTTCATGAGGGGGTTTCGCCGCAGGCTGGCCCTCGCGCTGCTCGTCGGGATCGCCGACCAGGCGTGTGGGATCGCCGCGGCGGTCACCGCGGTGTGGCTGGTCGGCCTGGCCGCCACCGGCCACTCGGCGCGGGCCGTCGGCCTCGGCGTGGTGCTGCTCGGCGTGCTCGTGATCGCGCGGGCCGCTGCGGCCTGGGCCGAGATGTGGATGGTCCACGACATCGCGTACCGCATCCTCGCCGCCTTGCGGGTCCGGGTCTACGAAGCGCTGGAGCGCCTGGCTCCGGCCTATCTCCTCGGTCGCCGCACCGGGGACCTCGCCTCGACGGTGATGGCCGACGTCGAACTGACCGAGGAGTTCTTCGCCCACACCGTGATCAGCTTCCTCGTCGCCGTCGTCGTCCCGTTCGGCGCGCTCGCGGTGCTGGGCACGCTGCATCCCCTGCTGCTTGCGGCCGTGCTGCCCTTCCTCGCGGCGATCGCCACGGTCCCGGTCTGGCTGGCCGCACGGTCCGGCGCCCAGGGAAGGGAGCTGCGCGCGCGGCTCGGCGAGGTCAACGCCGATGTCGTGGACGGTGTGCAGGGGCTGCGAGAACTGGTGGCGTTCGGCCGCGGGACGGCGTGGCTGGACCGGATCGGCCGGGGCGGGGCCGCCCTCTACCGCGCCCAGCTCGCCCACGGCCGCAGGTCCGGTGCCGAGCACTCCGCGGCGGACGCCCTCGTCACCCTCGGCATGGCCACCGTCCTCGTCACCGGCTCCCTGCTGGTCTCGGCCCACCGGTTGCCCGCGACCACCTTGCCGGTCGCCGTGATCCTCGCCGTCTACTGCTTCGCCCCGCTCAACGACATCCTCTCCACCGCCCGCAACTTCGGCGCGGTACGGGCCGCGACGGACCGCGTCCTCACCGTGCTCGACACCCCGCCGACCGTCACCGATCTGGCCTCGCGGCCGCCTCCTCCGCCCGTCGCTCCCCATGTACGGTTCCGCCACGTGACCTTCGGCTACGGCACGCAGGGCCCCGACGTCCTGCACGACGTCAGCTTCGCCGTGGCACCGGGCGAGACGGTGGCCCTGGTCGGCCACTCGGGCGCGGGCAAGTCCACCTGCGCCCACCTGCTCATGCGGTTCTGGGACGCCCGGCACGGCTCGGTCTCCGTCGGCGGCCACGACGTACGCGCGTTTCCCCAGGCCGCGCTGCGCGAGCTCATCACGCTGGTGCCTCAGGAGGTGTACCTGTTCAACACGTCCGTGGCCGACAACATCCGGATCGGCCGTCAGGACGCCACCCCCTCGCAGGTCGTGGCGGCGGCACGGCGGGCCATCGCCGATGACTTCGTCACCGAGCTCCCGTACGGCTACGACACCGTCATCGGCGAACGGGGCGCCCAGCTCTCCGGCGGCCAGCGCCAGCGCATCGCCATCGCCCGGGCCTTCCTGCGGGACACACCCGTCCTGGTCATGGACGAGGCGGTCTCCAGCCTCGACGCCGAGAACACGGCGCTGCTACAGGCCGCGATGAAACGCCTCCAGGCCGGTCGCACGACGCTCCTGGTCGCCCACCGCCTGTCGACGATCCGCTCCGCCGACCGGATCGTCGTCCTCACCGGCGGCCGGGTCGCCGAATCGGGAACCCATGAACACCTGCTCGCCCGCGACGGCGTCTACGCCCGGCTCATCGCCTCTCAGCACGACGGTGTCGTCGACATCCCGCGGCGGCCCGGCGGGTCTCCGCTGGACGGCGGAGCCGGACCAGCCTGAGCTCGACTCCGCTCACTGGGGTGGGGCGGGGTGCCGTTGGCGTGGGCGATCGTCAGGCACCGGTGGTAGGCCGGGTTGCGGAGCCGGGCGCCGTCCCAGACCCACTGCTGGGGCCCGCCCCTGCCCGCCTACCGGAGACCGTCCTCCTCCCCCACGAGGCCGTGGGGCTGCGGTCGTCGTCCCCAGGCGGAGACCATCGGGGCGGTGCCCAGGTCGAGCCCTCCCGCGGCGACGTTGGCCAGGTGGTGGTCGATCTCCTCGTCGGTGGCGAGGCCTCGGTCGACCAGGTGGTGGCGGACCTGCCGCACCGTCGCGTCCTCCAGTACGGTGCACGCGGGCGAGGTGATCGGGAAGTACGCGTCGGCCTGTACGTCGGTCAGACCGGCCTCGCGCAAGGTGCGGGGCAGGGTCCGCCCGTACGCGAGGTCCGCGCCGCGCTCCGCCATCAGCGTCCGGAAGGCGGATCGCAACCGGTTGGCGAGTCGCTGTTCGGGTCCCGACTCGTCCGGGCACAGCTGGGGTATCAGCATCGGGTCGGCGTCCTCCAGGAGCAGCCAGCCACCGGGCTTCAGCGCCTGCACCATGCGGCGCAGGGCCTCGGCGCGGTCGGCGATGTGCACCAGGACGAGCCGGGCGTGCACGAGGTCGAATCCGCCGGGCGGCGCGGGCGGCGGGTCGGCCGCCACGTCGTGGGTCCGTACCTCGATCACGCCGTCGGCGACGTCCCGGGTCCAGGACGCGTCGATGTCGGTGGCGAGCACCGAGCCCGTCGGCCCGACGCGCTCCGCGAGCCCGAGCGGCAGCGAGGGGCCACCGGCGCCGACCTCCCAGCAGCGCATGCCCGCCCCGACCCCTAGCCGGTCCACGTGCCGGAACGTCACCGGGTCGAACAGCTCGGAGAGCGCGCCGAAGCGGGTGCCCGCCTCCGATTGCCTGTTGTCCAGAAGGTAGTTGCTGTCGTATTCATGATCAGCCATGGGGTGAGTCTGGCAGACGGTGAAGGGACGCTCTTCGGCTCAGCGGACCCGGTCGTAGACGAGCGCCAGCGTGCCGTGGTCGCCCGCGCTCTGGCTTATGAGCTCCCACCGGCCCTCGGGCAGGCCGTCGTCGAAGAGTCTCGGGCCGCCGCCGAGGAAGACCGGAAAGACCGTGAGCGCGAGGCGGTCGACCATGTCGGCCGCCAGCAGGGCCTTGATGACACTGGCGCTGGAGAGCACGAGGATGTCGCCGCCCTCGGTCGCCTTGAGGTCCGCCACGGCCTCGGCGGTGGGCTTGTCGACGAGTGTCGTCCGCTCCCAGGGCGCCTCGTCGAGGGTCGTGGAGAGGACCACCTTGTCGGTGTCCACGAGCCACTTCGCGAAGCCCTCGTCGCGCGGGTCGGCGTCTTCCGCGCCGATGACGGTGGGCCAGAAGCCCAGGAATCCCTCGGCGTTGACCCGTCCGAGCAGGGCCGTCGTCGCGGGCTCCCAGAGGCTCGTGAGGTGGTCACGGGCCACGTCGGTGACGGCGTAGGGCATCACCCAGCCCATGTCCAGGGGGTTGTCCGGGCGGGCGTAACGGCCGTCGAGGGAGAGGGCGATGTTGGTGACGACTCGGCGGCCCGCGGTCTGCACAGTCACTTCGTGCTCCTTGCATGGGGGCTGGGTGGGGTGTCCCTATTGGTGGTGCCAATGCTCGTCGTGCTGGTGCTGCTGGTGGTGGTTCTGGTGCTTGTGTGGCTGTCGGTGCTCCTGGGATCCCCCGTGACGTCCGCCGCCACGTTCGCCGCGAGCTTGTCGAGGCTCTGGCCGAAGCCGATCTCGATGCCCGCGATGAAGTCCGCGGAGTCGAGGGTGCTGTCGGTGATCCGGTACTGGACGTCGAGGTCCGTGCCCGCGTCGGTGGGGCGGAGCCGGAAGTCGACGTGGGCGGTGAAGGCCGGGCTGCCGTCGGGGAGCAGCGGGGAGAGCCGGTACCCGAGGCCCTCCCCGGGGCGTACGTCGACGAAGGTGCCCTCCGCGCGCCCGGCGACCAGGTCGGAGCCGGTCACGTCGTCGGCGTCGCGGTACTCCAGGACGAGACGCCCGCCCGGTCGCGCCTCGAAGACGAGCTCCGAGACGCGGAGGTCGTCGGGCGTCCACCATCCGGTGAGCAGGTCGGCCTCGGTCATGTGGCGCCAGACCAGCTCGGGGCTCCCCGGCAGGGACCGGGAGAACGTGAAGCCGCGGCCGTCGGCCCACCCCGGCTCCCGCGCGGCGAGCCACTCCACCTCGACGCCGCGCCCATAGCTCTCGAACGTCGCGAGCGGGCCACCGGACCGGTCCGCCGTGTCGGCGACGCGGCAGAGCTCCGCCGCGAGCTCCCGCAGGGCCGCGGGCCGCAGGGCGTAGACGCGGCGCTGGCCGGTGCGGCGGGACGTGACCACGCCCGCGCGCTCCAGGGTCTGCAGATGCTTGGTCGTCTGCGGCTGGCGCGCCTCGGCGAGCTGCGCGAGGACACCGACCGGGCGGGGTCGCTCGGCCAGCAGGCTCACGAGCCGCCACCGGGCCGGGTCGGCCAGTGCGGAGAGGAGTGCGTCCATGCCTTCTATTATTCTCTGCAACGAATATTCGTGTCAAGGAATATTCGAGAGCTGGTCCCAACCGGGGCCACGGAGTGCCCCGTAGGGCCGGGACAGGAGGGCCCCGTAGGGCCGGGACAGTGGTCGGGGAGGACCTGGCGGCAGCGGTCGCACGGGGAATGCCTTGGTCGGGTCCACATGGGGCCGAGGGGCTGGCGGGACCCCGTGGAGTTGGAGGATGACACGACAGCGGATCATGCTGTCCTGCCGTTTTTCCTCCCCGCCGGGCCCTCGAAGGGCTCCGCGGAAGGCTCCGCCGCTGAAAGGTTCCGCTCCTGTACGCCTCCCTCGCCGAAGCGCTCTCCGCCGTGCTGCTCCTGGCGGTCCTGGCCTGTGCGGTGGTCCGACCGTGGGGCTGGCCGGAGGCGGTCGTAGCCGTACCGGCCGCCGGGGTGGTCATCGCCACCGGGGCGATCCCGCTAGGCCACGCGGCGGACGAGGCCGCCCGCCTCGGCCCGGTGGTCGGCTTCCTCGCGGCGGTGCTGGTCCTGGCTCAGCTGTGTGCCGACGAGGGCCTGTTCCAGGCCTGCGGTGCCTGGATGGCCAGGCGGGCGGCCGGGAGCCCGCGCCGGTTGCTCGCGCAGGTGTTCGGCGCCGCTTCGCTGATCACCGCGGTGCTCAGTCTGGACGCCACGGTCGTGCTCCTGACGCCGGTGGTGTTCGCCACCGTGGCCCGGCTCGGCGCGCGGCCCGCGCCGCACGTGTACGCCTGCGCCCATCTGTCGAACTCCGCCTCGCTGCTGCTTCCGGTGTCCAACCTCACCAACCTGCTCGCGTTCACCGCGAGCGGACTGAGCTTCACCCGCTTCGCCGCCCTGATGGCCCTGCCCTGGCTGGCCGCGATCGCCGTCGAGTACGTGGTCATCCGGAGGTTCTTCGCCACCGACCTGGACGCCGGAGCCGAGGCGCCGCCCGTTGCTGAGCCGCGCGAGGTGCCGGTGTTCGCGCTGGCCACGGTGGTCGGCACGCTGGTGGGCTTCGTGGTGGCCTCCGCGGTCGGGATCGACCCGGCGTGGGCGGCAGCGGCGGGCGCGACCGTGCTCGGGGGCCGCGCCCTGGTCCGGCGCCGCACCACTCCCACCGCCCTGGTGCGTGCCGCGGCCCTGCCGTTCTGCGCCTTCGTCCTGGCCCTGGGCGTCGTGGTGCGCGCGGTCGTCGACAACGGGCTCGCCGACGCGCTGGGCCGCGTGGTGCCCGACGGCACCGGACTCGCGGCCCTGCTCGGCGTCGCGGCCCTGGCCGCCGTGCTGGCCAACGTGATCAACAACCTCCCGGCCGTCCTGGTCCTGCTGCCGCTGACCGCACCGGCCGGTCCCGGCCCCGTCCTGGCGGTGCTGCTCGGGGTGAACATCGGCCCGAACCTCACCTACGCCGGATCCCTCGCCACCTTGCTGTGGCGGCGGATCGTCCGCGAGCACGACAGTGACGTGCGGCTGGGCGAGTTCACCCGGCTCGGGCTCCTCACCGTGCCCGCCGCGCTGCTGCTGTCGGTGGCGGCCCTGTGGGTCTCGCTGCTCGCGATCGGGGGCTGACGGGGCCCGAGGAGGCCGAGGGGGCTGGACACCGTGATCGTAGGCGCTGACCTGCCCGTCCTCGCCCGCGACGGCGACCGCATCGTCGTGGCTGGTCGCGCAGTTCCCCGCGCCCCTTCAGGGCACTGTCCTAACGGGTGCTCCCGCTGCCGTAAGGCGCGTACAGGTCCAGCAGCCTGGTGCGGGCCGACTGGAGGCGGTGGGCCAGGACGTTGCCGACCCATTGGCCTACGGCGGCGCCGAGTTGAGGGTCGCTCTCGCACAGGGATCGTACGACGGGGGCGTCGAATGCGTAGGCGCGTACCGGAGTCGTCGCCACGGCGCCCAGCTGCCACACGTACGGCGGGAACAGCCAGGACCAGCCGACCAGTTCGTCGAAGCCGATGGTCTCGATCACGGGTGAGCGGCGGCCGGGGACGTGCATGTCGAGGGTGACCGTGCCGGTGCGTACGACCCAGAAGCGGTCGGCGCGTCCGCCCTCGTGGAACAGGCGGGTGCCCTCGGCGATGGGCACGTCACGGGCGACGCGCAGCAGACGTTCCCGGTGGGCGGCGGGCAGGGCCCGCAGCATGCGGGTGCTGGACATGGTCATGGTGTTCACCGCTGTGCCTTCCTGTCGTGCCGCGGCGGGCCCGACGCCGTCAGCATCCTCCCCGGCGCCCGCGCGGCACAGTGGCCGGGCGGCGCCCCGGCGCGGGCCGAACGGCCCTACGGTCCTGGCCGGTCAGACGGGTTCGGCGGCCGCGCGGCCGGGCGGCGGGTCCGGCACCGGCGGCGCCTGGAAGCCGTCCCGCGTCCAGGCGACCTCGAAGGGCATGTCCGGTCGGCGTTGCTGAAGCGGGCGGGCACATCACGGCCCGCGACGAGCACGGCGACGACGAGGGTGGCGGGCAGGTCGATGCCGTGCCGTGCCGCGAACGCCAACGAGTCCTGTGCCGCTTCCCGGGCGAGGTCCGGGTCGTCGGCGACGGCTTGCAGCACCTCGCCGACGCGTTCGTCGCGGGCGAGCTCGACGATCCGGTCGTGTTTGGCGATGGCGCGCTCGACACCCGCGAGGTCGCCGCTCAGCACCTCACGTGCCAGCGGCGGCTTCGGCGGCTCGGGCCGGGGCGGCCTGCGGCGCAGCATCTCCCGGAGCCTGCGGGCCTGCTGGTGCAGGTCGGCCAGGTCCGCCCGGTGGAGTTCGGCCAGGCGCTGGAGCGTGGCCTGATGCGGGTTGGCGGGCATGGGCGGTCTCCATCTCGTACGGCTAGAGGGCGGTGTCCCAGGTCCCGGACCGGTAGGTCATGACGGGGTCGACGGTCAGCCCGCCTTGCTCGTCGACGGTGAACCGCGTGACGTACCAGAGCCTGCTCGCCGTGCCGGGGACGTCCGCGACGACCCAGCGGCCGCGCCGCGTGGGCGGTCCGGCGGCGTCGAGGCTGAGCAGCGCCACCGAGGCACCGGAGGCTCCGAGGGCCCCGCCCCCTGGAGCCGGGTCGGGTGACGTGCCGTCACAGGCGCAGGAGCGCGAGGTCGACGGCGGCGGCCATGGCGTGCGCGCCCGCGTCGTTGAGGTGCAGGTGGTCGCCGCTGTCGAGGTCGGCGCGGATGGACTCCGGCGCCTGAGGGTCCTGGACGGCCGCGGCCACGTCGACGACGGCGTCGAAGACGGTGGCGGTACGGATCCACGCGTTGACCTCGCGCCGCACCGCGCGGCCTTCGGGGGTGTCGACGCCGGGGTAGATGGTGCCCGCGTAGGGGCCCATCGTCATGCCGATGACGGTCAGGCCGTGCGTACGCGCGCGGTCGGCGAGCGCGGTGAAGCCCGCGATCAGGTCCTCGGCGGTGGCCGGGGGTTCGCCGGACATGCCGGGCAGGCCCACGTCGTTGAGGCCGAAGTGGAGGAGCACGTGGGTGGCGCCGGGCACGCGCAGGACGTCGCGCTCGAAGCGGGCCAGGCCGCGCAGGCCGATTTCGTCGGTCAGCAGGCGGTTGCCGCCGATGCCCTGGTTGACGACCCACCCGCGGTCGAGCCTGCGGTTCAGCTGGTCGGGGAAGCGCATGTTGGCGCCGGTGGAGGTGCCGACGCCCTCGAACCAGGAGTCTCCGAAGGCGACGGCGATCGCGGTGCCTTCGGGGGCAAGGACGTCGACGCCGGTGACGTAGTAGCGTCCGTCGATCTCCTCGGCGTCCGTGAAGTCCGCCGCGACCGCGTTGCCGGGCAGCAGATAGGCGTTCTGCGAGGGGGTGTGGGAGTAGGTCGCGAGGCCGGTGTCCTCGGGCAGGTGGAGGGTCAGCGCCAGGTCGCCACCGGCGGACACCGCGAGGTCGACCGGGTCGCTGTGGAGCCGCTCGCCGACGGGGATGACCACCTGCGCCTCCCCGCCGAAACGCAGGGCGGTGTCGGTGGCGGGGTCGACGGCGCCGCCCGTGCTGCGGACTCCTATGCGTGCCGCCCCGATGACCAGGGGTTCCTTGCCGTATTCGTTACTGAGGAGGACGCGCAACGCCTCGCCTCCGCCGTCGAGGTGGAGGATCTGGCGCAGCGTCTGGTCGCGGAAGCCGCGGGAGGGCTTGAGCTGGAGGGTCTCGTACGGGCTGAGCACGGCGGAGCGGAAGCCTGCGACCCAGGTGGCGGTCATGGTGGTGAACTCCTCGTTCTGGTGGAGGGGGCGCGCGGTCGAGCACCGTCGACGCACCGACCCCATTTAGTTGCCGTGAGGAATTTCCACGCGGCAAGCAGATTTCTACCGCAGGGATATTCCGCACGTCAACTATCCGCACAGCAAGTACTTGGGGTTAGGATGCGGGGCATGGATTCCGATGTCTTCGACGACCCGCGGCTGACCGCGGCGGGCTTGTTCTTCGAGGCCCACGCCGGGCTGAGCGCGAAGCTGGCGCCGACCCTGGAGAAGTCAGGGCTGTCGTCCTTGGACTTCGACGCCCTGACGCGCTTGAGCCGCTCCCCCGGCAGGCAGTTGCGGATGACCGACCTGGCCGCCCAGTTGTCCCTGTCGACGAGTGGGGTCACACGGGTGGTGGACCGGCTGCAACGCGGCGGGCTCGTCCGCCGCGAGTCCAGCCCCCATGACCGGCGCAGCACCTACGCCGTCCTGACCTCGGAGGGCGCGGAGCGGCTGCAAGGAGTGCTCGGCGAACACCTCACCGAGATCGAGCGCTGGTTCACCGGCCTGTTCACCCCGGAGCAACTGGCCGACCTGGTCACCAACCTGCGGACGCTCCGCGACGCCGTGCACCCCGACGCGGCGAAGAACACCGCCCCGCCTCCGGCCGAGGCAGAGTGAGATCACGGGCCCCCGGAAGACGGGGTGGGACTCCACCGCCGTCCATCCAACGATGCAGTGCGGAATCACCCGCCGGGCCGAGATCGACGCCCCTCCCCCTGCCTAGGCTGGCAGCGACCCGAAAGCCTCACGCACCACGTGTCACCAGGGGGAGCAGCTGTGAACCGAGCCACGAAGGACCTCGCCGAAGGAAGCGCGACCTTCGCCGTCGGCTTGGCCCTGAAGCTGTTCACCGGCGGAGTGGAGCTCCCGGTCGTCACGCTCACCAAGGTCGGAGTGGTCTTGATGGCCATCGGGGCGGCACTGGCCCTCACCGGTCTCGTACGGACGGTCAGGGCGACGAGCACTCGCCCACCGGCCTGACGGGTCAGCGCGCCGCCCCGGCCCGTGGGGCTCCGTCCTGCTCGGCGGCGGCGAACAAGCGAACACGGGCCCGCGGCGGTCCGCGCCTCAGTCGTCACCTCGGACGATGTTCCCCTCCGGACCCACCCGCGCGGCGGAGCGGGTGTCTTCGTCGGGCAGGGGAGGCAGACAGGTGCGCACGCTCTTGCCGCGCAGGCGGCGGGCCTTGGCCCAGCCGGTCTCGTGCAGACGCAGGACCTTCTCATTGTTGGTACGCGCGGTCACGGCGCTTCCACTTCTCTCGCGTTGGACGACGGGCAGGAGAGCGGCGGCGCCGCCGGGCGATACCGACTCTCCTGTGGTGTGCCGGTCGGGTTCCCTCGACGGAGGGCGGGAAACGACAGTGATGAGCCCCCGGCCCCGGGGGCGGAGCCGGGGGCGGGCGCCCGCCTGCGCCGGAGGGCCTAGCCGCGCTGGTGAGGCTGGTGGGAACCCTGGTGAAGGGTGGTGTCCGACACGCTCCGGGCACCGGACTTGGCCAGCCCCCTGCTGATCAGATAGCCCATGGTCAACAGGGTGACGTACAGCCACGCCCGGTCCGCCGCGAAGCGGTCGCTGCCGTCGTCCCCGTCGCCCACCACCGCCGAAGCGATGAGGACGGCGATGACGGAGGCCACGTAGACGAACAACTCCGTTGTCTTGAAAGCGGGCTTGGTCTCCACGCCGGTGGGCCGCGCAACCGGCGCCGTGGCCTGTGACGGGCCGGTCTCCGGGTAACCGGCTGACGAAGCAGCGGTCATCGCGCTCTCCTAGTAGTCGCCTCTCGCCCGGCGGGTCCGCCAGGCGGACGAGCGAGTACCCGGGCCGCCGGGGCGACACCGTGCGGTTCTGGGCCGTCCCGCCGCCCACCGCCACCCCGGAGCCGATGGCCGTACACGTCGGCTGTGGGACAGCCTTCACTGTCTGGACGGGACGTAGCCGTTCCGGCTGCCGGGCCCACGTGCTCACGGCAACTCCCCAGCCGGAGCGCTCCCGCCGGTGGTCGCGGCCGCCGACGTGCTGCGTACCGTCACTACGCAGCCGTCGTACGTGCGGTCGTCCGAGCGTCGGCGGTATCCGCTTCACCCGGGCGCCCGGCGTGCGGGCGGCGTGGGTTCGGTGCTGCGTAACGGGGCGGGCTCCGCGCGAGGGAGCGGGCCGTCAGCGTGACGTCGTCCCTCGGTACGCCGACCGGAGGGGGAGCGTCCGGTACCGCCCACGCCAAGGCGGACGCGGGTCACGCGGGTTCCGTGCGGCGGTCGATCAGGAGGGCCGCCTCCCGCGCCGCCTTCGTCAGGTGGGCCCCGGCCGAGGCGGAGAGGCGGGCGACGATCGTCTCGCGGTGGCTGTCGGCGAAGTGCCGGGCGAAGTCCTCGGCCGCCTGCGCCTCCAGGCGGTCCTCGTCGGCCTGGGTGCGGATCTTCTTGAGGAGGGTCTTCTCGCGGTTGAGCTTGCGCAGCGGACCGGCGATGTCGGCGTTGGAGATCCACTTCATGAGGGCCTCCTTGCCCATCCAAATGCCGATCACCACGGCCACGGCCGCCACGATGGAACCGATCACCCAGCCCACCGGATTGGACGCCGCGGCGACGGCTCCGGCCCCGGCGGCGCCCTCCGTCGCCGCCGACATGACCCCGATGGCCGCCCCCGCTGTCATAGCCGTCATGCAGGCCGCGACCAGGCCGAGGATCGAGTCCAGCGTCTCAAGCAGCGGTTCGAGGTTGACGTCGGGCCGGGGTGTCGTCGTCGCGGGGCCGAACGGCGAGACCCGCAGGGGTTCTGTCGGGATCCCGTACCGGTGCGCGATCGCCGCGGCCTCGCGGTCGATCACCGCGGTGACCTCGGCGTACCAGGCGCGGGTGGCCTCTTTCAGCCTCGCCTGCCCGGCGGGGCTCTTCAGATACGCCTCGCGCTTGCCCGCCACCTCCAGGGCGATGTCCGTGAGCAGCCGCAGCTCCCCCTCGCGCCACCGTACGACCGCGGGACAGACCTGGTCGTCGACGATGCCGTCCACGATGACCTTGCCGAGGGCCAGGCCGAGGGACTCCAGGTTGTCGCCGATGACGGCGGGCACGCGCTCGCGGGCCAGCACCTCCACCTCCTCCAGGAACCCCTCGACCCGGCGGCGCGTGCGGCCCGCGATGGCCAGGCCCTTGGCGATCACGTGCTCGGGGCGGACGCCGAGCAGCACCCGGGTGCCGCCCTCCTCCGCCTCGAAGACGTCGAGGCAGATCTCCTGCGCGAACCGCATCCGTGACGCCCCGCCGGTCATCAGCACGACGTCCGGCGGCTTCCCGGTCTCCTTCACCAGCTTGTCGCGCACCCCCTCGACCGCCTCGCGGAACGCCGCGCGCCAGGAGCGGCCCAGTGCGTCCAGGCGCGCGTCCAGGATGTCGTCCATCAGCGGCGGCGAGAGCCGGATGGAGACCTCTATCAGCTCCCCCGACCGGGCGACGACGTCGTCGCCCCCGAGGCGCCGGGGGCCGGGGTTCAGCCGCAGTTGGTCGGGGGAGAGCCCGAAGTAGCGCTCCTTGGCATGACGGCAGGCGAACTCGAGGCGTGCGCGCTGCAGAGGGTCGTCCGCGAGCGCTTCCTCCAGGAGGGCGCTGTCGCGGTGGTCGGCCACGACGCGGCGCAGCAGCTCCTTCTCGATGAGCGAAGCGCCGAAGCGGGAGTTCCAGTCGGCGACGGGCAGCTCGCTCATGCCGGACACGAAGGTGTAGTCCGTCGTCAGGGACCCCATGTCCATCACCAGCACCGTGCCGCGCCCGGCGATGGCCCCCATCAGGTGCTGATCGGCGGTCTTGAACTCCTCGGACTCCTTGGCGTAGAGCATCGCGGCGCGCGACTCGGGCACCACCTCCACGCTCTGGCCGGGGAAGAGACCGGTCACGGTGGAGCGGAGCAGCCGCTCGTACTCCTCGCACTCCTCCTTGTCCCACCCGGAGGGGACGCCGAAGACCCAGTGCAGCCGCGTCCCGGGCGTGATCTTGAGGATGCCGGAGGTCTCGACGCCCTCGGTGCGTTCCAGGGCGAGTTCCCGGGCGACCTGCCGGATGAACAGGTCCGTCGCCCGCCGCGCCCGCGCGTCGAGCCCGGCGTGCTTGAACCCCATGTAGAACTCCGCGTCGCCCGCCACGAGGCCGTCCGGTGGGGGCTCGGGGACGCGGGCGAGCCGCGCGGGCAGCACGGTGAAGCACGGCTCCCCGACCAGGGTCGCGTCTCCGGTGCCGTCGTCCTCCGCCCGGTCGTCGCCCTCCGTCCGGCCGTCGTTCTCCGCCCGGCAGCGGGCAACGACGGTGGGGTGTACGCGACTGGGGGTGCGGGAGATGTCCTCCACGTGCGGCTCTCCGTCGGCGGTCGACCACAGGCTGGCCACGGCGGTCTCGCCGTGGCCCAGGTCGAACCCGATGACCAGGCTCCTGTCGGCCTCCGGCAGGTCCTTTGACGTGCCCTGCGGCGTCGGTTCCAGCAGCGTCATCGGTCGTTCTCCTTACCCTGAGCGGTGGTCCGAGGGTTCCGAGCGGTGGTCGCGGGCAGGCGCAGGGCCCTGCCCCGCACGAGGACCCGGCGGTCGTCGCCGTCGGGGTGCATGACGAGGGCGGGCAGGTCCGTCTCGTACCGGCACACGGCGTCCCGCGTCACCTGCTCCAGGTGGAAGGCGTCCGCCTGCTGCTCCGGCCGGAGCCGCGGGTCGTACGCGAGGATCTCGATGCCTTGGGCACGCAGGAGCTCCTGGAACACGCCGACGCGGTCCCAGACCCGCTCCGCGCGCCCCCGGTCACGGAGGCTGACCAGGTCCTGGATCAGCTCCATCATGACGTCGTGCTCGTACCAGGGCGGGGCGGGCGGCCCGGTCGTCGGGGGCGGTTTGCCGAAGGCCTTCTCCACGTGCGGCAGCGCCTTGCCGACCGCGTCGAGGGCCGGGGCGGGCGAAGGACGGGCAGCGGCGGGCCGTCGCGCCTCGGCGGCCGAGCGGTACCTGTGCCGTCCCCCGCCCCGCCTCAGCCTGTCCCCGAGGCGGCCTTTGGACTCCTCCTCGTCGACCTGTGGTGCGCGCTCCGCGGCGGACCGCTGGGCGAGGGCCGTGCGGACGGTCTCCGTCACGGCGGTGCTCAGCGCGTCGAGCAGGTGGGTGAGCTGGTAGCGGACGTGCGGATCCAGTCGCTTCCCGTCCAGGCCGCGGCGTACGTCGTCGATCGCGTTGCCGACCGCCTGTCCGATGCCGTACGCGGGGCTCAGGTTCGCGGGCTGGACCGCTCTCCTGCGGGCGGCGGCGAACAGGTCCGTCAGGGTGTGCGGGGCCAGCGGCGGGTGAGCGTCGGATGCCGGGCGTCCAACGGCCCCTCTGGACGCGGGAGTTGGCGTGGGAGTGCGGGCCTCGTCAGGTGTCATGGCTGGGCGGCTCCTGTCGCGGTGCGGTCGGGGCGGCGGGCTCGTCGCCGACCCGGTGGTGCGCCTCGGTGAGGGCCCACGTACTGAGTCCGGCGTCACCCGCGATGTGGAGGTAGTGGCCGTCGGGTGAGAAGGCCAGGGCGACGGGGGTGTCCGGGTACTGGGGGTGGGCCCAGGTGCCGCGGCCCCGAGCCCCGCCGACACAGGCCTCGCCGTCGACCGCGACCGCCGCCAGCAGGGCCCCGTCCCGCGAGACCGCGACGGCCCGCACCGGCTGCGCGCGGGAGGGCAGCAGCATCTCGCCCTGCCCCAGGTATCCGACGAACCCGTGGTCGTCGGAGGTCACGCCGCCCGCAAGGACGTCGTTGCCCGGGCCGCAGGCCAGGCCTCTGATCTGCGCTGGCAGCGGCCAGGACGACCGCTGTCCGCCGTCCGCGAGGGCGACGACGTGCACGGCGCCGCGATGTCCACCGCCCCCGGCCACCACGGCTCTCGTCCCGTCGTCATCCACCGCGAGCACGGTCGGGCGGTGCGGGAACTCGGCGACCACCCGGTCCCGCCCCGTCGCCGTGTCGACGCCCCGCAGGACGCCGTCGCCGCCGAGGACCACGACCTCCCGCCCGCCGGGCAGTTGGGCGAGGGCCAGCACCGCGGCGGGCTGCTCGGCCAGCTGCCGCAGCCGCGCCGACGTACCGCCGAGGGCCGGAGCGGCCAGGGCGCACACGCCGTGCGCGGACAGCTCGCCGCCCGAGACGCCGAAGACCGGCCACGTCCCCGGGCGGGACCACGCCGCCGACAGAACCCGGCCGCGGATGCGGAGTTCGTCCCTGGCCTCCCCGGTGCGGGCGTCCAGGAGCCGCAGCACGGAGTCCTCGGGGCCTTCCCGCACGGCGACGGCCACGTGGCGGCCGTCCGGGGCGACGGCCAGCGCGGTGACGACGCCGGGCGAGCGCAGGACCTCCCGCGGGCGGGGCAGGAGGTCGCCCGGGCCCGCCGGGCGCAGTGCCGTGGCCAGCCACGTACCCGAGTACAGGGTGTCACCGGGCCACACGTGGTGCTGCTCGATGCGGCCTCCCGTACGCGCGTGCAGGTCGAAGAGGCTGTTGTCGGCGAGGCGGACCCGGGCCAGGGCCGCGTCGGGGCGGTAGGCGGCTCCCCCGGCGGCGAACCAGCGCACCAGGGTCGCCCGGCCGCCCGGCAGCGTCCAGGCCAGGGGCGCGCGCAGCGAGGACGGGCCGTCGGCGGCGACCCGTCGCCGCGGGATGCCCTCGGCCCAGGTCACGGCTCCCTCCACGACGGCGAGCACCGGGTCGAGGGCGGAGCGGACCGGCACGCGGGTGCCGAGGCACCGCTCCAGATACGGGCGTACCGACGGCATCTGGGTGCTTCCGCCGACCAGGAGGACGTCGACGTCCTTCGGGTCCACTCCGGTCTCGGCCAGCAGGGTGCGGCAGCAGACGACCGAGTCGGCGAGCAGCTCTTCGGTGAGCTGCCCCAGCCGTTTGCGGCTCAGGCTCTGCGGCGGCATGCCGGGAACGACCCTCTCCACGGGGCAGTCCTCGGCCGCGAGGCCGTGCTTGAGCCGGATGGCTGAGCGGAGGGTGAGGTGGGCCAACTGGTCGCGGTACGCGGCGGTTTCGGGGGCGGCCCGCAGCCAGTCGTCCATGGCCGGGGTCAGGTCGCGCACGATCGCGGCGTCGATGTCCCGGCCGCCGTGGCCGTCGGCGAGGCCCGCGGTGCCCAGGAGGGTGTGGCCGGTGTCGCCGATGCCGACGAGGGCGGCGTCGAAGGTGCCGCCGCCGAGGTCGTACACGAGCACGGTGCTGCCGGGTGGCCAGGGCCCGCCGTCCGACGGGGCGAGGGCGGCGGCCACGGGTTCCTCGAGCAGTTCGACGTCGGTGAAGCCCGCTCGTTCGCCCGCACGGATCATCGCGTCGCGTCGTCGCCCGGTGGTCCGCGCGGGGACCGTGACGAGCAGCCTGGAGGGAACGCCGCCGGGGAGCGGCGCCGCGCGACGGCGGAAGGCGGCGAGGACGGCCACCGCGAGGTCCTCCGCCGTATGGGCGCCCCCGGGGCCGCGCAGCACGGGGACGGGGCTGCCGATCTCGGGTTTGAACTCGGCGCGGAAGCAGTCCGGGCCGCCCGCCCTGCGGGCCTCGGCGACGGAGCCGACGAGCAGCTGCCCGTCGTCGTACACCGCGGTGGGCCACCAGTCCCGTCCGGTGCCCGGCTCCTTCAACAGACGCGTCCTGCCGTCGCCGAGCAGGATCGCCGAGGACGTGGTCGTGCCCAGGTCGACCACGAGGACCGGCTCGCCGCCGACGGGGCCGTCGACGACGGGGCCCGGGGCGTCGGGGAGGGGCGCGGGCGCTGCCGGGGCCCGCTCCTCCTCCTGCGCCGGTACGTCGTCCAGGAGCGCCCGGGCCCGCCGCAGCCGGTGATACACCTCGTCGTAGCGGCGCTTGAGGACGTGGGCCACGGCTCTGCCGCCGGGCTCCCGCGGGGGGTGCGGGCCGTTCCAGTGGGCCAGGCGGTCCAGCGCGGCGCGTTCGAGGGCGGCCAGGCCCGTCTCGGGTGCGAGGCCGAGGCGGGCCGCCACCGTGCTGCCGCGCTCGCCGGTGACGCGCTCCAGCTCCCGCGCCTCGCTCTCGGACAGCCGGGAGCGTCCGGTGTAGTGCCGCAGCAGGAGGTCGAACTCCATGAAGGCGGGTTCGGAGTGTTCCAGGCCCGTGATCGCCTCCACCGCCCGCACGACGAGGTCGCGGTCGCGGTCGGACGTGTCGGGTGCGAGGAGCGCCGGAAGGCCGCGTATCTCCTCGATCACCCGGGCCACCTTGATCAGGTCGCTGCGGGCGGCGAACCGCTCCGTCAGCTCCCGGCGCAGCGCGGTGATCCCGCTGCGTTCTTCGAGTTCCCTGCGCAGCACGGCGGGCCGGTCCACGCCCTCCCGCAGCAGACGGCAGGCCAGGGACACGCCGTACGGGGTGAGAAGACCGGCGAGGCGGCGGCGCCGGTCGGCGGGCAGGGGCAGGTCGGTGGCGGACACGAAGCCGGACAGATGGCTGAGCCGCAGGTCCAGTGCGGCCTGGGACACGCCCGTGAGGGCGTGCAGCGCCTCGAAGTCGTCCTCGGGGTCGAACGCCGCCGCGCCCGCCGCCAGCAGGCCGCACAGCGGGCGTACATCGTGGAACATGCGCGCGGTGTGCGCGGACGCCAGGATGCGGCGGGCGTGCTTGCGCGCGGTGTCGCGGGGGTCGTCGACCGGCTGCCCGATCTCGCCGGGCCACAGGAGTTCGACCTTCGTCAGGACGCCGATGGAGGTGACGGGCGTCGGCGAGAAGCCGGTGCCGTCGGCGTCGTGGAACCGGCGCAGCACGTCGGCGTCGGGCGCGGTCACGTCGCTGTTGAGGACGGCTATCACGGCGTCGGCGCCACGGAGCCCGGCGGCCGACGAGGCGGCCACCGACTCCCGGTCGACGCCCAGGGCGCGCATCGCCTCCTGGGTGTCCTGTGCGTAGGGCGAGTCGAATCCGGGCGTGTCGACGAGGTCGAACTGCCGCAGACAGGCGTGCGGGCCGAACACCTCGACGTGGTCGACGGGGCGCGGCTTGCCCGACTGGTGTCCACGGGCCGTGAACTCCTCGATCCGGCCGATGCCTTCGAGGCGCGTGGGCGGCCCGTCCTTGTGGTGCACGGTCAGCGCCGTGCGGTCGCCGTGGCGCAGCACGCTGACCACCAGGGTGAGCGGGGCGCTGCCCGTCAGGGCTACGGGGGCGCCGACGAGCGCGTTGACCAGGGTGGACTTGCCGGAGCTCACGCGTCCGGCGACCGCGATCCGCAGCGGGGCGGTGAGCTTCGGCAGCTGGGCTTCAAGGGTCGCCCGCGCGGTGTGCGTGGCCGTGGTGGCGGGGATGCGGGCGAGTGCGTCGCGGACGGCTCGCTCGGCTCTGTGCCGCAGGGTCATGGGGTGCGTCTGTCCGTCCTGTCCGTCCCGTGGGGGCGCGCGGGCGCCGCGCCCCGCTCAACGGCCGGTCGGCACCGATGTGTTGTGCCCTGGTCACGGATCTCCGTGTCAGTCCTCCCCCGCTGCCGCGAGGCGGCCGCGGAGTTCGTCCACGAGGGCCGTGACGTCGGTCTCGATCCGGCGCAGGCCGTCGCGGCGGGCCAGCAGCGGGGCGAGGGCCGCTGCGGCGTCGCTGCGGGCCGCCGCAAGGGCCGCGGCCACCTCGATCCGGGCCGTCTCGCACTCCGCCTGGCGCTGGGCGATCCGGTCGCGCAGCTCCGCCCGCGCCCGGTCCGCGGAGGCGTCGACGAGGGCCTGCACGGCGTCGTGCAGGAAGGCCCGCTGCTGCGCCTCCCACGGGGCGAACAGCCGGTCCAGGGCGGCGACCTGATCGGCGTGCGTCGTCCTGCGGATCTCCCGGACCTGCCCGGCGAAGGCGAGGACCGCCCCGACCAGGCCGCCGACGACGCGACCGGCCACGACACCGGGGGTCGGCGGGCGCGAGCCCTCCCGGCCCTCCGCCATCGACTGGAGGACGCCGTTGACCACCTTGCCCGTGCGGCTGCCGCCCGGGAGCGAGAGGTGCACGGCCTGGTCCCAGGCGATGGCGCCGACGACCTCACCCCTGGCCACGCCGAGGCGGGCCCCGCGCGCGGCGGCGTCGAAGGCCGTCGTGAGGCTGGCGACGACGCTCGGCGTGGCCGCCGCGGAGGCCGCGGGCACGGTCAGTGGATCCGGCAGGGGCGGCAGCGGCAGGTCCGTGAACATCGGGCTCCGCAGCGGGATGCCGCTGCGCTCGGCCACCGCCTCGCACGCGGCCCCGGACAGGTCGGCCGCCGAGCGCCCCAGCTGCCCCGCCAGCACGGCGAGCTTTCCGGCCAGGTCGTCGAGGACGGCCTGGGGGTCGTCGAGGAACACGGGGTCGGTCCGGTAGCGGGCGCGCAGGTCGCGCCACGCCTGGGCGAGGGTGGTGTCGGCGCGGGCCCGCAGCCCGGCGGTGACCTCGTCGAAGGCCGCGTCCAGGTCCGCGGGCCAGGTGGCGGATCCCGCGACCAGACGCTCGGCTTCGACGCGCCGCGCGGCCGCGGCCGCGGCCAGCTTCTCGCGGGCCGCGGCGTCCTGGGCCTCCAGGACGCCGATGGCCTCCTCGACGGGTGCGAGCAGGCCGCGTACGACGGAGTGCAGTTCGGCGAGTGCCGCGCCCGCGCGCAGCCGCAGCCGGGCGTGGTCGACGGCCTCCCACAGCCGCGCCTCGAACTCCTGGAAGCCGGTGAGGTTTTCGTCCGGTGGCTGAGCCCCGGTGAGCTGGAGCAGTCGGCTGCGGCTCGACACGGCGAGCACAGCGGACCGCTCGTCGAGCCCCGGGACCGCCGCGAGGCGGGCGCGCGCCTCGCCGACCGCCCGGCCGGGGTCTCCCGTCTGGTCGGCCTTCGTCACGGCGAACATCAGGCGCTCGGGGCACTCGTCGGCGCCCAGGGCACGCACCACCCGCTCGATGAAGGCGAGCTCGGACGGCAGCGGCGGCCGCTTGGCGTCGATCGCGTACAGGACGAGGTCCGCCTGGGGCAGCACGCCGAGGGCGGCGGCCGTGTGGCCGCGGTGGACGCCGCCGATGCCGGGGGTGTCGACGCACACGACGCCGCCGCGGAGCTTCGCGTTCGGCGTGCGGATCGAGGCCCTGACCACCCGCTCGGCGTCCGTCGCCGCGGTGCCGTCCTGCACCTCGGCCTCGCAGATGTAGGCGCGCAACCCGTCGCGGCCCACGTCGCGTTCCTCCGTGTCACCCCCGTGCCGCGCGGCCAGCTCCACCGTGATCGACTCCTGCTCGCCCCACCGCACGGAGGTGAGCACCCGCGTGGAGACGTACGAATCGACGGGGAAGAGCGTCGCGTCCTCCAGGAGCGCGTTGAGCAGCGTCGACTTTCCGCTGCTGAACTCGCCGAGGACCACGACCGTCAACTGTGCCTGGCGCACGCGCCGTTCGACCTCGTCCAGGCGAACGGCCAGGTCCCGTCGTCCCGCTTCGAGCGCGTACCGCGCCACAGCGGGAACCAGAGCCATCATTCGATCAGCGAAATCGTCGTTGTCCCACATGAACGCCCCCCAACGGCCGATCGGGCTGACGCCGCACACCCCCCACGGGTCGGCCGCCCTGACTCCGCTTTCCCGCGCAGTCTCGTCCGGATCGATGTGGTTGGCCAATACCCGTCCCCCACACGGATGAACTTCCCGTGCGCGCGTACGCCCTGCCGACGCTCCGGAAGCCGTTGACAAAGGATCCGCCGAAGCGGTGTACGGACCGCGCACCGTCGAAGACAATCGGCATCCGTTCCTGTGCGATGGCGGGTACGCGGCGGGGGGCAGCGTGGCGGATACGGCGACGGGAAACGACTTCGGCGAGGCGGCGCGGCAGGCGGTCTCCGCCCTGCGCCGCATCGTGGCGTGGCGGATGCCCACTGCCCGCTGGGCCGCTGTCGCGGCGGCCCTCGAAGCCATCGGGCAGGCCTGGCAGGCCGGTGACGGCGAGCGGTTGCGCCTGGCGACGGCCCGGCTCGCCCTGGCGGGACCGCGCCTCGTGGCGACACGTCACGAGGACGACCCCTTGGTCCCGGCGCCGCCAGAGGTGTACGAGCGGTCCAACGTCTTGGTCACCGAGATCCTGAACCGCTTGGAGGCTCCCTCGCCGAGTCGTGACGCGGGCGGCTCACCGGACGACGGCGCCTGTGACGACGAGGGCGGGGCAGGCGCGTGAGCGCGGTGGTCCGCCGGGCTCTGCTGCTCCACGTGTTCTACGCGGTCGGCCCCGGGGGCCTTGCCGAGCGGAGGTCCCGGGTGCAGGGCGTCTGGGACGACTGCGGCCGTCTCGGCCTCGACGCGGCCGTGCCCGGCGAGCCGTCGCTCGACGAGGTGCCCGCGGTCGGCGGGCCCGCGCCCCGCTACCGCGTCCTGGCGGCCCGGCAGCGGCCCGGCCGCGGGCTCCATCAGGCGCTGCTCTTCCAGAGCCATGACGTCGTCGGGGTCACGCTCCTGTTGGCCCCGGAGCCGGAGAGCGGCTGGGACTCCCTGGAGCGGCTGGTGCCGTGGGCCTGTCCGGGGAGCCTGGGTGCCGTTCAGGTCCTGCTCGGGCTCAGTTCCGGGGCGTTGTTCAGGGAGGACTCCGGCGCCGTGGTGCCGGAGGTGGCCGAGGAGGTGGGCGGCGCGTTCGCGGGGCGGCACCCCGGCGAGCCGCACCGCACCCAGGGGGGCTTCGCGCTCTGGGAGGCGCCCGGGACCGGCGCCCCGCCGGGGCGCAGGTGTCTCGTGGCGCTCGCCCCCGTGGCGCGGGAGCGCGACCTCGACGCCTTCGCCTGGCACGCCCGGGACCGCCCGGCCCCGCTGACGCGCTATGCGCTGCACGCGGCGAAGCTGCGGTACGAACGGAGCGTGCTCGAGCGGAGCCGTCACGCGGAGCTGCGCGACCGCGCAGGTGCGGCGGTGCGGCAGACGTGGGAGGTCACGGGGCGCCTGCTGGGCGGGGACCGGCCAGCGCTGCGGGAGGTCCTCGACGCCCGTGCCGTACTGATCGGGCTGCGGACCGACGGCCAGGGGCTGATCGTGGTGGCGGCCGGGCTCCGGATGATGCGCCGCACGGTGGAGATCGCCCGGGACAACCTGGCGGCGGCCGCGGCCGGGGAGTTCGAGCCGCCGCCGGACGCACCGCTGCCGCCCGCGAGCCCGTTCGCCGGTGACCGGCTCCTCGCGGAGCGGCTGCGGCAGGACATCGACGACGAACTGGAGTACGTGCAGGCGACGATCGAGTCGTCGGCCGAGGTGTCCCGCGAGGCCCTGGCGGCCACCGAGGTGCATCTGGCCGACCACCGACAGCGCCTGACGCTGCTTCAGACCTCGTTCCTCGGCGCCCTGTTGATGGGCCTGGCCGCCATCCAGGCGTTCGGCTACCACGTGCCGGTGCCCGGTCCGGTCCAGGCGCCGGTGATCGCCCTGCTGGCGGCGCTCGCCCTGACGCTGCCCGTGACCGTGCTCGCCTGGTCGCGCGGCGCGGTGCGTACGGACACCTTCGCGGTGCTGCACCACGTCCTCCTGGGGGCCGTGGGCGCGGCGGTGGGGTGGGCCGCGGCGACGCTGGTGGCCGAGGGGGCCGAGGGCGGTGCGCAGCAGGCCCGGTGGTCGCTGGTGGGCGCCGGGGCCGGGGCGGTGGTCGCCGTGACGGCCGACGCGCTGGGCCGCAGACGGCGTACGCGGGACGGAAGGTGACCACAGGGGGGAGCACGCCATGGGGATCAGACGACGGCTGCGGGCCGAGGTCAAGCGCGTCGACGGATTGCGGGCGGCGCGCGAGGGGCGCTGGCAGGCCGCGCGGGACGACCTCACCCTGGCCCTTGAGTCACTCACCGCCGAGGGGCTGAGCACCGAGGTGCCCAAGGTGCTCGAACCCCTGGTCACCGCCTGCATGATGGCGGGCCTGCTGGAGGAGGCGGAGCGGCGTGCCGTGGACTTCCGCGCGTGGGCCGCCGACCACGGCGACCCCGAGGACCGGGCCACCGCCATCGGGAAGTACGGCGAGGTGGTCGCGCAGATCGGGCGGCTCGTGGAGGCGGCCGAGGCGTTCCGCGAGGCCCTGGTGGCGCTCGGCGAACCGGCCGACGAGACCGGCGGGGAACTGCGCTGGTCCCTGCTGAGCAACCTGGGCAGCGCCCTCGCCCACGCCGGGCGCTTCGGCGAGGCCGAGCAGGTGCAGCACCGGGCCTTCGAGGTCGCGCGGGAGCTGGACAGCGCCGCCCGGGCGGCGCTCGCCGCGAGCCAGTTGAGCCTGGCCGTGAACGGGGTGGGGCACCGCGAGCGGGCGCTGGAGTGGGCCGAGGTCGCCCACCGCTGCGTGCGGCCCGACGATGACGACCTCGTGGTCGCCGAGGTCGAGGGCAACCGCGCCCTGGCCCTCAGCAGGGCGGGACACACCACCGAGGCCGAGGAGGCCATGGAGCGGGCGTGGGCCGCCGCCCGGAGCATCCCGCTGCTCGCCCAGCAGGCGCGCGTGACGAAGCTGGAAGTGCTCAGCCGGGCGGGACGGCACGACGAGGCCGTGGCCATGGCCGACGCACTCCTTGCCGCGCTCGCCCCGGGGCAGGCGCGGCAGCGCGCCGTCGCCCTCAACCTCCGGGCCGGGATCCGCCTCCAGGCGGGCCGCCCGGCGGAGGCCGTCGCGGACCTGTTGAGCGCCCTCGAACTGAAGCAGCGCGTCGACGACCACCGGGGGATGGCGACCGGCCACCTCAACCTGGCGCACGCCTTCCTGGGCACCAGGGACCTGCCCGCCGCCCGTCACCACGCGCGGCGGGCCCAGGAGTTGTGGGAGCCCCTGCTGCGGGCGGCCAGTGACGAGGCTGGTTCGGTCGGCCTCTTCGACACGCACGCCACGGCCCTCACCCAGGTCGCCCAGGAGCTGCGGCTCGGCGTCGACGACGTGACCGGTGCCCTTGAGGCCGCCGAGCGGGGACGCTCGGGGCCCTTGAGCGAGCGCATCCGCGCGGCCCGGCCCACCAGGTCCCAGGTGCCCGCGGAGCCGCCCGGCAGCGAGCGGATGCGGCGCCTGGCACACCGCATGGGGGCCACGCTGCTCGTGTACGCCCCGCACTTCGAGATCGAGGCCGTCAGCGGGCAGGCCCCGCTCCTTCGGGAGATCCACATGTGGGTGGTGACCCCCGACGGCGGCATCCACCACGAGGTGCGGCGCGAGGTGACCGACGACGACCGCCTCGACGAGGCGCGGCCGGTGGATCTCCTGGAGGCCGTACGGCAGTTGGAGCGCCAGGTCGCTGACGACGCGCTCATGGCGGGGTGGTCCGACGCGCTCCTTGGGAAGGTCGCGCACCTGTTGCCCTCGGGGCCCGACGCGCGCCTGGTCATCGTGCCGCAGCGGGGGCTGTGGTCGGTTCCCTTCGCCGCGCTGCCCGTCGCGGGGGAACCGCTCGTCAGCCGGTGCTCCCTCGCCATGGTGCCGTCCCTGCACGCCCTGGAGCTGATCGCCCACGAGGACGTGTGGCGCGGCGAGGCCGCGCCCGGGGGTTCCGGGGCGCTCGTGGTGGGCGGCGTCCGGGACGCGGTGGTGCCGACTCCGGACGGGCGCCTGCTGCCGCTGCCCGATCTGCCGCTGACGCTGGAGACCGCGCGCGCCGTCGCCCGTGTGCACAGGGGTTCCGCCCTGGCGGGACCGGCGGCGACCGTACCGGCCGTGCTCGACCGGATGGGCTCCGCGGACCTGCTGCACTTCTCCTGCCACGCCGTGCTGGACGCGCGGCTGCGGCTCGACCAGCTCCCCGGCTGCATCGCCCTGACGCCCGCGGGCGCCGAGCACGGCCAGCTCACCAGCACCCTGCTGGCCAGCACCCCGACCCGGGCCAGGATCGCCGTCCTGGGGTGCTGTGCGACGGGTCAGGGCCTGGTCACCGCCGACGGCGTACTGGGCCTGGCCCGCACCTTCCTCATCGCGGGTGTCTCCACGGTCGTCGCCACGCTCTGGGAGGTGCCCGAGGAGCCGACCCATGACGCGCTGGTCTGCTTCCACCAGGAGCTGGCGCGGACCGGTGACCCCGCCGAGGCGCTCCGCCGCGCGGTCCTCATGACGCGGCGCACATGGCGGGCCCCGGAGATCTGGGCCGCGTTCACGCTGATCGGCTCGCCGGGGCCGCGGCGGGGCGAGGGGTGACGTCGGGCCCGGGCCCGACGTCCGCGGGCGGGGCCGCCCCCTCATGGCGAAGGTTCCTTCGCTTCACGGCGGGCCGGATCGTCCATCGCGCGTATCTCCTACGACGTTGCCGCTGCCCGGCACAGGTTGGCCGAGGCCGCCCAGTGTCTGTTCACCGCGATCACGGTGTCACCCTGACCATCACCGACGACGCGGGCACCAGCCCCAGCGGCCAGCCCGCTTGGCTGCCCGCGGCCGGGGGTTCGGCCGACGGCGTCAGCCGCGTACCGGAGTGACCGCGATCGGCGGGAGCGACCGCAGGCAGGAGGTGTCCCCGGGGGTGTTGGAGCGGATGAACGTCGAGGAGACGCCCACGACGCAGCCGCTCAGTTCGAGCTCGGGCACGTGGCCCATGTTGCGGGCCGAGTAGAAGCGGCTGTCGCGGAACTGCTTCGCGGCCTTCTTGCCGCTCGCGTCGGGCGTGTTGGAGTCGAGGTCGCCGGACAGGACGAGGACCGGCACGTTGGGCAGCGCGGGCTTCGTCGGCTGCGGGTCAGGGGTGTCCTTGCCCGGCCAGCCGATGCACACGTCGCCCGCGTCCGTGGTCCCCTCGGTGAAGCCCTTGGCGCTGAACGCTCCGTGCTCACCGGGGCGTACGGCCGCGAGGGCGGCGCGGTACTGGCGCCAGCGCGCGGACTTCGACGCGTCCTTCGACCAGTCCCTGCGGTAGTCGTTGCACACGACCGCGATGTACGGCGCCTGGTCCAGCTCGCTGCCCGACTCGCCCTCCTCTTGCACCAGCGTGCGCAGCGGCGCGGCGTCGCCCTTGACGAAGCGGTTGAGGGCGTGGGGCAGTCGGCCGAGCAGCGAGGGCTTCTCCGGTTCGAGGCCGACCTGGCTGCTGGCCGCCTCGAACAGCAGGTTGGCGAGCTTGTCCTCGGTGAACTTCTTCCGGTAGACGCCGTGGTCGGTGGTGATCGGGATCGTCAGCGGCGCGGTGCGCAGCCGCTTGGCCGTGGTGGCCAGGTCCCGCACCGCCCGCTCGCCGTCGCACGCCGCGGGAACGCTGCGCTGACACACCCGGCGCAGCGTCGTCGAGACCGCCTGGGCGCTGGGCCGCGCCATCGTGTCGAGCGCGAGGGGGTAGGCCCCCGACAGCACGATGTTGCGTACGTGCTCGGGGTGGCGGGAGGCGTAGACCGGCATCAGGTAGGTGCCGTACGACAGGCCGTACAGGCTGAGCTTGCGCACCTTGAGGCGGGCCCGGACGGCGTCGATGTCGTCGGCGGTGGCCGCCGAGGTGAAGCCCGCGGCCTTGGGCCCGAGGTTCTTGCCGCACCGCTCGACGGCGGCCCGCTGCTGGGCCCGGGTGCCGAACCGGTACGCGGCGTCGGTGACTCCGCAGGGGACGCGCTGCGACTTTCCGGTGCCGCGCGGGTCGACGAGCAGCACGTCGTGGTCCTTCAGGAGGTCGCCCAGGGCCCAGGTGACCTCCTCGGTCTTGTCGATCAGGGTCTCGCCCGGGCCGCCCGGGTTCAAGGCGACGGTGCCCTTGGCGGGGCCGGAGCCGCGGTGGCGCACGACGGCGTAGCTCACCTTGACCGTGCCGAGCCGGGGCTTGCCCGCCACGAGGGGGCGCTTCTCCTGGCCGCAGTCGACCTGGTGGCCGGGCGCGGTCGGACACCAGCCGGGGGCCGCCGCGGCTGTGGGGCCGCTCGTCGGCGCGGCGCCGGTGGCCGTGGCCGTCGCGGTGGGCAGCGCCGAGGCCACCACCGCCATCAGGCCCACCGCCAGACCCGCGCGCCGCGCCGTGCTCTTGTACATCATCGCCCTCTCCTTCGCCTCAAGCCCCTCGGGCTCCCGGGAGCCCCGGTGTTCCCCGGGTGCGAGCACCACGATGCGGGGCGTGCCGCACAGCAACGGCAGAGCAACGGCAAAACCGCGTAAGAACGCGGGGACGTACCGTGTCCCCCTGGTGCAGGGGCTCCGGCTCTAGCGCCGAAGGCGCGTCGCCCCGGCGGCGGCGAACAGGCAGAAGCCGAGCACCCACCAGAAGGTGTCGCCGAACGCCCAGGAGACGTCGGCGTCGTGGGCGGAGAGCCGGTTCTGCAGGACCACCGCGAGGACGGCGGTGCCGAGCGAACCGCCCACGGTGTTGAGCAGGTTGAGCGCTCCGGAGGCGCGCGGGAGGTGCTCGGGTTCGATGCGGCTGTAGACGATGTTCATCACCGGCGCGCCGATCATGGCCATCCCCACGCCGCGCACGGTGAGGGCTGCGGCGATCACGAGGTCCGGGGGCTCGTGGCCGAGTTGGGTGAACGGGACGGTGCCCGCGCTGATCAGCGCGATGCCCGTGAGCACCAGGGTCCGGGGCGCGACCGTGTCGATGGTCCGGTTGACGAGGACCGATCCGGCCGCCGCGCCCAGGCCCTGGGGGGCGAGCAGCAGCCCGGCCTCCCACGGCGTCAGGCCGCGGCCCGTCTGGAAGTACAGCGGCAGCAGGAACATCGTGCCGAACACCGACGCGCCCAGGACGAGCAGCGCGAGGGCGGCGGCGCCGAACGGCGGCCGGGTGAAGAGCCGCGGGTCGACCAGCGGGGTGCGGCTCGTGCGCAGCCCGTGCACCGTGAAGGCGACGAGCATGGCCAGGCCCGCCGAGACGCCGAGCGCGGCGGGCAGGGCCCGGCCGTGGGCGACCTCCGTGAGGCCGAAGACCAGCACGGCCAGGCCGGGCGAGAGCAGGGCCGCGCCGCGCAGGTCGAACGCCGTGCGCCGGGGCGACGGCGGCACCTCGGGCACGTAGCGGCGGGCGAGGACCATCGCCGCGGCGCCGATCGGCAGGTTCACCAGGAACAGCCAGGGCCAGGAGGCGACGCCGAGGAGGGAGCCGCCGACCAGCGGGCCGAGGACCGGGGACAGGAGCGGCACGACCGAGACGACGCTGATCACCCGGCCGGTGCGCTCCCGTCCCGCGATCCGGGCGAGCAGCGCCTGCCCGGTGGCGGGCAGCATCCCGCCGCCGAGGCCCTGGACCGCCCGGAACACGATGAGGCTGGCCGCCGACCAGGCGAGCGCGCACAGCGCCGAGCCGAGCAGGAACACGCCGACGGCGGCGAGCCACGTCCGGCGGCCGCCGAACCGCCCCGCGAGCCAGCCGGACGCGGGCACGGCGGCCACCACCGCGAGCAGATAGGCGGTGGAGACCCACTGGATCTCGGTGACCGAGGCGCCGAACTCCGCGGACAGGGTGTCGATGCCGACGCTGACGATCGTGGCGTCCACCGTGGCCATGAAGGTGCCGAGCACCAGGATGAACGCGATGCGCAGCAGGTCGGCGTCGACCCGCGCGGGCGGCGGTGCGACCTTCTCGCTCATCGGTGCTCCAGGAGGTCGCGTACGTCGGTGTCGAGGTGGTCGCCCAAGGTGCGCAGCAGGGCGAGGAGTTCGTCGGCGATGCCGTCGACGTCCACCCCGGCGCGGGGGGCGAGCACGCCCGTCCAGCCGTCGCCGTCCGGCATGACCGTCAGGGTCACCGGGTGGTGGGTGGCCTCGCGGAAGCGGGTGCCGACGACCGTGAGCCCGGGGGCGGGTGCGCGCAGCCGGTCGGGGTCGACCGGATAGTTCTCGAACACCACGAGGCTGTCGAAGAGGCGGTGGCGCCCGGTCAGCCGCTCCAGGTCGGTCAGGGCGACGTGCTGGTGCTCGACCAGGGTCCGCTGGCGGGCCTGGAGGTCGGTGAGGGCCTCGGCGAGCGTGCCGTCGAGGCGGGCGCGGACGGGCACGGTGTTGGCGAGCAGACCGATGATCTCCTCGACCCCGTCGAGCTCCGGGGGGCGGCAGGCGACCATGGCGCCGAAGCAGACGTCCGCGCGCCCGGAGCGCCGGGCGAGGAGCACCGCCCACGCGCCCTGCACCAGCGTGTTCTGGGTCAGGCCGCGGTGCGCGGCGAGCCGGGCGAGGCCCGCCACCAGGGACGCGTCGAAGGTGAGGAGCGTGGGCTCCTGCCAGGTCGGTCCGGGCTCGCCGCCGCCCAGGTGGTCGCCCTCGGGCAGGCCGTCCAGCTCCGCGGCCCAGACGGCGAGGTCGGGCTCGTGCTCCGCGCGCCAGCGCAGATAGGCGCCGAACGGCACGGGAGCGGGCAGGTCCGCCTCCTGGCCCCGGACGCGGGCGGCGTACAGGGCGAACAGCTCGGTCAGGATGCGCGGTGCCGACCAGCCGTCGGACAGGACGTGATGGGTGGTCAGGACCAGGTCCGCGAGGTCGGGGCCGCGGCGGATCACGGTCAGCCGCACGAGCGGCCCTTCGGCCAGGTCGAACGGCTCGGCCAGATCGGCCGCCAAGACCTCGTCGGCGGGCCCGTCGGACACCCGGAAGTCCGGCCGGGGCGACTGGGGGATCACCGCGAGGTCCGCGGGGAACACGGCGCCCAGGTTCGGGTGCCGGGCCAGCAGGCCGGTGCCCGCGGCGCGCAGGGCGTCGACGTCGAGCGGCCCGGCGAGCGTGAACGTCGACTGCACGGTGTACGGGTCGGGGCGCTCGGTGCGCGCGTGCCGCAGCATCACCTCCTGCAACGGCGTCAGCGGCTGCACCTCGGCGATCGGCCGGTCCCCGGCGAGCGCGCTGATCTCCGGCGCCGCGGCCGTGCGCAGGAGCGCGGCCCGCAGGTACTCGGCGAGCTCCTCGATCTCGGCGGCGGTGAACAGCGCGGACGGCCAGGTGATCCGCACCCCCAGCGCGTCGTCGCGCACCAGGGCGTTGACCATGAGGGCGTGCGGCAGGGGCAGGTCGCCGGTGCCGCCGGAGCCGAGCGGGTCGGCGTCGGGGGCGGGCTGCCAGGGCGTCTCCTCGGTCGGGGCGCCGGGGTACTGGCCGAGGTAGTTCCAGGCGACCTCCGGCGTCGCCGGGTCAAGCAGGCCCGCGGCGGTGAGGATGCCGTGGCCGAGGCCGTCGCCCTGGGCACGCAGGCGTTCCCTGACGGCCCGTACGTCGTCGCGCGCGTCGAGCCGTACGGGGTGCACGGCGGTGAACCAGCCGACGGTCCCCGACAGGTCGACCCGGCTCGGACGGCCGTGGCTCTCCAGGGCGACGAGGACCTCCGGGGTGCCGCGCCAGGCGTGGACCGCCTGGGCGAGCGCCGTCAGGAGGACGGCGTCGGGGGTGCTGCGGTAGGCGGCGGGCAGGGTCGAGATCAGGGCGCGGGTCGTGTCGGCGGGGAGCCGGATCTCGTGGTGCGCCGCGGTGGCCGCGGTGTCCCGGGCGGGGTCGAGCGGCCCGGCGAGCGCCGGGGTGGCGGTCATGCCCTGCCAGTGCGGCAGTTCGGCCCCCCGGTCGGCGTCGCGCAGGGAGCGCGCCCAGGCGAGGAACGACTGGCCGTGCCGGGCCAGGGCGCCACCGGAGGAGGCGTGGCGCACGTCGTCGAGGAGGACGCGCCAGGACACGCCGTCGACCACCAGGTGGTGGGCGACGAGGACGAGCCTGCCCGGCCGTTCGGCTCCGGCGTCGACCCACAGGGCGCGCAGGAGCGGCCCGGTGCGCGGGTCCAAGGCCTCGCGGACCTCGGCGATGTGGGCGTCGACCAGGTCCCGCGGCTCGTCGTCCGTCGCTACGCACGTCAGGACGTCGGCGGCGGTCACCGCGCCGACCTGGGGGATGCGCAGGGCGTCGGCCACCAGGTGGGCCCGCAGCACGTCGTGCCGGGCCAGGAGCGCGTCGAGCGCGGCGCGCCAGGTCGCCTCGTCGCCGCCCGGCGGTACGCAGATCTCCACCCACTGGCAGAACCCGTCGGCGGCGGTGCCCGCGCGGCGCAGCAGGTCCCGCATGACCGGGGTCAGCGGGGCGTCCCCGGTCACGGGACCGGCGGCGTCGTCCAGGGTGCGGGCGCGCGCCGCGATCCCGGCGACCGTTTCGCCCTCGAACACGTCCCGGGCGGTCAGGCCGAGGCCCTTGCGGCGGGCGCGCGAGACCACTTGCAGGGACACGATGCTGTCGCCGCCGATGGCGAAGAAGGCGTCGTCGGGGCCGATGTCCTCGGTGCCGAGGACGTCCTGGAACACGCCGAGCAGGACCGCCTCGGCCTGTGTGGCCGGTGCGCGGCGCGCGGCGGCCGCGGTCTCGGGGGCGGGGAGGGCGGCGGCATCGAGCTTGCCGCTGGGGCTCAGCGGCAGCCGGTCGAGCTCCACGAACGCGGTCGGCACCATGTGGTCGGGCAGTTCGCCCGCCAGGTACGCGCGCACCTCCTCGGTGTCCAGGTCCGCGCCGTCGGTGGGGATGACGTAGCCGACGAGCCGGTCCTCGCGCACGAGCACCGCGCTGGCGCGCACGTCGGGGTGGCGGGTCAGCGTGGACTCGATCTCGCCCAGCTCCACGCGGAAGCCGCGGACCTTCACCTGGTGGTCGACGCGCCCGAGGGACACCAGCTGCCCGTCAGGCCGCCACCGTACGAGGTCTCCGGTGCGGTACGCGCGCTCCCCCGGCGCGCCGAACGGGTCGGCGACGAACCGCTCGGACGTCAGGCCGGGGCGGCCGAGGTAGCCGCGGGCCACGCTGGGCCCGCCGAGGTACAGCTCGCCCGTGACGCCGACGCCGACGGGCTGGAGCCCGCCGTCGAGGACGTAGGCGCGCACATGGGGGTCGGGGCGGCCGATCGGCAGCGGGCCGGGGTCGTCCGCCTCGTAGTGCCAGGTCACGGAGTTGATGGTGACTTCGGTGGGGCCGTAGGCGTTGAACAGCGCCTTGCGGCCCGTGCCCCAGCGCCTGGCCAGTTCCGGGTCGAGGCGCTCGGCGCCGACGACGAAGAACACGTCGGGGTCGACGGTGCGGTCGTCCGGCATCGCGGCCAGGAACGACGGCAGCAGGTTCACTCCGGTCACCCGGTGCTCGACGATGTAGTCGAGGAGTTCGTCGCCGGGGACGCGGACCTCCTCGGGGGCGATCACGGAGGTGCCGCCGGACAGCAGCGGCACCATCGTCTGCCAGAACGCCACGTCGAAGCTCGTCGACGCGAAGTGCAGATACCGGTCGTGCTCGGTGACGCCGACGACCTCCTCCTGGAGGGCGATCAGATCGGGCACGCCCCGGTGGGTGACGCCGACGCCCTTGGGACGCCCCGTGGTGCCGGAGGTGTAGATCACGTAGGCGAGCGCGTCGTCGGTGAGCCTCGCGCGCGCCTCGGCCGGGTCGGTGTCGGGGGCGGCGGCGAGCGTGGCCGGGTCGTCAAGGCGCAGGACCGGGATGTCGCGTGCGGCGGGCAGTTCGGCCCCGGTCGTCACGGCGGCGGCCGGGGCGATGTCGTCGAGCATGTACGCCAGGCGCTCGCGCGGGTAGCTCGGGTCGAGGGGGACGTACACCGCGCCCGCCTTGGCCACGCCGAACAGGGCCACGGTCATCTCGACATCGCGTCCCAGGAGCACGGCGACCGGGTCCTGGGGCCGTACCCCGCGGGCGATCAGGGCGTGGGCGAGGCGGTTGGCGGCGCGGTCGAGCTCGGCGTAGCTGAGGCTGCGGTCGCGGCAGACCAGGGCCTCCGCGTCGGGCTTGTGGCGCACCCAGGCGGCGAACTCCTCCAGCCAGTGGCCGCGGGCCTTGGCGGGGACGGCCTCGGTGCCGGTGCGCAGCATCCGCTGCCGCTCCTCGGGGTCGAGGGCGGGCAGCCGGACGGCGGGGCGCGCCGGGTCGGCGACGATCTCCCGCAGGAGGTTGAGCAGCCAGCGGCCGTAGTCGCGCACCGTCGACTCGGCGAAGGCGCTCGGCTGGTAGCCCAGGCCGATGGTGAGGGCGTCGTCGGGGATCACGATCACGGTCAGCGCGTAGTGCGTGGCGTCGGTGATGTCCACACCGGCCAGGTCGAGGCCGGGAGCGAGCGGGGTGCGCTTGCGGCTGGAGAGCGGGAAGTTCTCCATGACCAGCATCGTGTCGAACAGCTCGCCGACGCCCACCGCGCGCTGGATCGCGGGCAGGCCGACGTGGTGGTGGTCGGCGAGGGCCACGCTCTGGGCGTGCACGTCCGCCAGGAGGTCCCGCGCGGTGCGGTCCTGGGGGTGGGCCACGCGCACCGGGACGGTGGTGCCGAGCTGGCCGATCATCGACTCGACGCCGTCGACCTCGGCAGGCCGCCCGGACACCGGGCAGCCGAACACCACGTCGCGGCGCCCGGTGAGCCTGCCGAGCAGCAGGCCCCAGGCCGTCTGGAGCACGGTGGTCAGGGTGACGCCCTGGGCGCGGGCGAAGGCCCGTAGGCGGTCGCTGAACTCCCGGCCGAGGTCGACGCTGACGCGCCCGGGCCGCTCGACGCCGGTGACGGTGCTCGCGGGGGCGAGGCGCGTGGCGTCGTCGACGCCTTCGAGGGCGGTGCGCCAGGCGGCCAGGGACGCCTCGTGGTCCCGCCCGGCCAGCCAGCGGAAGTACTCCGAGAGCGGCGGGGCGGTGGGTGCGGCGGGGCCGCCGCCCAGCTCGGCGTAGATCGCGAGCAGGGTGCGGCCGACCAGCGGCATGGACCAGCCGTCGAGCAGGGCGTGGTGATTGGTGATCACCAGCTTGTGCTCCCGCGGGCCGACGCGGGACAGCAGGAAGCGGATCAGTGGTGGCCGCTCTGGATAGAACGGTCGTTCCAGCTCGGCACGGACAGCCTCGTCGAAGCGGTCGTCCTGCCGCCAGTCCAGGGCGACGTCGGCGGGGATCACCTGCACCACGTCGTCCCCGGCCGTGCCGAGGTACGCCCGCAGCGCGGCGTTGCGGCGCAGCAGCTCCCGCGCGGCCTCGGCCATCCGGTCCGGGTCGAGGTCGCCGACCAGGGTCGTCACGGCCTGGACGACGTAGACGTCGGTGTCCTGTTCCTCGCGGACCAACGTGTGGAAGGACAGGCCGAGTTGCAGCGGTGTCGCGGGCAGGACGTCGGCGACGCGGCCGGTGCGTTCGAGGGCGTCGATGGCGTCCTGGTCGAGGTCGACGAACGGCAGGTCGGACGGGGTGAGCCCGCCGGAGGTGTGGCGCGCGTGCGCGGCGAGGGCATCCAGCGCGGCGGCCCAGGCCGTCTGCAGGGCCGTCACGGCGTCGGCGGGGAGCACCTCGGTCGCGGCGGTCCACTCCACGGCCAGGCGCGGCGCGCCCTCCTCGTGGACGAAGCAGTTGAGGGCGAGGACCTGTTCCAGGGCCTTGCCGTCGGGTTCGGTGACGGCGAAGGCGTCCCGCTCCGGCAGGCGCCAGCCGGTGCCGGTCAACTGGGCGAAGCGGCCCAGGTAGTTCAGGAGCACGTCCGGCGGCGGGGTCTCCGCGAGTTCGGGGCCGGTCCGCGGGTCGAGGTGGCGCAGGACGCCGTAGCCGACGCCGCCGTCGGGGACGGAGCGGCGGGCCTCCTTGGCGGCGCGCAGCAGCCGCCCCACGTCGTCGGACGCGGGCACGCGCACCGGGTACTCGCTGGTGAACCAGCCGACCGTGCGCGCCAGGTCGAGGTGTTCGCGGCCGTGGCCCTCCATCGTCACGGTCACCGCGTCGCCACTGACGCCCCAGGTGCGCAGGGCCAGCACGAGCGCGGCGAGGAGGACCTCGTCGACACCGGCGCGGTAGGCCGCGGGCAGGGTGGTCAGGAGCGCTTCGGTGGTCTCGGGCGAGGCCACGGTGACCGAGCGGTGGGCGGTGGCGACCGTGTCCCGCCGCTGGTCCAGGGGCCGGTCCCCGAGGCGGGGCGCGGCGTCGAGCGCGGTGCGCCAGTGGTCGAGTTCGCCGCGGCGCGCGCCGGAGGCGCCCTGCTCGGCGAGGAGCGTGGCATGCCGCCGCCAGGACGCGCCGACCGGGGCGAGGGCGCCGCCGGTGCAGGCCGTGTGCAGGTCGGGCAGCAGGACGCGCCAGGACACGCCGTCCATGGCGAGGTGGTGGACGACGAGGACCAGCCGGTCCGGGGCGCCATCGCCGGTCCGCACCAGGGTGGCGCGCAGCACGTCGCCGGAGCGCGGGTCGAGTTCACCGGCGAGGCGCTCGGCAAGGGCGGTCACGTCCTCGCCGTGCACCTCGTTGACGACGGCACGCACCGCCCCGCGGGGCAGCACCTCCAGGACGCCGTCGTCCGCGCGCAGCCGCAGCGCGTCGTGGTGGTCGAGTACGGTCTGGACGCCTCGGGCCAGGTCCTTGTGGGCGAGGTCGTCGACGCGCAGGGCGGTCCACTGGGCGTATCCGGCGACGGTGTCGACGTCCGGGTGCGGGTCGAGCAGGCCGCGCACGATCGGCGGCGCGGGCACGGGCCCGGTCGGGTCGTCCGTGATCCGGGCGCCGTCCTCGTCGACCACGCCGTGCTCGTCGACCGTGCCGTCCTCCTCGACCGCGGCGGCCGAGGCGGCCAGGGCGGCGAAGCTGCGGCGTGCCAGCAGATCGCGGGGGCGCAGCTCGAAGCCCTTGGCCCGCAGTCGGCTGCTGACGGTGATGGCGGTGATGCTGTCGCCGCCGAGGGCGAAGAAGTCGTCGTCCACGCCCACGCGTTCGACGTCGAACACCTCGGCGAGGACGGCGCAGAGCAGCCGCTCCCGCTCGGTGCGCGGCTCCCGGCCGCCGCCGGTGGCCGCGGGCGCGGGCAAGGCGGCGCGGTCGAGCTTGCCGTTGGGGGTGACGGGCAGGGCGTCGAGGACCACCACGGCCGCGGGCACCATGTGCTCGGGCAGCCGCTCGGCCAGGTGGGCGCGCACGGCGTCGCCGGTGGCCGTGGCGGACACGACGTAGCCGACCAGGCGGGCCGAGCGCACCGTGGCGGCCGCCGCGGTGACGCCGGGGACCGCGCCGAGCGCGGCCTCGACCTCGCCGGTCTCCACCCGGTGGCCACGGATCTTGAGCTGTCCGTCGCCGCGGCCCAGGTACTCCAGGCCACGCCCGGGCACCCAGCGGCCCTGGTCGCCGGTGCGGTACATCCGCTGTCCGGGCGCGCCGAACGGGTCGGCCACGAAACGCTCTGCGCTCGCCCCGGGCCTGCCGAGGTAGCCGCGGGCCAGGTGCGGTCCCGCCAGGTACAGCTCGCCCGCGGTGCCGTGCGGCACCGGCTGCAGCGCGTGGTCGAGCAGCAGGATCCGGGTGCCCGCGAGCGGGTGGCCGATCGTGGGCTCCTCGCCCGAGATCCGGGCGGTGGTGGCGTCCACGGTCGCCTCGGTGGGTCCGTACAGGTTGCGCGCGGTGATCCCGGAGGCGGCGACCCGCCGCCACAGGGCGGGCGGGGTGGCCTCGCCGCCGAGGACGAGGAGCGTCGGGCGCAGGTCGAGCAGGCCGCCGTCGATCAGCGGCGCGGCCATCGACGGCGTGGTGTCCACGACGTCGATGCCGTCGCGGGCGTACGCGGCGAGCAGGGCGTCGGCGTCGCGCGCGGTCTCGGCGTCGTAGACGTGCAGGGTGTGCCCGCACAGCAGCCACACCAGGTGGTCGAGGGCGGAGTCGAAGGCGAAGGAGTACGTGTGGGCGACGCGCAGCCGTCTGCCCGCGGCCCCTTCGGCCTCGGCGACGACCGTCGTCCGCTGGTGGTGCAAGAGCGCGGCGAGGCCGCCGACCCGGCCGAGGACGCCCTTGGGGCGGCCGGTCGACCCGGAGGTGTGGATGACGTAGGCGAGGTGCTCGGGGTGGCGGGGCGCCGCCAACTCCTCGTCCCGCAGCGGCGCGTCGGACAGGTCGGCGGCCTCCTGAAGCAAAGTGGTCCAGGGCAGTCCGTCGAGCGTGCCGTCGGTGAGGACGAGGGCGGGCCGGGTGTCGTCGATCAGTTCGCGCAGCCGCTCGGCGGGGTGCGCGGCGTCCAGGGGCTGGCAGGCGGCGCCCGCGTCGAGGACCGCGAGCAGCGCGACCACCAGGTCCGCGGAGCGCGGCAGGGCCAGGGCCACGAGGTCGTCGGGCCCGATGCCGCGGGCCCGCAGCGCGCGGGCGACGCGGTGCACCCGGCCCGCCAGGTCCCCGGCACTGAGGTGCTCGGCGCCGCACACCAGGGCGGTGTGCGCGGGGTCGGCCGCGGCCATCGCGGCGAAGGCGGTGGGCACGTCCGCCGGTGTCCCGGGCAGGGCGGGCGGCGCCCAGTCGGCGAGGAGGTGGTCCACGTCGTCGGTCAGGGCGATCCGCCCGACGGGGAGGCCGTCGGTGAGCCCGGCGAGCAGGGTCCGCAGGCCGGTCAGCTTGCCGTCGACCGTGGCCTGGTCGTTGGTGCGGGCGTCGACCTCGAAGCCGAGCAGGAGGCCGCCGTCGCGGGTGGGCAGGACGCTCAGGCCCATGTCCTCCGGCGGGCCGCCCGCGACGTTGCGCATCACTCCGGTGGCCCCGGCGAAGTCGAGGGTGAGGTCGAACGCCTTGAGGTTGATGCCGCGTCCGTGGAGGAGCGCGCCCGCGCCGGGCACGCCGAGGTCGCGGGGCAGGTCCTCGCCGCGGTAGCGCTGGTGGTCGCGCATCTCCTTCATCGCGGCGGCGACCGCGCGGCTCAGCTCGCCGAGGCCGTCGCCGGGGCGCACGGTCACCCGCAGCGGCAGGACGTTCACCGCCATGGCGGGGGTGCGCAGTTCGGTCGAGCCGGTGCGGCACATCAGGGGCAGCGCGAACACCACGTCGGTGCGGCCCAGCATGCGGTGCAGGAACGCCGCGTATCCGGCGATCAGTGCCTCGCCCCAGGTGACGCCCGCCTCGTCGGCGAAGGCGCGCAGCCGGGCGACCTGGTCGGCCGGGACGACGGCGCGGGCGGTGAGGGTGTGTTCGGGCGGGCCCGCGGCGGTGTCGGCGTCGCCGAGGTCGGGCAGCGGGGTGAACCGCTCGACCCAGTACGCGCGGTCCTCGGCGGCCTGGTCGCTGTCCCGGTAGGCCCGGTCGGCGGCGACGAGGTCGGCGAAGGAGCCGAAGGTCGCCCTGGGCGGCTCGGCGCCGCGCACCAGGGCGGTGTAGCGGGCGGCGGTGCGCCGGGCGAGCATCGCGGCGGTGTAGCCGTCGAAGACCAGGTGGTGGCCGAGCTGGGTGTACCAGACCTCGCGGTCGGAGAGCTTGATGACGAGGCGTGAATAGAGCGTTCGTTCTACCATGCCTCGACAGGTCTCGCCCGCCCGCGCGCGCTCGGCGTCGACGAGCGCGGCCGCCGCGGCCGCGGGGTCGGCCGCGGCGCTGACGTCAACCACCTCGGGCGCCGGGACCGGCTCGTCGCTGACCCACTGCCGCGGCCCGTCCGGCGTCTCGCGCACCCGCAGCCGCAGCGTCTCGGCCTCCTCGGTGGTGGCGCGGACCGCCTCGACCAGGGCGTCCAGGTCGACCGGTGCGTCGCCGGACATCTCCACGACGTCGCCGACCACGTAGTACGGCGAGTCCGGTTCGAGGCGCTGGGCGTTCCAGATGCCCAGCTGGGCCCTCGTCAGGTCGAGCAGCCCGTCCGAGGACACGCGTGCGGTGCTCAATTCACTCTCCTTGCAGGGTGGGGACGACCATCGGCGTGTCCGTCACGGGGTCGGGGACGATGATGCTCGGCAGGTCGAACACGTCCTTGATCAGCGCGGCGTCCACGACGGCGCCGGGCTCGCCCTCGGCGACCACCCGGCCGTCCTTCATGGCGACCAGGTGGTCGGCGAAGCGGCACGCCTGGTTGATGTCGTGCAGGACGGCGATGACCGTGCGGCCCTCGTCGCGCAACCGGGCAAGGAGGCCGAGCAGTTGGTACTGGTGGGTGATGTCCAGGAAGGACGTCGGTTCGTCGAGCAGCAGGTGGGGGGTCTCCTGGGCGAGCACCATGGCCATCCAGACCCGCTGGCGCTGGCCGCCGGACAGCTCCCGCACCGGCCGGTCGGCCAGGTCGGCGACGCCCGCGGCGGCCATGGCCGCGGTGACGGCCTCCTCGTCCCGGGGCGACCACAGGGCCAGGAGCGACTGGTGCGGGAAGCGTCCCCGGGCCACCAGCTGGCGGGCCTTGATGTCCTCGGGGGCCAGCGGGTCCTGCGGCAGGAAGCCGAGCTGCTTGGCCAGGGCCTTGGGCGCGTAGCCGCCGACCTCGCGGCCGTCGAGCTCGACGTGCCCGGAGTCGGGGCGCAGGAGACGTACGAGAGCCCGCAACAGGGTGGACTTCCCGCACGCGTTGGGGCCGACGATGGCGGTGAACGCGCCGTCGGGGACGTCGAGGCTCAGCCGGGTGGAGACCACGCGGTCTCCGTAGCGCAGGGTGATGTCCCGCGCGGTCAGGCGTGCGCTCACGCGCGCCTCACCTCCTTGGTCAGCAGCCAGATCAGATAGCAGCCGCCGATCGCGGTGCTCACCACGCCGACCGGCAGGGAGACGGGGGCGAGGAGCATCTGGGCGATCAGGTCCGCGCCCTGCAACAGGACCGCGCCGGTCAGCGCGGCGGGCAGCAGCGGGACGCCGGGCGCGCCCGCGAGCCTGCGGCCGATCTGCGGGGCGGCCAGGGCGATGAACGCGATCGGACCGGCGACCGCGGTCACCGTGGCCGTGCAGCCGACGCCGACGACGACCATGAGGAGCCGCAGCCGGTCGAGTCCGACCCCCGTGGTCACGGCGACGGCGTCACCGAGCGAGGCCTGGTGCATGGCGTGGGCCCGGGTGGCGATCAGGGCCAGCAGGACGCCGATGACGGCGAAGGGGATGCCGACGTCGTCCCAGCCCACGTCGTTGAGGGAGCCCGCGCTCCAGCCGACCGCGGCGATGGCGACCTCCAGCTCGGCGCGCAGCACGATCCACGAGTTGAGCGCGGTCACCATGGCGTTGACGGCGACGCCGATCACCACGAGGCGCAGCCCGGAGAAGCCCCGGTCGTACGCGAGGAGGTAGATCACGGCGGCGACGACGAGACCGCCGAGCACCGAGCCGAGGGCCAGTTGCGCGGAGGTGCCCGAGAGGACGGTGAGGGCGACCAGGGCGCCGGTGTAGGCGCCCGCGTCGAGGCCGATCACGTCGGGGCTGCCCATGGGGTTGCGGGTGAGGTTCTGGAAGAGGGCCCCGGCCACGCCGAGCGCGGCACCGAAGACGAGGGCGGCCAGGACCCGCGGCAGCCGCCAGTCCTGGATCACCACGGAGGGCTCGGCCCCGCTGAGCGCGGCGAACACCTCCCTGGGGGTCTTCCAGGACGCGCCGTAGCACAGGCCCAGCAGGCCGAGGGCCAGGATCAGGGCGGTCAGGACCGCGACGAGCACCACCGTGCGGCGTTCGACCCGCAGTCCGAGCGCGCTCACGGCACTTCCCCGCCGGGTGCGTACGGCGGTCGTGTTCGGCGTGTTCACAGTGCCCCCGCCCCGTGGCGGCGGACCGCCCAGATCAGCATGGGTCCGCCGAGGAACGCGGTCACGATGGCCACCGGCACCTCGCCGGTGGGCAGCAGGACCCGCGAGCCCATGTCGGCGACGAGGAGCAGGATCGGGCCGAGCACCATCGTGTAGAGGACCAGCCACGGCACGGAGCCTCCGGCGGGCCTGCGGACCAGCTGCGGCACGATCAGGCCGACGAACAGGATCGGCCCGGCCACCGCCGTGGCCGCCCCGCTGAGCACGGTGATCAGCACGAGGGCGGCGGCCCGCACGCGGACCACGCTCGCGCCCAGGGTGTGCGCCACGCTCTCGCCGAGGCTCAGGACGTTCAGCGCCCGGCTCAGCAGCAGCGCGCCGATCAGACACACCGCGATCGCGGTCAACGGCCATGCCAGCGGCGCCTGTTCACGGCCCGCGAGCGAGCCGACCGACCAGAAGCGGTAGGTGTCGAAGGCGTCCGGGAGGATCAGGCGCAGGCCGAGGGCGACGCCGCTCAGGACCGCGGTCAGGGCGACGCCCGCGAGCACCAGGCGCAGCGGTGAGTGCCGCCCGACGGCGGCGACGAGCAGGGCCGCGAGCACGGAGCCCGTGACGGCGAAGCCCAGTTCGCCCGCCTGCCCGCCGGCCAGGCCGAGCGCGGAGCCGATGGTGATGGCGAACCCGGCGCCCGCGGTGACACCGAGGATGCCGGGCTCGGCCAGGGGGTTGCGGGCCAGCGTCTGGATCAGCGCGCCCGCCACCGCGAGGGCGGCGCCCACCGCGACGGCGAGCAGCGCGCGGGGCGCCCGGACGTCCCGCACGACCACGTGGTCGTCGGTGCCCTGGAAGTCGAACAGCGCCCGTACGACCTCCATGGGCGGCACCGAGCGGGCACCGACGCCCATGCTGAGCACGGCGACGGCCGCGAGCAGCACCAGGCCGCCGACGAGCAGCCCGATCCGCGGCGCGTCCCGCTCGGCGGGTGCCGCCACCTGCCCGGTGGATGCCGCTCCGGACGCGCGGCCCGCGACGGTCACCGCTTCAGGAGCGGAGCGAACGACTCGTCGATCGCGTCCAGGGTCTGCATGGCCTGCCCGTAGGTCGCGGCCTCGGTGTAGCGGATCGGGAAGGTCTTCTTCGCCTTGACGGCGGGGAGGTTCTTCCACAGCTTCGAGTCCATGACGTACTGGACCGACTTCGGGACGCTGCCGTCGGCCATCACCGTGTACGTGATGGCGTCGGCGTCGCGCAGCGAGGCCGGGAGCTCCTCGATGGAGGGGTACTCGCTGACCGCGCGGGAGCCGGGCCCGGGCTTCTTGACCTTGCCGTAGTACGTGGCGCCGATGTCCTCGGCGATGTTGGTGCCCCAGGAGCGGCCGAACTCGCGCTGGAAGGTGCCCTTGGCGGACTCGCCGTAGGCGCCGACGTGGCCCAGCTTGAGCTGGGGCAGCACGTTCTTGTACTTCTTCTTCAGCCCTGCGGCCTTGGCCTCGTACTTGGACTGCAGGGAGTCGAACCGCTTGAGCGAGCCCGCCGCGTCGGCCTGCTTGCGGGACAGCTCGCGCCACGCGGAGGGCACGGTCGGGCCGATCGCCACGACCGGGGCGATGGACTCCAGGCGCTTGACGTCGATGTCGCCGAGGACCGGGGCGGGGACGCCGATGACGATCAGGTCGGGCTCGGCCTCGGCGATGGCCTCGTAGTTGGTCTCGGTCGCCGCCTCGCCCGCGACCTTGGGGACCTTCTTGTAGATGGCCAGGTCCTTCTTGCTCATCATGGGCTCGCCGCGCTTCCACGACGAGATGCCGACCAGCGGCGCCTTGGCCTCGATCATGGCGGGCACGGCGTAGCCGGTGGCGACCACGCGCTTCGGCTCGACCGGGATCTTGATCTTGCCGTTGTCCGCGGCGAACACCCGGGTCTCGCCCTTGTCCGACGCGTCCGACCCGTCCTTGGACGACCCGCATCCGGTCAGGACCAGGCCCAGCGCGACGGCGCCGGCCAGGCCCGACGATCTGCGTATCGACATGTGGAGCTCCTTGCTCGTTCGGGGAGGCCGCCTCGTGGGGCGGCGGTGGGGAGGGGAGGGAACGGTCAGTGGTCGTGCTCGTCGTCGAAGTCGGCGACGCCGCGCTTCCAGTAGCCGGTGATGTCGTGGTCGGCCTTGTCCAGGCGCAGTTCGTCGCGGACCCAGCGGCGCAGCGGCTTGATCTGCCCGGCCTCGCCCGCGACCCATACGTAGATCCGCTCGCCCTCGGGCACGGTCACCTCGGTCACGGCTCGCGCCAGGGCGTCGCCGCTGCCTGGCGGACGGTCGCCGCGGTGCAGCCAGCGCACCTCGACGCCCTCGGGCGCGGACAGGTCGATCTCCTGCGCGGCGTCGGCGACTTCGACGAAGGCCCAGCCGCGCGCGTCCCGGGGCAGCTCCTCCAGCCAGCGGGCGATCGCGGGCAGCGCGGTGATGTCGCCCGCGAACAGATAGCGGTCGTAGGCGTGCGGGACGATCAGTCCGCCGGGCGGGCCCGCGACGTGCACGACGGCACCGGGCTCGACCGCGTGGGCCCAGTCCGACGCGAGGCCGCCCGCGTGCGGGACGATGTCGATGTCGATCTCGCCCGCGTCGGGGTCGTAGCGGCGCACGGTGTACTCGCGCGAGGTGGGCGCGGGGCGCGGCCAGCGCAGCATCGACCCGTCCGGCTCGGGAAGGCGCAGCGTGCCGTCCGGCTCCGGGAAGAGCAGCTTCACGTGTTCGTCCGGGGAGTGGGCCTCGAACCCGGCGGCGCCCGGCCCGCCCAGGGTGAGCCGCAGCAGGCCGGTGCCGACCATGGCGGTGCGGACGACCTCGGTCTGCCGGACGCGGATCGGGTAGCCCACCTTCTCGGCGTGGCGGCCCGCCCTGACCTCCGCGATGCGCTCCAGGTGCCGGTCCCTGTGGTCCTTGAGCGTCATGCGGCGCCACCGGTCAACAGCGCTGTCCAGTGGCCGAGTTCGGGCCGCTCGGCCAGGTCGGGGAACTCGACGGTGGCCGCCCCCGCGGCGCGCCAGCGCTCGATGAGGGACATGATGCGCACCGAGTCCAGACCGTGGTCCATCAGGTTGTCGTCGGGCGCGATCTCGGCGGGGTCGCAGTCGAGCAGCTCCGCGACGTCGGCGCGGAGCTGCTCGGGCGACAGGGTCTGGGTCATCGGGTGGCTCCTGGGGGCATCGGGGCCGACGGCGCGGTCGGCACGGGGTGGGCGGCGGGGTGTCGCACCGGGCGGCAAGTACACGGGAGGAGAAGGGAGTTGACAGGGGCGACGCCCCTGCCGGACCACGGCCACGACCGACGCGCGGCCGCCCCCACACCTAAAGTGACCAGCTCCGAATCCACACACTCCCCCGCCCACTCAGGTAAGGCTAACCTAACTAATCACCGGCGGAGTGCGCAAGTGATCTTCACGCCGCACGACCTCGCACGACGCGACCGCGTGCCACAAACGCCGCAGGGCCATATGACGTGACGTCACATGGCCCTGCGTCATGACGCTTCGCGGCGCGCCCCGCGCGAACAGCGGACCGCGCGAACAGCGGACCGCGGCGGCAGCCAGGAGGCGCCGCTCCCTCACCCCCGCGGCGCCTCCTGACTGCCGCCGCTCCCCTGTCCCCACCCCTCCGGCCCGCCCCCGCGCCACTCGATCAGCGGCGACACGGCGACTTCCACCGGGTCGAGGTCCAGGCCCGCGCGCCGCAGGAACTCGGTCACGTCCGCCACGCTGTGGGCGACGCCGACGTTCTCCCCGTGCACGTCCACCCGTCGGCCGCCGGTCGGGGACGCGCGGTGCACCACAATCTCTGCTGTCATGCCTCCAGCGTGCGCCCGCGCCGCGCATGACGCAGTCCGACGTGCCGTCCCCGCGGCCGACGGCGTCTGGCCGACCGGCACCGGCCCGTCGTTTCGCCCATCGGGCCCCGGGTACCCGGCGCCGGCCTTGTCCGGCACGGCGAAACCGAGGAGTCCCCGATGACCCTGAACCCCCTGGAGCAGCGAGGCATCCCGCTGGACCGCCAGATACGCTCCTGGCGCGAACTGGACGTGGAACCGATCGACCCCGACCACTGCGATCCGTACACCCGGTGCCGCATCATCACGATGAACGGCATCGAGGTCGAAGCGGCGCTCTTCAGCCATCAGTTCGCCCGCCACTGCCCCGACCCTGAGGTGCGGCGGCGCCTCGCCGAGGTCAGGTACGTCGAACAACAGCAGCAGAAGGCCGTCAACTGGCTCCTGCCGGGGCTCGCCTCGGTCCTGGAGACGACCATCGCGTACGAGCAGGTCGCGGTGGACCTCACCGCCTGGGTGGCCCGGTCGGAGCCTGATCCGTACCTCCAGCAGGCGTACCAGTTCGGCGTCCTGGAGGACTTCGACCACCTGTTCCGGTACGCGAACCTCTACGAGATGATCGAGCACCGCAAGGCCGACGCGATCGTCGAGCAGCTCACCGAGGTCATGCCGGGCCGCCCCACCAAGCTCCACCACCGGCAGCCCGAGGACAACGTCCGCGAGCCCTACGACCGCTCCACCACGCAGCCCCTGTCCAAGCTGCACGCGCTGACCGTGATGTCCGCCGAGCAGCAGACCATGAACTTCTACATGAACGTCGGCCCGCAGTACATGGAGCCGATCGCGCGCCAGCTCTACCAGGAGATCGCGCTCGTCGAGGAGGAGCACGTCACCCACTACGAGTCGCTCGTCGACCCCGGCGAGACGTGGTGGGAGCAGCTCGTCACCCACGAGTACAACGAGTGCTACCTCTACCACTCCTTCATGGAGCAGGAGACCGACCCCAAGGTGAAGGCCGTCTGGGAGCTGCACCTGAACATGGAGCTGGAGCACCTGCGCATCGCCTGTGACCTGATGCGCCGCCACGACGGACGCGATCCGGGGGAGATCCTCGCCCCCGAGCTGCCCGGCGTCCTCACCTTCGAGCCCAACAAGCAGTACGTGCGCGGCCTCCTCGGCACGCAGATCGACCTGACCACGCTGGGCACCGGCTACGTGCGGGACGCGCACGAGCGGTTCCGGAGCATGCAGGAGCGGATCCACGGCGGCGAGGAGCCGCCGAGCGAGCGGGTCATGGCCCAGCACGCCGACCTGTTCGGGCGCGAGTACCGCTCGCAGCCCGAGGGCGACCACCCCGACACCGCATCCCGCGAGAGGAAGCGCCATGCCTGACACGCCCGCGAGCGACGGCGACGTCGTCACCCTGCTCATGCGGCAGCACGGCGACATCCGCAACCTCTTCGACGAGGTGGAACGCACCACGGGCGACGAGCGGCGCACCGCCTTCCGCCACCTCGTGCGGCTGCTCGCGGTGCACGAGACGGCCGAGGAGGAGGTCCTGCACCCCTACGCGCGGACGGCGTTCGCAGGCGGACGCGACGTCGTCCGGGACCGGCTCACGGAGGAGGGGGAGGCCAAGGAACTGCTCTCGCGCCTCGACGGCGTGGATCCGGAGGACGCCAAGTTCCTGCCCGCCCTGGCCGTGCTGCGCACCGAGGTGGCGCGGCACGCCCGCGCCGAGGAACGGTACGAGTTCCCCCACGTGCGCCGACACACCGAGCCCGGCCGCCTCACGACCATGGCGGCCGGGGTGCGGGCCGCGCGGACCCTGGCCCCCCTGGGCCCGACGGCTGCCGAGAGCCCCCTCCCGGCACTCGTCGAGCGCACCCGCGCCGTCGTGCGCAAGGCCATGGACACGGTGGACAAGGACGGGTGAGACCCGCGTCAGCGTCGGTCGATCGCGTGCAGGGTGAAGGTCACCAGTTCGTCCTCCGCCGCGGTCAGGTCGAGGTCCGGGTGGGCCAGCCAGTGGCTGATGACGCCGTCGATGGCGCCGCCGATGGCCAGGGAGGTCGTGGCGGGGTCGAAGGGCCGGAAGTGTCCGGCCTCCTGGCCCGCGGTGAGCAGGTCCGCGAGGGCCTGCCAGCGGCCCGCGGTGTCGTGGCTTCCGGGGGTCTTCAGGCGGGTGCCGCCGTGGTCGTCGAGGAGCATCTCGGTGATGACGCGCACGTGGCGGCGGTTCTCCCGCTGGTAGCCGACCATGGCGCGGACGTAGGCGACCACGGCGGCGCGCGGCTCCGGCGCGGCCGCGACGCGCTCGCTGACGTACGCGGTGAACTCCTCCAGGACGTGGGCCAGCGCGGCCCGGGTGAGGTTGTCCTTGGAGGCGAAGTGGTAGAGGACCGCGGCCTTGGACAGGCCCGCCCGCTCGGCGATGGCCGACAGGGACGTCGACGGATAGCCCTTGGTGGAGATCAGGTCGATCGTGCACTCGATGAGCTGGCGACGGCGGGCCTGCTCGGTGAAGGTCGGTGTGTCCGCGCGGCGGCCGTCTCGTCGGGCAGCCATGGTGAGCACCTCTCGTTTCCTTCACACACGCGTGGGGCGCTCCTCCCGGCCCCGCGTCGGCCGGGACCGACCGTACACCAGCGCCGATCGCCGCCGATCAGCGCTCCAGCCGCTGATCAGTGCTCCCGCCGCTGATCAGCGCCCCAGGACCGCCATCGCGGCGTTGTGGCCCGCGATGCCGCTGACGCCGCCGCCGCGGCGGGCCCCCGCGCCGCAGAGGTGGACGTTCGGGTGGGCGGTGGCCACGCCCCAGCGGTCCTCGTGGCCTGCGGCGTCGTCCGCGTACGGGAAGGAGAGGTCCCCGTGGAAGATGTTGCCGCCGGGCAGGCGCAGCTCGCGCTCCAGGTCCAGGGGGGTCTTCGCCTCGACGCAGGGGCGGCCGTCCGCGTCCGTGGCCAGGCAGTCGGCGAGGGGCTCGGCCAGGTGCGCGTCGAGCTGGGCGAGGGTGGCGGTCAGGAGCGCGTCGCGGGCCGTGGCGTTGGTGGCCTCGGTGAACAGGCGGGCCGGGGTGTGCAGGCCGAACAGGGTCAGGGTGTGGTAGCCGCGCTCGACCAGGTCGGGGCCGAGGATCGTGGGGTCGGTCAGGGAGTGGCAGTAGATCTCGGCGGGCGGCGCCGCGGGCAGCGCGCCGCCCGCGGCCTCGGCGTGGGCCCGCGCCAACTCCTCGTAGCCCTCGGCGATGTGGAAGGTCCCGGCGAAGGCCTCGCGGGGGTCGACGCAGGGGTCGCGGAGCTTGGGCAGCCGCTTGAGCACCATGTTGACCTTGAGCTGGGCCCCTTCGGCGGGTGGGGGCGGCGGCTGCCCGGTGAGGGCGGCGAGTTCGTGCGGGGAGGTGCCGACGAGCACGTGCCGGGCGGCGACCGTGCCGTCGCCGTCCGCGGTGCGGTAGGAGACCTCGGCGCGCAGGCCGTCGGTCTCGACGCGCGTGACGTCGTGGCCGGTGAGCAGGTCGGCGCCCGCGGCCAGGGCGCGGTCGGCCAGGGCGCGGGTGAGCGTGCCCATGCCGCCGACGGGGACGTTCCAGTCGCCGGTGCCGCCGCCGATGACGTGGTAGAGGAAGCAGCGGTTCTGCCGCAGGTCCGGGTCGTGGGCGTCGGCGAACGTGCCGATCAGGGCGTCCGTGAGGACGACGCCGCGCACCAGGTCGTCGGTGAAGCGGGCCTCGACGGCCCGGCCGATCGGCTCCTCGAACAGGGTGCGCCAGACGGTGTCGTCGTCGACCAGGCGCCGCAGCTCCGCCTTGCCGGGCAGCGGTTCCGTGAGCGTCGGGAAGATCCGCCGGGCCGCGTGCGCGGTCAGCGCGTAGAAGTCGCGCCAGGCCTCGTACGCCCGGTCGTCGCCGGTCAGCCGGGCGAAGGAGGCCCGCGTCCGGGACTCGCCGCGGCCCACCAGGAGCCCGGTGGGACGTCCGTCGCGGACGGTCGGCGTGTACGACGACACGGAGCGGGTGCGGACCCGGAAGTCCAGGTCCAGATCGCGCACGATCTTCCTGGGCAGCAGGCTCACCAGGTACGAGTACCGGGAGAGGCGGGCGTCGAGGCCGGGGAACGGGCGGGTGGACACGGCGGCGCCGCCCGGTCGGCCCAGACGCTCCAGGAGCAGCACGGAGTGGCCCGCGCGGGCGAGGTAGGCGGCCGCCACCAGCGCGTTGTGGCCGCCGCCGATCACGACGGCGTCATAGCTGGGTCGCATGCCTCTTCGTAGCACGGATCAGTTTTCGAGGGGGCGTTTCGCGGGGCGGGGAGGCGTTTCGCGCGGTGTGCGCTTCGGACGTGGGGGCGCCCCGTGTGTCAGGGGCTGCCCGTCGCGCGCTGTTGGCGCAGCGCCGCCACCCTGCGGTAGAGCGCCACCGCCTCCGCGCCGCGCCCGAGCTGCTCCAGGCAGTGGGCCTCGTCGTTGCGGCTGGCGAGGGTGTCGGGGTGGTCCGCGCCGAGGACGCGCTCGCGGGCCGCGGCCACGTGGCGGTAGGCCGTCAGCGCGTCCGCCCAGCGGCCGAGCCAGCCGAGGCCGACGGCGATCTCGCGGCGGCTGACGAGGGTGTCGGGGTGGTCCGCGCCGAGGACGCGCTCGCGCACGGCGCACACGTCGCGGGCCTCGGCGAGCGCCTCCTCCCAGCGGCCCTGGCGGCCGAGGTTGACGCCGAGGCCGTGGCGGGCGCGCAGGGTCTCGGGGTCGGCGGGGCCGTTGACGCGGGCGCGGTCCTCGATGAGGGAGCGGTAGAGCTCCAGGGCCTCGGCGCTGCGGCCGAGGCGGCCGAGGCTGATGCCGACCTCGTAGCGCGCGGCGAGCGTGTCGGGGTGGTCGGCGCCGAGGGCGGCGGCGCGGGCCTCGGCGACCTCGCGGTAGGTGTGCAGCGCCTCCGGCCAGCGGCCCAACTGGCCGAGGGTGTAGGCGACTTCGTAGCGGGTGACGAGGGTGTCGGGGTGGGTGGGGCCGAGGACGCGGGCGCGGGCCGCCGCGACGTCGCGGGCCAGCCGGTAGGAGTCCTCAAGGCGGCCCAGGCGGCTGAGGTTGAACGCCAGGTTGTGGCGGCAGCGCAGGGTGTCGGGGTGGTCGGGGCCCGCGGTGCGCTCCCGCACGGCGAGCACCGAGGTGTACACCTGGTGGGCCTCGAAGTGCCGACCGAGCTGGCCCAGTACGTACGCCATCTCCTGGCGGACGGCGAGCGTGTCCGCGTGTTCGCCGCCGAGGGCGCGCTCGCGGCCCTCGGCGACGCGGGTGTACTCGCGCAGGGCGTCGGCGGGCCGCCCGGTGCGGCTGAGCGTGAACCCGACCTCGTAGCGGCTAGCGAGGGTGTCGGGGTGGTCGGGCCCGAGGACGTGCTCGCGCTCGGCGGCGACGGCGCGGTGCACCTCGCCCGCCTCCGTCCAGCGGCCGAGGCGGCCGAGGCTCAGGCCCGCGTTGTGGCGGCTGACGAGGGTCGCGAGCAGGTCCGGCGACGGGGTGGACGGGGGCCGCGGCTCGCTGGTGGGGCGACCGGTGGCGCGCGGGATCCACTCGCCGGTGAGGCCCGCGGCCGCGTCGGGCGGCGGCAGGCGCAGGGGGCCCGCGCCTGCCGCCTTGTGGCCGGTGGTCATGCCGCGCGTCCACGACGGCAGGGACGGTTCGGACCGGCCGGGCGCGGGCCGCCCCGTGGGCCGCTCGGGGGGCGGGTGCTGGGTGCGGCGCAGGGGCGGGCTGACGACGGTGGGGACGTAGGTGGGGCGGGTCGGCTTGGCGCCGCGGCCCGCGGCGATGCGGCGGCCCAGTTCGCGGGCGTCGCCGGGCCGCTGGTCGGGGTGTTTGGCGAGTAGGTCGAGGACGATCCGGTCGAAGAACTCGGGGAGTTCGCCGCGGCGGCGGCGCGGCGGCTCGGGCTCGGTGTCGCGGTGGCCGACGAGGATCGCCCACGCGTCGTCGAGGTCGAACGGCGGGGCGCCGGTGGCGAGTTCGTACAGGACGCAGCCGAAGGAGTACAGGTCGCTGCGCTGGTCGACCTCGGCGCCGCTGATCTGCTCGGGCGACATGTAGTGCGGGGTGCCCATGGCGATGTTGGTGTTGGTCAGGCGCGAGGTGAAGCCGATGTCGGCGCCGAGCCGGGCGATGCCGAAGTCGCAGATCTTCACCGTGCCGTCGTGCAGCCGCATGATGTTCGCGGGCTTCAAGTCGCGGTGCACGATGCCCTGTTCGTGCGTGTAGGCGAGGGCGGACGCGACCTGGTCGGCGATGTCCACGACGTCGGCGACGGGCAGCGGGTGCCGCGGGTTGTCGTCCAGGAGCTGGCTGAGGTTGCGGCCTTCGAGGAGCTCCATCACCAGGAACAGGACGCCGTCGCACTCGCCGAAGTCGTGCACGACGGTGATGCCGCGGTGCTGGAGCCCGGCCGCGACCCGGGCCTCGCGCCGGAAGCGCTCGCGCAGGACGCGGGTGAACGCCGGGTCGTGCTGGGGCCCGAGCGGCTTGAGGCACTTGACGGCGACCCTGCGGCCGAGCGATTCGTCGCGGGCCCGCCACACCTCGCCCATGCCGCCGCGGCCGATGAGGTCGAGCAGCTGGTACCGGCCCTGGATCAGCCTGGTGTCCCCCGACTCTGGCATCTCGTGCTGTCGCCCCCGTCGCGTCGTCGCGCCCTCCCCGGCCCGTCCAGTATGGCGTCCTGTCTGGCGACTTTGTACGACGCGGGGCGGCTGCCCGGGCCGAGCCGGGCCATGGCGCGCAGGATGTGCCGGGGCGGCAACTGCCAGCGCAGACGCGCGGGAACGCAGCGCAGCACGGTACCCGTGGTGACGAGGCGGCGCGTCACCGTCGCGGGCGGCGGGGCGCTCCTGCCGTACAGCTCGTGGGCGTAGCGGGGCAGCGACGCGTAGGCGAGGTCCGCCACGCGCCGCCACAGCAGGGCGCGCGCCGGGACCAGCAGGGGCGCGGTGGGCGGCCGCCGCAGGAAGTCGTCGACGGCGCGCGCCTCCGCTCCGGCGGCGAGGTCGGGGGCCACCTTCTCGAAGTACGCGGCGAGTTCGGCCGTCGAGGCAGGTACGCGGGCGGGGTCGAGGCCCACCAGGCGGGCGCTCTCGCGGTGTTCGGCGACGTACCGGTCGGCGGCCGCGGCGCCGACCGGGAAGCCGGAGCGGCGCACGACGTGGAGGTAGGAGTCGATCTCGGCGCAGTGCACCCACAGGAGCAGCTCGGGTTCGTCGACGCCGTAGCGCTCCCCCGTGTCCGGGTCGGTCGCCGACAGCATCGCGTGGATCTTGCGCACCCGGGCGCCCGCCGCCTCGGCGGCCTCGGTGGTGCCGTACGTCGTCGTGCCGACGAAGCCCGCCGTGCGCATCAGTCGGCCCCAGGCGTCCTTGCGGAAGTCGGAGTTCTGCATGACGCCGCGCACGGCGCGCGGGTGCAGCGCCTGGAGGTACAGGGCGCGTATGCCCGCGACCCACATCATGGGGTCGCCGTGCATCTGCCACGTCACCGACGAGGGCCCGAAGAGCCCGGGGTCCGCGTCCCTCATGTCCCCACCTCCCCCGTCAGGCTACCGGCAGGCGGGGGGTTTGCCCCGGTGCGGAGCGAAGTGCATCGGCGGGAGCCCCGCGGCCTCGAACACGGCCGCGTCCGGCCCGATCAGGGACATGTACCCGGGGACGATGTTGCCCGGCCCCGCGGCCTTCCCGCGCACATGGCTCCTCGACGTCACCGAGACGCTCTCCAGCTTCCACCACCGCCCGCCGAACCGCGCGTACGCGATCTCGCAGTGCGCGAGCATGTCGTACGCGTACGGCTCGCCCTCCTTCGGGCGGGCGGGGCCCTGTGCCCACTCGTCCCCCGTGGGGCGCTCACGGGCGGGCAGAGTGGCCCCGGCGGGCTTCGCGTCTTCCTCGTCGGATTCGTCGGACGCGCCGCAGCCCGTCGCGAGGAGGGCGGCCACGAGGGCGGCGACGGCGAGCGGGACCGCGGTGGACCGTGGGGTCGTCATGCCCCTATGACGCCGCGGGCACCTCGGGAGTTCAAGCGTCCTTCCGGTCGGGGTCCGGGAGCTCCTCGCCCGTCTCCAGGAGGGTCTTGAGGCTGGAGATGAGCGCGGCCCAACCGTCGTGGATCATCTCCAGGACGGCGCTGCCGGGCTCGAAGCCGTCGTGGACGACGGTGAGCTTGACGGTCTCCCCCTGCGGCTCGATGTCGAACGACACCTTGGAGCGCTTCTCGGCGGCGATCTTCGCGAGCGACTCGTCGTCCAGGTTGACGGCCTTGGCGAAGCCGGGCGTGAACGTGTGCCAGGTGTAGGAGAGCTTCCGGTAGGGGTCGCACTCCAGGACGACCTGCTCCGGGTCGGGGCCGGTCAGGCCGTGCCCCTCCCAGGCCATGACCGAGCCGGGCTTCCAGTCGGTGACGAACTCCAGGCCCCAGTAGCGCCGGGTGAAGACCGGGTCCGTCAGGGCCTGCCAGAGCTTCTCGGGGGTGGTCTTGATGTACGTGGTGTAGACGAACGCGGTGTCGTCGGTGCGGCTCATGGTGCTGCTCTCCAATGCGTGCTTGAGATCGGCGAGCGCGTGGGCCCGCGCCCGGTCGTAACGGCTGATCCAGCGGTCGGCGATGGCGTTGATGGGCTCGGCGTTGAGGTAGTGGAGCTTCTCCCTGCCCCGCCGGACGGTGGTGACCAGATGGGCCTCCTCCAGGAGGGCCAGGTGCTTGCTCACCGACTGCCGGGCCATGTCGAGCCCCGCGCACAGCTCACGCAGGCTCTGGCCGTTGCGCGCGTTCAGGCTGTCGAGGAGCCGTCTGCGGCTGGCGTCGGCCAGCGCCTTGAAGACCTCGTCCATCTGGTGGTCCATCCCCACCCTCCGATAGGCAGCCATTCAGCTGCCTAAAACGATAGGCAGCCATACAGCTGCATGTCAAGGCGGGCCCGGCAGCCTGCGCCGAGGGCCAAGGAACCCCGCGCTCAGCGCCAACAAGCCGAGCTGCCCGCGCGCCACAATGTGAGGGCAGCCGGAGAGGGAACGGGGGCCCGGCACCGTGCTGTCACTCGCGCCTCGCGCCCCTCACCCTTCGCGCCACCACCGGCTGCCGCTCCACGCGCGTCTCCAGCACAACACTCCTAACCGAAGGGGAAATTCGTGCGGAAATCGCTAACCGTGTTCGCCGGTGCCGTCGCGCTCGCGGCGGCATTCGTCGGACCGAACGCCGCCAGCGCGTCCGAGACCCAGTTCACCAAGGTCCCCGGGGTCGAGGGCCTGTACCGGGTGACCGGAGCCAACAGCGACGTCATCGCGCAGGACGCCTACGACCGCTGCGGTGCGGGCACGTGCTTCTTCCAGCACTACAACGGCGAAGGGCTGTTCTGGGTCGTCCCGAGCTGCGGACGCCACCACGTCCCCGGCTATCTGGACGGCAAGGCGACATCGGCCTGGAACAGGACGCCGACGCCCATCGTCCTCTACGACGGCACCTACACCGGGCGCCTCGGCACCATGCCGGGGTGGTTCAAGGGCAATCTCAACCCCGCCCACGACAACAAGCTGAGCTCCGTCGACGCGGCCTGTTGACCCTGCTCTGAACCAGGGGCTCCGGGGCCCCGTCCGAGCCGCCCGCGAGCCGCGCCCCCCTGAGGGCGCGGGTCGCGGGCGGCCTTGCGCGCCCCGCCCTGGACAGACGGCCCGCCCCGCCCGGTCACTCCCCGGTCACCCACAGAGACCTCCGAGGCGCAGGGCAACCATTGGGCGACGTGGGCGGTCAAGGGAGTGAACCGGCGGTGAACTCCCGTACGGACACGCACCGCCGACCTTTACGGACACGCACCGCCGACCTTCGACCAAAGGAATCCGGGAACCTCATGTCTCCAGCACGTCGCCGAGCCCGTCTCACCACGCCCCTGGTCGCCATGTCCCTGCTGACGGGTGGGCTGACGATCTGGTCCCTCGGCCAGAGCCCGGCCGAGGCCGCGACGCCCGCCGCGCAGAAGGCCGCCGCCGCCAAGGCGACGGACGACTTCAACGGCGACGGCTACGCCGACCTGGTCGTCGGCGCCCCGGGCGCCACCGTCTCCGGCAAGAAGAAGGCCGGGTACGTGGCGGTGGCCTACGGCTCCAAGAACGGCCTCGACCCCGCCCACAAGAAGATCATCAGCCGCTCCACCAGCGGAGTGCCCGGCGCGGCCACCACCAAGCAGGAGTTCGGCCGCACCTTCACCAAGGGCGACCTGGACGGCGACGGCTACACCGACCTCGTCATCGGCACCGGCTGGCGGGACGACGGGTCGGTGATCGTGTGGGGCTCCGCGTCCGGCCTCACCGGCGGCACGAAGATCAACACGTACGGTCACGCCCCGCAGGCGGGCGACTTCGACGGTGACGGCAAGACCGACCTGGCGCTGTTCGCCACCGTGGCGTACCACGGCGACGACCCGGTCGACCAGCGGGCCAAGCTGTGGAAGGGCCCGATCTCCCGCACCGCCAAGCCCACCGCGACCCTCGACTTTATGGACAAGTCGCAGTGGTGGAGCTATGGCAGCGACGACCGCCCCGACCTCAACTGCTCCCCGCTGCCCGACAAGCCCGAGAGCTGCATCGACGGCCCGCGCTCCGTGAAGGGCCCGGTCGTGCCCAAGGCCGTCGGCGACATCAACGGCGACGGCCGCGCCGACATCGCCATGAACGACTACTACGGCGACGGCGAGTGGGGCAACAAGGTCCTGTACGGCTCGCCCACCGGCTTCAAGCGGGGCCAGGCCCCCGGCTCCGACGGGGCCCTCGCCCTCGGCGACGTCAACGGCGACCACTACGCCGACCTGGTGGTCGGCGACAGCGAATACGAGTCCGGGGTCATGGTCGCCTACGGCTCGAAGGACGGGCTGAAGCTCGGCGACGGCCAGGTCCAGAAGGTCAACCAGGACCTGCCCGGCGTCCCCGGCGCCGAGGAGGACGGTGACGCCTTCGGCGCCTCCGTCGCCGTGGGTGACGTCAACCGCGACGGCTTCGCCGACATCGCCGTCGGTGTGCCCGGCGAGGACGTCGGCCGGGTGACCGACGCCGGTTCCGTCGTCCTGGTCCGCGGCAGCGCCGCCGGTGTGACCGGCGTCGGTGCGCAGGCGTTCCAGCAGGACACGCCCGGGATCCCCGGCGTCGGCGAGAAGGGCGACGCGTTCGGTGCCGCCACGGCCCTGCTCGATGTCACCGGCGACGGCCGCGCCGACCTCGCCGCGTCCTCGGTCAACGAGAACGCGAGCGCGGGCGCCCTGTGGTCGCTGCGCGGTACCTCCGCGGGGCTCACCGCCAAGAAGTCCGTGGCCTTCGGGCCCAAGGACCTCTCGGCGCCGTCTGTGGCGGCGCTGTTCGGCAGTGCCCTTCGCTAACGCTTGGCTGTAGGCCGCGTTGGGCCGTGGGTCACCTGCGGGTCCTTCGTGGCTGGGCGCGCAGTTCCCCGCGCCCCTTCGGGCACTCCTGTAGGGGCGGAGGGCTTCGAGCCTTCCGCCCCTACGTCGTTCAGGACGCTGCCGCGAACAGCTTCTCCGCCTTCGCGATCGCGCGCGCCAGGGCCTCCGGGTCCGAGCGCAGGTCCGGCACGATCGTGTCGAGGTCGCGGAGCCCGGCGCGTTCCAGGAGGCGCTTCTCGTTCGTCGTCCATTCACCGCGCGCCGCGAGGACCGCGTGGGCCGTTTCCATGGCGGCCACGGCGAGCGCCCCCGCCACCTCGGTGGCCCGGCCCCGCCCGGCGTGCGCGCCCTTGGCGTACTGGAGTGTCAGGGCGGCCCGGCCGCGCCAGAACGCCGGGGCCGCCGTGCGCAGCGCCGACGGGTACTCGGGGCGGGGCAGGGCGCCGCTCAGCACCTGGTTGACGGCGAGTTCGGCGACGAGGAGGTAGCTGGGGATGCCCGCGAGGTGGAACATCAGCGGCTCCCAGTGGAAGCGCCCCTGCCAGGCCTGCGTCAGCTCGTGCTCGACGACGTCGAGGTCACGGTAGTGGACGTCGACGCTGCGGCCCTCGATGCTGAGCCAGGCCCCGCCGTTGAAGACGCCGCCGCCCCACTCCCCCAGCTCGGACACCTCGCCGTCCCAGCCGACGGCGCGCAGGTCCGCCGGGTCGAAGGCGCCCCGGTAGTACACCGCCATGTCCCAGTCGCTGTCGGGTGTGTGGGTTCCCTGGGCGCGCGAGCCGCCGAGGGTGACGGCGTGCACGCCGGGCAGGGCGGCGAGGCGTTCGGTGACGGAGTGCAGGAAGACATCGTCGGTCATGGCGTTCCGATCGTGTGAAGGGGATGACGGGCGTGCGGGCGCGCCGCGCCGACGCCGGAGCCGGGGCTCGGACGGCGTCGTGCGGATCGGCGCGCTGAGGTCATCACTCACTTCATGGGGCGTGATCGTACGGCCCCGGCCGCGGTGCGGCCAGCGATTTTCCGCGCGGCCCCTCGGGCAGGCCGCGAAGGGCCTGCCCGAGGGGCCGCGCGGGCCGAGGGGCTGGGTCACAGCCCGCTCAGCCCTCGCTCAGTGCTCGCTCCTGGACTCGACGGCGTGGCCGCCGAACTGGTTGCGCAGCGCCGCGATCATCTTCATCTGCGGCGAGTCGTCCTGCCGCGAGGAGAACCGCGCGAACAGCGACGCCGTGATCGCGGGCAACGGCACCGCGTTGTCGATCGCCGCCTCCACCGTCCACCGGCCCTCACCGGAGTCCGCGGCGAAGCCCCGCAGCTTGTCCAGGTGCTCGTCGTCGTCCAGCGCCTTGACCGCCAGGTCCAGCAGCCAGGAACGGATGACCGTGCCCTCCTGCCAGGACCGGAAGACCTCCCGGACGTCCGTCACCGAGTCCACGGCCTCAAGCAGCTCCCAGCCCTCGGCATAGGCCTGCATCATCGCGTACTCGATGCCGTTGTGGACCATCTTGGAGAAGTGACCGGCGCCGACCTTGCCCGCGTGGACATAGCCGAAGTCGCCTTCGGGCTTGAGGGCGTCGAAGACCGGCTGGACGCGCGCGACGTGCTCGTCGTCCCCGCCGACCATCAGCGCGTAGCCGTTCTCCAGGCCCCACACTCCGCCGGAGACACCGCAGTCGACGAAGCCGATGCCGCGCTCGGCGAGCTCGGCGGCGTGCTTCTCGTCGTCCGTCCAGCGGGAGTTGCCGCCGTCCACCACGACATCGCCCTCGGCGAGCAGGTCCTTCAGCTCGTCGATCGTGGACTGCGTGGGGGCACCGGCCGGAACCATCACCCAGACCACGCGAGGGCCCTTGAGCTTGCTCACCAGCTCTTCGAGGCTGTGGACATCCGCGAGGTCCGGATTGCGGTCGTAGCCGATGACGGTGTGGCCCGCGCGGCGGATGCGCTCGCGCATGTTGCCGCCCATCTTGCCGAGGCCTACGAGTCCGAGTTCCATGTCGGTTCACACACCTTCCGGGGTACGCCCGCGCAGCTCGCGGTACTTCGTGACCAGGGCCTTCGTGGACGCATCGAGGCCGGGGACGTCCGCGCCTTCGGTCAGGGCGGGCTCGACGCGCTTGGCCAGGACCTTGCCCAGCTCCACACCCCACTGGTCGAAGGAGTCGATGTTCCAGATCGCCCCCTGGACGAACACCTTGTGCTCATACAGCGCGATGAGCTGACCAAGCACCGAGGGCGTGAGCTCCCGCGCCAGGATCGTCGTCGTGGGGTGGTTGCCCCGGAACGTGCGGTGGGCGACCTGCTCCTCCGCGATGCCCTCGGCCCGCACCTCCTCCGGCGTCTTGCCAAAGGCCAGGGCCTGCGTCTGGGCGAAGAAGTTGGCCATCAGCAGATCATGCTGGGCGACCAGGCCCGGCCTCAGGTCGGCGACCGGCTCGGCGAAACCAATGAAGTCCGCCGGGATCAGCTTCGTACCCTGATGGATCAACTGGTAATACGCGTGCTGACCGTTCGTGCCGGGCGTGCCCCACACCACCGG